>JALEJI010000073.1 GCA_022769825.1 Prevotella sp. | reverse complement strand
CATCAACAACCTGCGCATGGAGCATGCCGCCAAGTTGCTGAAGGACAAGTCGAACTACACCATCGAGGCCATCGCCAACGAGTGTGGCGTTCCCATCCGCCAAACCTTCTATCGCCTGTTCTCCAAGAAGTTTGGCATGACGCCAGCCGAATACCGCAGGAGCATGGCAGAGGAATAAATCCGCAAGATTTTCAGGGAATTGCTTGCGTATGTCAAGTATTATGACGAAATTTGTAATTCGTCAACAAAATTCAATTCCCAACGGGTTCATATATATAATAATGAGAAAAGACCGCGTCATCCTTGGTCTGACGCTCGCCACGGCAATCATCTTGATGGCCTCGTGCGGCACTGCCAAGAACAACATAAGCAACAAGAAGAACAACAAGCACGACACCGCCCTCTCGCAGGACTCCACCGCCAAGCCGCCCCGCTTCGTCATGCCCGGCAAGGAGGCGCGCGCCGTGTGGGTGGCCACGATAGGCGGCATCGACTGGCCTCGCCGCCGCTTCACCGAGGCTTCGCAGAAGGCCTGGTACACGCAGATGCTCGACACGCTGCAACGGCTCAACGTCAACACGGTGTTTTTCCAGGTGCGCCCCAAGGCCGACGCGTTCTACGACTCGCCCTATGAGCCGTGGAGCCAATACGTGACGGGGTATCGGGGCAAGGCCCCTGACTACGACGTGCTGAGATGGGTCATCGACGAGACCCACCGCCGCGGCATGTCGTTTCACGCGTGGATAAACCCTTACCGCGTGGACCAGAAGCAGCGGCATGGCGACAAGTTCGGCAAGCTGGACGCGAGAATACCGCGACACCTCGTGAAAGACTACCGCATGGTGAGGGTCTACAACCCCGCCATGCCCGAGACCCGGCAAAGGGTCAGCTCCATCGTGGCCGACCTGCTGCGACGCTACGACGTGGACGGGATACACCTCGACGACTATTTCTACCCCGCCTTGCAAAAGGGCGAGAAGATGAGAGACGAGGCCGAATACAAACGCTACGGCAAGGGCTTCGCCTCGATAGCCGACTTTCGACGCGCCATGGTCGACTCGCTCATCGTGGCCACCCACGACACCATAAAGGCCATCAGGCCAAGCGCCGTGTTCTCAATATCGCCGCAAGGCAACTATGAGAACAACTACAACACCATGTATGCCGACATAGCCCTGTGGTCGGCGCGGGGATGGTGCGACGTCATCATACCGCAACTCTACTGGAGCACGGAGCGATGGTTCCTGCCTCGCCTGAAGTGGTTCTCCGAGAACGCCACGTCGAATACGAAGCTGCTCATCGGCTACGCGCTCTACCGGTTTGGCGAGAAGGCGAAGAGCAACGTCTACCGCACGGCAGACGACTTGGCACGGCAGATAGACGCGGCACGCGCCGACGGCAAGGTGTCGGGCGCAGCCCTCTACAGTGCCTATTGGCTGATGAACAACCCCGTGAACATCAACGGCGTGATAGCATCGCGTTTCCCGCGTCTCACCCTGGCGCCGTATCTCGGACAGGGCGACGAAATAAAGCCTGAGGCGCCAGGACGGCTCACGGCTTCGGGAAGGGAACTGAGCTGGGCCGCGGTGGACGGCTGCTATTATGCCGTGTACAGGGCCGACGGCGAGAAGGCGGAGCTGGAGGCCGTGGTCTACGACACCCACGCCACGGCAAAGTCCGTCGCAACGTATTTCGTTACGGCCGTGAGGAAAGGCTGCAACGCCGAGAGCCTGCCGTCAAGGCTCGTGACCACGGCGAGATAGCGGCGGCCCGGTCTTGTGTCGGCCCCTGCATTATGATAATATTTTACAAATGGTCGTCTGAGAATCGTTTTTTTTCGACCAAGCAATCGCTTGGCTCGAAATTTCGCGACTATGGGCCATTTTGATAAGTTGTTGACTATCAACGTATTGCGCATTTTTCGGTTTTTAGGCGTTGCTTTTTAGCTGATTTAGCGTCGCCGTTACAGTGCAATCGCGATGCCGTTACGGTGCAATCGCGTCGCCGTTACGGTGAAATGGCATCGCGATTACACCGTAACGGCGACGCCATTTGGCTACTATCGCGAAAAAATGTGGTCAAAAAGCCGCCGACGGTGCTGCCGGGACCCGTTTTCCCGCTCTAAAAGCACCCGTTTCCAAGTGTTAAATTTTGGCAATAATATTTTACATTTTATCTTACTGACGCTTTGCATGACGCGGACGGGTGGCAGGCTGTTTCGCGTGTTTTTCGCGCATAATAAAAGGTTGCGATGATTTTTGGCACAATACTTGCAGCTTATTAAATAAATAGTGTAATTTTGCATCGATTAATCAAAAAAAAGAAGACTTCATATATGACCAGTCAGTTTTCACCAAAGGTATCAGAGATTCTTGCCTTCAGCAGGGAAGAGGCGACACGCCTGGCCAGCAGTTACGTGGGGCCAGAGCATCTCTTGCTCGGCATCCTGAGGGAGAAGACCTCTCCCGTGGCCGACTTGTTCAGGCAACTGAACATCAACAGCCAGACCATTAAGGAGGAGCTTGAGGAAAAGGTGCGCGAAGACGAGATAGCTGAGCCCGTGGACACCAGCGAACTCGCGCTCAACAACCAGGCAAGCAACATCTTGAGGCTTGCCGTGCTGGAGGCCCGCCTGCAACATACGCAATTGGTAGACGTGCAACACCTGTTGCTCGCCATGCTGCACGACCATGCCGACAACGGGGCCAAGGAAGTGCTCGAAAAGAACGACCTCGACTATGAGACGGCCCTCAGACTGCTAAGCAAGCCCGCCACGAAAGACGGCATCGGCCTGCCCGACGAGGACATGGACGATGCCGACGAGGACAACCCATCGGCAAAGCAAGGCAACGACAACGCAAGGCAGCAAGCCACGGCAACGCAACCGCAAGGCAACGGCAAGACCCCCGTGATAGACAACTTCTCGGTAGACCTCACCAAGGCGGCGGCGGAAGGCAAGCTCGACCCCGTGGTGGGAAGGGAGAAAGAGATACAGCGCGTGGTGGAAATCTTGGGGCGCAGGAAGAAAAACAACCCCATACTCATAGGAGAGCCCGGCGTGGGAAAGAGCGCGATAGTGGAGGGCCTGGCACAGCTCATAGCCGGCCACAAGACGTCGCCCATGCTCTTCAGCAAGCGCGTGGTGAGCCTCGACATGACGGCCATCGTGGCCGGCACGAAATACCGCGGACAGTTTGAGGAGCGCATTCGCGCCCTGCTCAAGGAACTGGAAAACAACCCCAACATCATCGTCTTCATCGACGAGATACACACCATCATAGGAGCGGGATCCACACCGGGCAGCATGGACGCGGCCAACATCATGAAGCCGGCGTTGGCGCGCGGCGTCATACAGTGTATCGGCGCCACGACGGTGGACGAATACCGCAAGTCGATAGAGAAAGACGGCGCGCTGGAGCGCAGGTTCCAGAAGGTGATGGTGGAGCCCACGACGAAGGACGAGACCTTGCAGATTCTCGCAAACATCAAGGAGCGCTACGAGGAGCACCACCACGTGAGCTACACCGACGACGCGCTGAAAGAGGCCGTCAGGCTCGCCGACAGGTATATCACCGACCGCTTCATGCCCGACAAGGCAATAGACATAATCGACGAGGTGGGCTCGCGCGTACACCTGAGAAACGCCAAGGTGCCGCAGGAGATTACCGACAAGGAGAACGAGATAGAGGCCGTGAAGCAGAAAAAGCAAGAAGCCGTGGGCGCGCAGAACTTTGAGCTCGCCGCCAGCTATCGCGACAAGCAAACCGAACTGGAGCAAGACCTGCGCCGCATGCAACAAGAGTGGCAGAAAGACGAGGCGCAGACCCGCCAAACGGTGACGGAGAGCGAGGTGGCCTCTGTGGTGTCGATGATGACGGGCATACCCGTGCAACGCATGGCCGAGGCAGAAGGCAAGAGGCTGCGCAACATGGGCGCGGAGCTGAAGAAGGTAGTGATAGGGCAAGACGGTGCCATAGAGAAGATGGTGAAAGCCATACAGCGCAACCGCGTGGGCCTGAAAGACCCCAACCACCCGATAGGCGCGTTCATGTTCTTAGGCCCGACGGGCGTGGGCAAGACTTACCTCGCCAAGCGGCTCGCCGAGAAGATGTTCGGCTCGAAAGACGCGCTGATACGCGTGGACATGAGCGAGTTTACCGAGAGCTTCAACGTGTCGCGACTCGTGGGCGCGCCTCCAGGATACGTGGGCTACGACGAGGGCGGACAGCTCACCGAGCAGGTGAGGCGTCACCCCTACTCCATCGTGCTGCTCGACGAGATAGAGAAGGCCCACGGCAACGTGTTCAACCTCTTGCTGCAGGTGCTCGACGAGGGCAGGCTGACAGACGGCAACGGACGACTCGTAGACTTCCGCAACACGGTGATAATAATGACTTCCAACGCCGGCACGCGCCAGCTGAAGGAGTTTAGCCGGGGCGTGGGATTCAACGCAGGGGGCATAACCAACGCCGCCAACATGGACAGCAAGGACAAGCAATACGCGCGCTCCATAATACAGAAGAGCCTCGCCAAGCAGTTCTCGCCTGAGTTCCTGAACCGTCTCGACGAGATAATCACCTTCGACCAGCTCGACCTCGACGCCATAAAGCGGATAATAGACATTGAGCTCGCCGGACTGCACAAGCGCGTGGCAGAACTGGGACTTACCATCTCGCTCACCGACAAGGCCAAGGAGTTTGTGGCGACAAAGGGCTACGACATACAGTTTGGCGCAAGACCACTGAAACGCGCCATACAGACCTACATCGAGGACGGAATAGCCGAGATGATACTCTCGGAGGAGGCAAGCGAGGGCGACACCATCGTCGTGGACAAGGCGGACGACAAGGACGAACTGACCTTCAGCGACCGCAAGCCAGAAACCACGAGTGAGGAACCGGTGTCGCAAGAGTGAAGGCACCGACATTCGGATAACGGACGGGCACAGGGCTAACAACCCGCAAACCGAACGGCAAAACTCCGAAAGAAACGCCTTGTAGGGGTTTCCCCCTCACGACATAGGGAAAAGCCACGCTGACTATGAAAAACTATATCATAACTTTGCAACATGAAAAACAACATGAACGGCAATTCTAAAACGATATAGCTATGAAAAGGTTATTTACAGCATTCGCGCTCTTGCTCACATTCACGCTGAGCATATCAGCCATGAGCTACGAGCAGGCTCGCAATCAGGCTCTCTTCCTGACTGACAAGATGGCATACGAGCTCAACCTCACCGACCAACAATATGAGGCCGCATACGAGATAAACCTCGACTACCTGATGCGTATCGACAATGCCGACGACCTCTACGGTGCCTACTGGAGGCAGAGGAACCTCGACCTGAGCTATATTCTGCTCGACTGGCAGTATCGCGCCTACGTCGACGCTTCCTACTTCTATCGCCCACTCTACTGGAACGGCGGCTACTGGCACTTCGGCATCTACGCCCGGTACCCACACCGCGACTTCTTCTACTTCGGATGCCCCAACTTCGTGTGGACATACAGTGGCGGCCACTCATGGATGCACAACGGCGGACGCTCATGGTATCATGGACGCCGCTGGAACGGTCCGCGCGACGGCGGCCCTCACCGCGGAATGAGACACAACTGGGACAACGGACGCTACGGCGCCGGGTTTGTCTACCACCACGGACAACGCACATGGGCACCGCAACGTGGCTTCAAGCCTAACGACAGCCGCCCGAACGACAACCGCTCATTCGGCAACCGCACCTTCGGCAACATGAGACAGCAAGGCGGCACCGGCAGCCCGCTGCGCGGCGGCAACCGCTCGTTTGGCACGCCACGCGAGAGCAGCACCCGCTCAACCGTGAACCGCACGCCTGAACGCTCGTTCGGCGGCGGATCGTTCGGCAGCCGCAACGACACGCCAAGAGAGACGTTCAAGCCGCAGCAGAGCAGTCCGTCGCGCACGTTCTCGGCTCCAACGCGCTCGTCATCGTCAAGCTCGTTCGGCGGACGCAGCGGCGGTTCCTTTGGCAACAGGGGCAACTCTGGTGGCTCATTCGGAGGCGGTGGCGGATCGTTCGGCAGAAGGTAACCAACGACGCTTACACATTATATTATATATAAGATGACAAAAGAAGAGTTGTTTGCGGACAGTGACGATAAGTCGCGTTAGCCAAACAACTCTTCTTTTTTTTTTACATCCATTTCTTCACCTTTCTACCATTATTTTCGTAATTTTGCTTTAGAATAAAGAAAAGAAAGAAAAGAAATGCCTTTAAGACTTCCAGATAAGCTCCCGGCCATCGACATCCTGAAAAAAGAGAACATCTTCGTGATGGACGAGACGCGCGCCCACTCGCAGCAGATTCGCCCGTTGCGCATCGTGATTCTCAATCTCATGCCAATGAAAGTGACAACGGAGACCGACCTCATAAGGTTGCTGTCTAACACGCCACTGCAAATGGAGATCTACTTCATGAAGCTCAAGAGCCACACGTCGAAAAACACGCCCGTGGAGCACATGATGATGTTCTACCGCGACTCGGAAGAGCTGATGAAACAAAAGTTTGACGGGATGATTGTCACCGGCGCGCCCGTTGAGACCATCCCCTACGAGAACGTGGACTATTGGAAAGAGTTTAACCAGATTGTGGACTGGGCACGCCACAACGTGCAGTCGACGCTTTACCTATGCTGGGGCGCCATGGCCGCACTGTATCATTTCTACGGCATACCCAAGTATCAACTGCCGATGAAAAAGTTTGGCATATTCAAGACATACCCGTCTGACGAGCAACTGCCCATATTCCGCGGTTTCGACGACTTGTTCTATATGCCACACTCACGCCATACCGAGGTGAGGCAAGCCGACATAGAGAAGGTGCCAGAGCTAAACATCATAGCCAAGTCGCCCGAGGCCGGCGTCAGCATCGTCAGCTCGCGCCATGGCCGCGACTTCTACATACTCGGCCACTTGGAATACGCGCCCAACACGCTCGACAACGAGTATCACCGTGACCTCGGCAAACGCGACGACGTGGCGCTGCCGCAACATTATTATCGCGACGACGACCCAGAGCGAGGCTACAAGGTGAGATGGCGCTCGGCGGCCAACCTGTTTTACAGCAACTGGATAGACTATTATGTCTACCAAGAGACGCCATTCAACATAAGCGACATCAAATAAAGCGACGTGGAACGCAAGAAGTGTTAAACAAAAGTTAAAGCACAGGGTTTATTCGTTATATCGAAACAAAAGCATTAACTTTGCAATCGCTTTTGAGAAATAAAGCTTCGGGTGGTTACCAGAGTGGCCAAATGGGGCAGACTGTAAATCTGCTGGCTCTTGCCTTCGGTGGTTCGAATCCATCACCACCCACAAAGAATAATATTTTTCGTAACTTTATACATGTTTAGTTGCCGTAGCCACTGTGAAGTGCCTACGGTTTTTTTTGTATATAGCTTACTTGAGAAATGTTTGCGCTGCGCTCCATTGGCAACACGAAGCAGGATGGGTAAACGACTGGTTACCTTTCAAAATGCAAAATGACACGAAACAAAAGCAAACAAACGTGAAAAGCGTAAGTGTGTCCGTACACAGTATGTTGATTTATGTCAAAAACAAAGGAAACGATAGCATTTTCTTTCAAAAAGATTTGGAGGGTATCGAATATATGCGTACCTTTGCAAACGTAATCAAGAGGGTAACACCTCAAGAGTAAAGAACAGAACAAGTTAGTAGATTTTTCATATAGGTTTTTAGTTTTTAGGTTTTGATAGATTGTTTTTTTAGATTCAAAGGTATTTAGTTTTTAGGTTAAAGATTAGTTTAGTTTTCAGGTAACAGTTTGATGCAAGATGGTTGGTTGACGCCGTGAGGCGGAAACCTTCAATCGAGCTCAAAACAAAAGAGGAATTAATTGTAATTCACAATACGCAGGCAGCAATCGTGAGATTTCTGCCTGTTTTTTTTGTCGTGACACTACACTGAATTGTTCATTCTTTCGTTTTGAAGAACCCCTGTACGGATTTCATGAAGCGCGACACGGTTTGCGGTCGCGGATAGCTTATAGACATCGACCATCCACTGTAATACACGAACAACCGTTGCCTGACTCTCGACAACGCCACATAGAGCTTTCTCGCGTCTTCCTCCATGGCTGACGCGTCGTTAAGGTTATAGAAGTTGGGTATTCTGCCATCCACGACATCAAACACTATCACGTTGTCAAACTCCAGGCCCTTTGCCTTGTGGATAGTGGAGACAAACACCTTTTCGTCGAGCGATGAAGAGCCGCAGATGTCAGCTTCCTTAAACGTGCTGATTTCCATGATGTGGTTCTCCAGTTGTTCCTTGAGCGATGGCTCCTCGGCTTGGTTTATTACGTCACTGTCGAGAAACCGCGACACGTAATTGATTTTACTGTTTGGTTTTATCCGCCTCTCCTCTATCAAGAAATGATAAAAGCGGTTCATCTCGGCAGTCAAAGCCGGCTCACTGCCCATGACCCTGTCGTAAAGCCTGTCACACGCCGCGAAATAGATGTCGCCATAGTCGCGCCTAAGCTTATCGGCAACCGACTTTACAGTCGGCTTGTCGAGGAACTCTTCCTGCCTCTTGATTATGCCAAGTCCCATTTCATGGCAATAGTTCACGAGCGACACCGTGGCGTTTACGTCATCATCGGCAAGGTGAGAGTTCTCTCCTTCCAAACCCAATTCGGCAAGCAGCGACTTTAGCTTGAAAGCCTTCAGCTCCGGGCGGATAAGACGCATGAGCTTCAGCGAGTCGAAGCAAACAGGATGCAGGGCTTTCCAGTCGGCATCGGGGAGGCAGTCTTTCAGGCGGAAGTACATTATATGATAGTCGAACGCGGCATTATGCGCCAATAGCGGCGCGCCATTGGCGAAGTCGAGAAACGCCTTGAATCCCTCTGCGGGCGGATAAAGCTTGTTGTGCTTGCGCTCCTCCATGATAGGGTTAACGATGTCGCCAAGCATCAATGGTATAGGGCGCATGGTCTCCAAGTAGACGCAAAACTTGTCCACGACCTTGCCCTGCCTTATCCTCTCCGCGGCAATCTGTATCACGTCGTCCTCAAAGACGCTAAGCCCTGTCGTCTCCGTGTCAAACACTACGATGTCACCACTGTCATAGGCTCGCAAGAATCGCTTGAGATAAGTGTCGTGGTCATCTGTCGCGCCACTTAGCAAGTCTGCTGGCGCGATGGCGAGCGTCCTTAGTTTATGCACGAGGTTTCGGGCCGTGGCAGCCGTCTGGCAGACCTTCATCCCTTGCAATATCTGCGCCCAGGCAAGAGAGTTAAGCTCATTGTTCACGACACTGAGGTGAGCCACGAGAAGTTTCACCTCTGGCGTGGAGAACAGGTCGGTGCCGGAAATCTTGAAATGAGGCACGCCAACCTTGTGGAGGCGGTCGCTGACCGCGTCGGCGTCACGATTGGAGTTGACAACGATTGCCGTTGTCTTCGAGTTGTCCTCTTCTGCGAGTTTCCGGGCCAACGCCGCCACATCGTCAATCTCCGTCGTCACCGTATCCGAACGGCACAAACGGAGGCTGGAGTCATCGGCAACGACAGCGTCGCTTGGCTCGGGAAGGAGAGCCGGGTCGGAGCGCAGGTTGGCTATGGCGTAATCGTTGAGCATCTCCACGATATTTCGCGGTTGCCTATGATTGATGCCAAGATGGTGAACCCTGCCCTCGCACTGCTCCTTGAGGGTGTTGAGCGTGGCGAGCTTAGCGCCCATGAACGAGAATATGGCTTGCTGCTCATCGCCAAGATAGACACAGCAGCCTTTTTCGGCGCGCAACTGGGATATTATGGCAAGTTGCAGCGGGTTGAGGTCTTGCACCTCGTCCACTTGAATCCACGCATAGCGTTTATAGTCGTCGCCATGGCTAAGGGCGTCATAAGTAAGTTGCAGCAGGTCCTCAAAGTCGAGCAAGTTGTTTTGTCGCTTATAAGCCACATAAGCGTGCGCATAACGTGCCTTCGTGAGCAACTGTGTGGCTTGGTAACGCATAAGTTGCGGGAAGACAGGCTGGCACACGAGGTCAAGATAGAAGTCGGCATGATCGTAAAGGTCTATCATGAGCGAGGCGTCGAAAGGCTTGCCCACGGCTTTAGCCAATGCTTTCATGGAAGCCACATCCTCTTTCGTTACACATTCCGGGTGCGTGCGCAACTCGCGTGGCACGCCATTGATGATATCGTACATGAAATGCGAGAAGAACATTATCAGCGCATGCGTCCTTCTCTTGCCGAAGTCAGACCTTACCGCATCCTCATCTTCGTTAAGGTATTGCGCGAGGATGCTGTCCACGGTATCATCGTCTATGATGGCGGTCTCTGCCGGCACTATGTTGTTGGCGAAAAGAAAGCGGGAACAAAACCTGTGGACATTTCCCACGAAAACATCCTCTGCCTTGTCTTTACCAACCCTAAGGTCCACGCGCTCGCGCATGCCACGCGCCGCACGATTGGTAAACGTCAAGCACAACATGTCGTCGGCCTTCACACCATTGGCGAGAGCCTGCCGTATGCGTTCGGCAAGGATCTGCGTCTTGCCGCACCCTGGAGGCGCGAGCACGAGGTGTTGCCCACTCATGATGTCAAGAATCTCTTGTTGCGACTTGTCGGGAGTCCATTGTAAGCCCTGCTCCATAATATAGCATGTTATAAAAAGATGGGGCGACCATCATGGCCGCCCCACGCCTATTTAGTTGTCGGAATGTTTAGCAAGTGCACTTCCAAGGCTTCAACTGCTTGAAGAAGTCGTTGCCCTTGTCATCCACGAGGATAAAGGCAGGGAAGTCCTCCACGGTTATCTTCCAGATTGCCTCCATGCCGAGCTCTGGATACTCTACGCACTCGATGCTCTTGATACAGCTCTGAGAGAGAACGGCGGCAACACCACCGATAGTGCCGAGATAGAAACCTCCGTGCTTCTTACAAGCGTCGGTGACAACCTGCGTGCGGTTACCCTTGGCAATCATTACCAAGCTTGCGCCGTAATCCTGGAACTCGTCCACGTATGGATCCATACGGTTGGCCGTGGTCGGGCCCATTGAACCGCAAGGATAGCCCTCCGGTGTCTTGGCTGGTCCTGCATAGAGGATTGGGTGATCCTTGAAGTACTGAGGCATCTCCTCGCCTGCGTCCAAGCGAGCCTTGAGCTTGGCGTGAGCGATGTCGCGAGCCACGATGATAGTACCCTTCAAGCTGACACGTGTGCTGACAGGATACTTGGTCAACTCGGCGCGAACGGCGTCGATACCCTTGTCGAGGTCAATCTCAATGCCCTTGGTGCCCTCGCCTGGCTTACGCAACTCCTCTGGAATCAACTCTGTTGGGTTGTCGTCCATCTTCTCCAACCAGATACCGTCCTTGTTGATCTTGGCCTTGATGTTACGGTCGGCAGAGCAGCTTACGCCCATACCGATTGGGCAGCTGGCGCCATGACGTGGCAATCGGATGACACGGATGTCGTGGGCCAAGTACTTGCCGCCGAACTGTGCGCCGAGGCCTATCTTGTGAGCCTCTACGAGGAGCTTGTTCTCCAAGTCGATGTCACGGAAAGCACGACCTGTCTCATCGCCTGTGGTAGGCAACTCGTCGTAATACTTGATGGAAGCCAACTTCACGGTCAAGAGGTTCTTCTCCGCAGAAGTACCACCGATAACGAAGGCGATGTGGTAAGGAGGACAAGCCGCCGTGCCGAGGCTCTTCATCTTCTCTACGAGGAACGGGAGGAGTGTGCCCTCGTTCTGGATAGTAGCCTTTGTCATAGGGTAAAAGTAAGTCTTGTTGGCAGAACCACCACCCTTGGCAACCATCACGAAGCGATACTCGTCGCCCTCTGTAGCCTCGATATCGATCTGTGCAGGGAGGTTGCAACGAGTGTTCACCTCATCATACATGTTGAGAGGTGCGTTCTGAGAATAACGGAGGTTGTCCTGTGTGTAAGTGTTATAGACACCGCGGCTCAAAGCCTCTTCGTCCTCGAAGTCGGTCCATACACGCTGACCCTTCTCGCCGTGTATGATAGCGGTACCAGTGTCCTGGCAGAATGGGAGGATACCCTTTACGGCAGTCTCGGCGTTGCGAAGGAACTGGAGAGCCACGTACTTGTCGTTCTCAGAAGCCTCTGGGTCTTTCAAAATCTTTGCCACCTGGAGGTTGTGCTCACGACGGAGCATGAACTCCACGTCGTGAAAACCCTGCTGCGCGAGCAAGGTCAAGGCCTCCTTGGAAACCTTGAGGATAGTCTTACCCTCAAACTCAGCCGTGCTTACGCCTTCCTTGGTAAGCAAGCGATACTCAGTCTTGTCCTCTCCAAGCTGGAACATTGGAGCGTACTTAAAATCTACTGGTTTAGCCATAATATAAAATGTTTATTGTATAATATTATATGTTGTCTATCTAATTCCTGCCGCTTGTATGTTTAATCAAACGTATTAGTATCCAAAGATTTCTTCCGTGGTCAGCCTTCTCACCGGTCCCAACTTTTGCAGAGCGTCCATGTCGATGTCTTTCTCGTTGCCGAGGATAAGATAGCGGTAAGGCTTGTTGGCGATGTTCTCTCGCGCGAAGTTGATGACATCGTTGAGCGTCAGCTTTGGCAAGGTCTCGTAAATCTTTTGGCGGATGTCATAGTCAATGCCCTTCTTCTTGGCTTCGAGCCATCTCCAAAACACGTTCTCATAGTTTGTCCTGGCTGTGGAGAGCGACTTTATGAGGCTTTGCCGCGCCAACTTGAATCCAGCCTCGCGCGACGGCGTGTCGTTGAGCAGGTTGTTGAACTCGTTTACGCAGTCCATCATCTTGTCGTTTTGGGTAATGATGTAAGTGGTAAAGCTCTCCGTGTCCTTATAAGGATAAGCCGATGGCGCCGTGTATCTGGCACCTGCCGAATAGGCCAAACCACGCGCCTCGCGCAGTTCCTGGAACACGATGGCGTTCATGCCGCCTCCAAAATACTCGTTGAAGAGAAGCTCTATGGCCGCCTTCTCCGGTGTCCACTTCTTGCCCTCAGCGTGATACATGGTCATATAGATGTTCTTGGCATCATAAGGAGCCACCCACACCTCCGTCTTGTCAGTAGCCTGATGAAGATAAGGCTTAGCCTCCGGCTCTTGCAAGAATTTCCTTGGCGTGGCGTGGGCCGCGCTAACGATGCCGTCGACTGTCTTCATGTCGGAAGGCCCGAAATACATCACCGTGGCGCGATAACGGTTGAGATTCTTCAGCTTGTCGAGCAAAGCCTGTGGGTCTGCGTCGCGCAACTGCTTCTCGCTCATGTCGTTAAGCTGCGGGTTATACGCGCCATACTCGCCAAGCATGGTCAAGGCCGAGAAGTTTGCGCGCTGTTCGCTCTTGGCGTCGGCACGCGCCTTCAGCACTATGCCGACATACTTGTCGTAGCTTTCCTTGTCGGCCTTGGCACTCGTGAGCACGTTCTCAAGCAACCGCACCGCCGCGGGCATGTTGCTGTTGAGTCCGCTGATGGAAATGTTGATGGCGTCGTCGCCAACGCTCACGTTATAGCTGCACGCGAGCTTGAAGAACTGCTGCTGTATCTTCTCGTTGCTCAACTTGTCGGTGCCGACATACGAGAGATAGTCGGCGGCGACGGCATACTGGTTGTCGCTCTCGCTGCCGAAAGGATAATGATAGGTCAAAGAGAAGATGTCGTCGCTCGTATTCTTCTTATACAGATAGTCGAGGCCTTTCTTCGTTCGGGCCACCGTGAGGTCGCGCTTGAAGTCAACGAACTTGGGCTGTATGGGCTCCGGCTTGGCATTGACGATTTCTTTCAGAAACTCGCTCTGCTTGTCGTTGTTGGTCGGGATAGGTGTTATGTGCGGCTTTTCTATCTTGTGAATAGTGGTGTCGTTGCCTTGGGCCTTGAACACGGTGACGTAGCCATCGGTGAAGAACCTGTTGGCGAAGTCCACTATCTGGCTCTTCGTCATCTTGGCAATGCGGTCGAGAGAGTGGACCTCGTCGTCCCACTGCTTGTCGTTGATGAAAGCATTAACGAAGCGGTCGGCGCGCTCATCGTTCTTCCTCAGCGACTGGTAATATTTCAGCTTCATGTTGTTCACCGCCGACGGCAAGAGGTCATCGGAGAACTGGCCCTTCTTCAGCTTCTCAATCTCGCCGAGCATGAGCCGCCTCACCTCCTTGGTGTCTTGTCCCTCCTTTGGCGAGCCATAAAGGTAGAACATGCCATAATCGTGGTTTGACGACAGTTGCGCGCTTGCGCCCATCACCTTCATCGGGTTGTTGAGGTCCAAATCGAAGAGTCCGGCCTTGCCATTGCTGAGCAAATAGCTTATAACGGATAGCGTGTCTTGCTGGGCCGACGCGGCAGCATCGGTGCGCCACGCCATGAACACGTTGGGAGCCTCAAGGCCCACGACGGTGGTGTCGACAGGCGCCATGAGCTTCTTCAACGGAGCGTATTGCGGATAAGAGAGGTTGTCGCTCTTCTTCCAGTCGCCGAAATACTTGTCGATGATGGCAATGGTCTTGTCGGGGTCGAAGTCGCCAGCAAGGCATATCGCCACGTTGTTTGGCACGTAGTAGCGATGGAAATAGTTTTTTATATTGGTTATGGAAGGGTTCTTCAGGTGTTCCTGCGTGCCGATGGTGCTTTGCGTGCCATAAGGATGACCTGGGAAGAGCTTCTTGCTCATGGCCTGCATCTGCTTCTCGCCATCGCTGCCAAGGCCGATGTTGTATTCCTCATACACCGCCTCCAGCTCAGTGTGGAAGCCGCGTATGACCATGTTCTTGAACCTGTCGGCCTGCACCTTGGCCCAGGAGTCTATCTCGTTGGCCGGGATGTCCTCCACATAGCACGTGACATCCTCCGAGGTGTAGGCGTTGCTGCCTTGCGATCCAATGCTCGCCATGAGCTTGTCATACTCGTTGGGGATGTTATACCTGGCTGCCAGCTGCGATATGGAGTCAATCTCGTGGTAAGCCTTCTTCCTCATCACGGGGTCGGTGATGTGGCGATAACGCTCGAAGCGACACTCTATGGTGTCGAGCAGCGGGGCCTCAGCCGCCACGTTGCTTGAGCCGAAATGCGTGGTTCCCTTAAACATGAGATGCTCCAGGTAATGGGCCAGGCCCGTGGTCTCAGGAGGGTCGTTGCGCGAGCCTGTCTTCACGGCGATATATGTCTGAAGGCGCGGCGTCTCACGGTTGACGCTCATGTAGACCTTCAATCCATTGTCGAGGGTATAGACGCGAGCGTGCATCGGGTCGCCCGCCACCGTTGAGTAATGGTAACTCTTCTGCGCCTGGACGCTCACGGCGAGCGCAGCGACAAGCACACAAAGAAGTGTCCTCAAATGTTTCATGTAATATAATGTGTAAATATGTGTCTCGTATGATGATAATCTTTTGCCTCACAGGCAGCCTTAGCTCTCGAAGTCGACCTCATGGTCGAGTTGCGAGATGAAGTTGTCGAGCACCTCCTGGTCCACGTCGCCCATCCGGTACTCTTTCTCCGCGTCCTTTCTTATCTCGGCAATCCACGCCCTGCGCGCGGTCACGTAGTCGCGCCTGATGCTCTCGGCACTGTCGGCGTCGAGTTCCTTCAGACCGTAATAGTCCAGGATGAGGCGGTATGTCCACGCCCACTGGTATTCGCGGTAATGGTTGTCGATGTCGGTCAGGCGGGCGGTGACACCTTCTATTGAGTCGAGCTCCCCGCTCTTGATGTCGCTGACAAGACGTTGCTCCTCGCTTGCCGGCAAGAGCAGGCCAGAGAGGTCGTTCCAGTCGCCCAGTCCCACCTCGGTGGCGGGCGGAGCCAGCGTCGGGTCGCGCTTTAGCACGCGCTTTAGCACGGCCCCCATGTATATGCGCAGGGCTATGTCATAGTATTTTATGCCCTTGCGCAGCGACGAGGCGTGGATGACATACTCGTGGAAGTTGTATGAGCTCACGTCTTCGCCCGACGCGGCTTGCAGGTCTTCGAGAATCTTCTTTCCCTTTATTAACTCCCCCACGGAGAAGGGCGAGAGCCAGTCGAAGTTGACAATGCTCTTCCTCGTGCCCTTGGGCCTGACATCTCGCTTGGGCCACTTGCGTATGTCGCGGTAGAGGCCCACGGTGGTTATGTTGCGTCCCGGCGACAGATACATGGTGTCGCCGTAGGCTATGAGATACGAGAACGGCAGGTTGCGTGTGTCGGGATGGTGCATCAGTTTGCCGAAGCACACGCTGAAGGTGCCTATCGTGGCCGGCATGAGCAGGTAGGCGCCGCTTGCCGTCTTGGTGCCTCTTTCGAGCACGCCCCAGTGGAGCGGTCCCATCTTGTAGGCGTGGTTTGAGAAATTGGTCGCCGAGCCGGCGTTGTAGAAGCTGAACTGCGAGCCTATGAGCAGCGAGCTCTTGTGGTGGCTGGCGGTGAACGGTCCGCAGAAGGCGGCGCACGCCTCGCCGTTGCTCATGTAGCAGTTGGCGAAGAGCACGCTCTGCGCTGCCGTGAAGCCATTGCTTATCTTGCACGCCTCGCCCACGAAGCAGTCTTGCATCTTCACCGAGTTGATGAGGCTTGAGCCGTGACTGATGATGGAGTTTTCGCAGATGACGCCCGTGCCGATGTAGACGGTGGCCTCCGGCGCCGATAGAATGGTGACGTCGCTGAGCCTTGCCGCGCCGTTCACCTCACACTCCTCGCCTATGACGGTATTGGTTATCTCCTTGGTGTTCACTATCTTCACCCCGTCGCCCAGGGTGCCACGGTCGGGCGAGGTGGCCTTGATGTCCTCTCCTATGAGCCGGCGCATGGCGGCCCAGAACCCACGGTCGCGATTATACTTCACCATGAGCGCGGCTATCTGGCTGTTGAGCCCGTCGAAGAGCACCACGTTGCCGTCGCCCACCTCGTTGAGCACCGATATGAGGTTGCCCTGCCCGAAGGTCGCGCCCTCGGTGGTCTCCATGGTGGAGACGTTGGAGATGTAGCAATCGTTGCCGATGGTGTAGTTGTTGATATAATTGCCGATGTTCTCTATCAGGCAGTTGTCGCCCACGCTGACGTGGCGCAGCGTGGCGTTGCAGATGCCCGAATGCTTGAGGAATCCGGGCGACACCTCGATGTTCTTTTCAAAACTGCCTATGGCGACATCGCCGTAGAGCATGACGTGTCGCATGTACTTGGGAGCGAAGTCGTCGCTCACCTTGACGTTGTCCCAGTTCTCGGCCCAACAGCCGTTGTCGTCGAGAACGTTTATTTCCTCTTCGGTTAAAGACCTGTATGCCATAATGTTTTTGTTTCTTTGTCCGCCTCGGTTCCGGAAGCAGGCCCGGTTTTATTCCTCCTCGGGATAGAGGAAGTCGTTGTAAGGGTATTTCTGCACGTGCAGCTCCCTCACCTTCCTGTAGAGCACGTCCCTGAACTCGTCTATGTTGTCCCTGTTTTTCGCCGACACGAAGATGCAGTCGTCGTTGAGCTTGGCCATCCACGTCTTCTTCAAGTCGTCGAGCGAGATGTTCTCCTTCCTCACCGGCGTCAGGTCGTCGGGGTCTTTCTCCGTCCAGCTGTAGTTGTCTATCTTGTTGAAGACGAGCATCGTCGGCTTGTCGGCGCACTCAAGGTCTTTCAGCGTGGAGTTTACCACCTGTATCTGCTCCTCGAAGTCGGGGTGCGAGATGTCCACCACGTGAAGCAGCAGGTCGGCCTCGCGCACCTCGTCGAGCGTCGACTTGAACGAGTCGACGAGGTCGGTGGGCAACTTGCGTATGAAGCCCACGGTGTCGGCGAGCAGGAATGGCAGGTTCTTTATCACCACCTTGCGCACGGTGGTGTCGAGCGTGGCGAAGAGCTTGTTCTCGGCGAACACCTCGCTCTTGGCCAGCAGGTTCATCAGCGTCGACTTGCCCACGTTGGTGTAGCCCACGAGGGCCACGCGAATGAGCCGCCCGCGGTTCTTGCGCTGCGTGGTCTTCTGGCGGTCTATCTCCACCAGGCGCTTCTTCAGCAGCGACATGCGGTTCAGGATTATTCGGCGGTCCATCTCGAGCTGCGTCTCACCAGGTCCGCGCAATCCCACGGAGCCTTTGCCGCCGCCCGATCCCGAGCCGCCGCCCTGACGCTCAAGGTGGGTCCACATTCGCTGCAGGCGTGGCAGCATGTAGCGATACTGCGCCAGCTCCACCTGTGTCTTGGCGTTGGCGGTCTGGGCGCGCATGGCGAAGATGTCGAGGATGAGCGACGTGCGGTCGAGAACCTTCACGTGCAGCTCGTTCTCGATGTTGCGCAGCTGCTTGGCCGACAACTCATCGTCGAAGATGACCATGCCTATCTCGCGGTCGTTGTCTTCCTCGTCCTTGATATACTGGTGTATCTCCTCCAGCTTGCCCTTGCCCACGTAGGATGTCTGGTTGGGGCCGCCCACCTTCTGGGTGAACCGCTTCACGATAACGGCGCCGGCGGTATCGGCGAGAAATTCCAGCTCGTCGAGATATTCTGTCGTCTTGGCCTCGTCCTGCGTCGGAGTCACCAGTCCCACGAGGATGGCGGTCTCCGCCTTGCTGGCCTCGGCCTCAGAGTATTCAAATTCCTTCATTAAATATCAATTGTGTATTATCTTATGCAAAGATACATAAAAGATGGGAGACGATAAAGATGTGGATAATATTTTTTTGTAACTTTGCCGACTGTTAAAAAGATATGACTGAAACTCAACAAATAGCCATGGACAGCCTGACCATCGTCTCCGACGACAACCCAAGGGTGCTGCTCGTGCAGCCCGTGGACAGCCACGACATGGAGGAGCTGGTGACGGAGGCCGCTTACCTGCGCGCCCACTCTCCCCTGCCCTTCCGCCTCGTGGCAATACGCGTGAAGAAGTGGAACGAGGAGCTGACGCCGTGGCCCGCGCCTCCCGTCTTCGGCAAGACTCCGTTTGGCGACGGCGCGCAAGCCACGCTCGACAAGATAACGTCAGTCATCGAGGAGCAATCGCGATTCCTAAGTGGCGACGCACCGGCACAAGGCGACCTTTCGCGCGTGGTGCTGGGGGGCTACTCCTTGGCGGGGCTCTTCTCGCTATGGGCCGGCACGCGCCTGCCGTTTGGCGCCATAGTGGCGGCGTCGCCATCGGTGTGGTACAAGGATTGGCTCGGCTATGCCGCGTCGCATCCGTCGCTCGCGCCTCATGTGTATCTTAGCCTGGGCGACCGAGAGCACCATTCCAAGACGGCCATCATGGCAACGGTAAACGACTGCATGAACCGGCAACGCGACTTGTTGGCGGGCCAAGGCGTGGACACCGAACTGCACATGAACCCCGGCAACCACTTCCAAGACAACGGCAAGCGCACCGCCATGGGATTCGCGTGGTGCATCGAAAAACTTATCTAATACTTCTTGAAGACAAGAAATAACTGATACCTGCACCCACGTTGATTTGTAAAATATTATTGCCGAAATTTAACACTTGGAAACAGGGGCAAATAGAGCTGGAAAAGGGTAGCCTTTCGCCATTTTACAACACCGTCGGCGTCTTTTTGGCACAAAACTTTTGCCGTTACGGTGCAATCGCGTCGCGATTACAGTGTAACGGCGACGCGATTACACCGTAACGGCGATGCGATTACACCGTAACGGCGACGCGATTGCACCGTAACGGCGACGCTAATTCGGCGCTTTTTCCACGCCCAAAAACCATCAAAGTTATAACGCGGTGATAATCAATAATTTACCAAAACGGCTCATAATCGCGTCATTTCCACGCAAGCGACAGCTTGGTTGAAAAAAAACGATTCTCAGGCGACCATTTGTAAAATGTTATTACCCAATTTAACAGAGGTGCATCGTCTGCTTTGCAGGGGCGGGTAGGGATGGTTAGTGGCCGTCCGCAACCAATGTGGATACATGGGGAAATACGAGGCATTGTGCCATCACGCCAAATTTGTGGAAGACCCTATTTTGGTTAAAAAAAGGTAAGGCGGCATTTTGGGGCATATTATATTTGCCAACTGTGATAATTTGAGTAACTTTGCACGGAACTATTGCAATAACTCAACAGTATTTTTATAAGGTAAAGATGAAACAATACCGTTTAGTGGACACGGTGCTTGGCTGGGTGGCTTTCGTAATAGCCGCCTTCACATACGTGTCTACCATTGAGCCGACAGCCTCGTTTTGGGACTGCCCTGAGTTTATCACCACAGGCTACAAGCTGGAAATCGGCCATCCGCCAGGGGCGCCGTTCTTCATGCTCACCGCCAACCTCTTCTCCCATTTCGCGAGCGACCCGTCGCAGGTGGCCAGAATGGTGAACACCATGTCGGCGCTTCTTTCAGCCACAACCATCCTGTTCCTCTTCTGGACCATCACGCACCTCACGCGCAAGCTCATCGTGAGAGACTGGAGCGAGATGAGCCTTGCCAAGCTGATTGCCATCGAGGCGTCGGGCATGGTGGGCGCGCTCATCTACACGTGGTCTGACACGTTCTGGTACTCGGCCGTCGAGGGTGAGGTGTATGCCTATTCCTCAGCGTTCACCGCCGTGGTGTTCTGGATCATTCTCAAGTGGGAAGACCATGCCGACGAGCCTCACTCCGACCGTTGGCTCGTGCTGATATTCTACATGACCGGCCTGTCCATCGGCGTCCACTTGCTCAACCTCTTGTGCCTGCCCGCCATCGTGCTGGTGTATTGCTACAAGCGGTTCCCAGACGTGGAGGTGAAAGGCTCGCTCATTGCCCTCTGCGTCAGTTTCGTCATCCTCGCCGCCGTGCTCTATGGCGTGGTGCCGGGCATCGTGACCGTGGGCGGATGGTTTGAGCTGTTCTTCGTCAACACCCTGCACCTGCCGTTCAACACCGGACTCATTATATATATAGCCTGCCTCGTGGGATGCACCATCTGGGCCATCTACGAGAGCTTCGCCGCGAGAAGCAAAAAGCGAGAGAACATCTCCTTCCTGCTCTCTTTCGCCCTCATCGGCATACCGTTCTACGGCTATGGCTGGTCGGCGGTCATCATTGGCGTGATAGTGCTCGCCGTGGTCGCCTTCCTGCTCAACCGCAAGAAGATAGTGGAGAAAAAGCCGGTGTATCTCGTCACGTCCCGTTTCAAGAACACCGCCCTGCTCTGCATGCTCATGCTGATGATAGGCTATTCGTCTTACGCCCTCATCGTGATACGCTCCGTGGCCAACCCGCCAATGGACCAGAACTCGCCGGAGGACATCTTCACCCTTGGCTCTTACCTCAGCCGCGACCAGTATGGCGACCGTCCGCTGCTCTACGGACAGGCGTACACCTCGCAGGTAGCCCTGAAGCAGGACGGTGACATGTGCACGCCGGTCATGAAGCCGGGCGCGCCAGTCTACAGCCGAAAGGAGAAGGCGTCGAAAGACGAGAAGGACTCCTACTTCGTGGTGACACACAAGGACAAGTATGTGTACGCGCAAAACATGATTTTCCCGCGCATGTACGACTCCAGCCACGCCCAAGACTATGAGTCGTGGATGGGCGGCGTGGATGGCACCGACGTGTCTTACGACCGCTGCGGTGAGCAGATGACCGTGAAGATGCCGTCGCAGATAGACAACATACAGTTCTTCCTCTCTTACCAGTGCAACTTCATGTACTGGCGCTACTTCATGTGGAACTTCGCCGGTCGGCAGAACGACATCCAGGGCAACGGCGAGCTGGAGCATGGCAACTGGATTACCGGCATACCGTTCATCGACAACGCGCGCCTGGGCGACCAGTCGAAATTGCCGAAGGACCTGCAAGCCTATGACCCCGTGACCAACCCCGGCGGCAACAAAGGACACAACGCGTTCTATTGCCTGCCGCTCATCCTCGGCCTTATCGGTCTCTTCTGGCAGGCGTTCCGCGGCCGTCGCGGCATACGCCAGTTCTGGGTGGTGTTCTTCCTCTTCTTCATGACAGGTCTCGCCATCGTGATATACCTGAACCAGACGCCGGTGCAGCCCCGTGAGCGCGACTATGCTTACGCCGGCTCGTTCTACGCCTTCGCCATTTGGTGCGGCATGGGCGTGGCGGCACTCTACGACCTGCTGGGCAAGCGCGTGAAGATAAACCGCATGGCCCTCGCCGCCGTCATCGGCGTGCTCTGCCTGCTCGTGCCATTGCAGATGGTGTCGCAGACATGGGACGACCACGACCGCTCCGGACGATACACTTGCCGCGACTTCGGCCAGAACTATCTCATGTCATTGCAAGACAAGGGCAACCCGATAGTCTTCACCAATGGCGACAACGATACCTTCCCACTCTGGTACAACCAGGAGACTGAGGGCGTGAGGACCGACGCGCGCGTCTGCAACCTCTCTTACCTGCAGACCGACTGGTATATCGACCAGATGAAGCGTCCGGCCTACAACTCGCCGGCAGTGCCCATCACGTGGTCAAGGCTCGACTATTGCTCCGGCACCAACGAGTATATCGAGGTGCAGCCATCGCTAAAGGACCAGATCAAGCAGTTCTACAAGCAGAATCCGGCACAGGCCAAGGCGCAGTTCGGCAACGACCCGTTCGAGCTGAAGAACATCCTCAAGTACTGGGTGTGCTCCAAGAGCCAAGACTTCCATGTCATACCGACCGACACCGTCTTCGTCACCATCGACAAGAACGCGGTGCGCAAGAGCGGCATGATGATGGCGTCTGACACTATCCCCGACCGCATGGTCATCTCGCTCAAGGGCAAGAATGCCCTCTACAAGAACGACCTCATGATGCTCGAGATGATAGCTCAGTGCAACTGGACGCGTCCACTCTACGTGGCAGTGACCGTGGGCGAGGAGAACTTCATGAACCTCGGCGACAACTTCGTGCAGGAGGGCCTTGCCAACCGCATCACGCCGTTCACAACGAACGTGCCGGGGGCCAAGAACTTCGACACCATGACCACCTATCACAACATGATGGAGCGCTTCCGCTATGGTGGCCTCTCGAAGCCGGGGCTGTATATCGACGAGACCGTGATGAGGATGTGCTACACCCATCGTCGCCTCTTCGCCACGCTTGCCCTGCACCTCATAGCCGATGGCAGGAAAGACCTCGCCAAGAAGGCCCTGGCCAAGGCCATGAAGGAGATACCTGAGTATAACGTGCCAATCAACTACATGTCGGGCGGCTCTGACCTCGCCAAGGCTTACGCCCTCGTTGGCGACAAGGCCAACGCCACGAAGCTTGACAAGGAGGTGTTCAGCGTGGCTGAGCAATATGTCAACTATTATCTCAGCTTGCAGGGCATCCGCTTCCAGCAGTCGGCCCGCGACGTGCTGACGCAGCTGTCTATCATGGACCAGACCACTGAGGTGACCAAGCTCTTCGACGCCAAGCTCGCCAAGCAGCAACAGGCCACGATGCAGCGTCTCTACGCCCGCTACATGGCGCAAGGCGGCACGATGCCTCAGCAATAACACACTGCCAGACAATGTTTATCGAGCAACCGGCGAAGTGGTTGCGCTGGATTTACCCAAAGGCCGTTTGGCGAATGGACCAGCACGACCACTCCGTTTACCTTACCTTCGACGATGGGCCCATACCAGAGTCGACACCGTTTATCCTCGACACCTTGAAGGAATATGGCGCTAAGGCCACGTTCTTCATGGTGGGTGAGAACGTGCTGAGATACCACGACCTCTACAACCGGATAGTGGAGGAGGGACACCAGGTGGGAAACCACACCTTCCACCACCTCGGCAGCTTGAAGCACATGGCCATAACCTATGGGCAAGACGTGTCGATGGCCAACGAGCTGATAAAGGCGCATCTCTTCAGGCCGCCACACGGATGGATGAAGTCGGACGTGTATTGGTGGGTGAACCGATATTACAAGATAATAATGTGGGATCTCGTCACGCGCGACTATTCCAAGTGGATGACGGCGCAAGACGTGGTAAACAACGTGAAGCGATATGCCCGCAACGGTTCCATCATCACGTTCCACGACTCGCTGAAGGCGATAGACAAGTTGCGCACGGCCCTGCCCGAGAGCCTCGCGTGGCTGAAAAGCCAAGGCTACGAGTTCAAGACCTTTGAATAAGTCGTGGAATGGTTGTCGTGGCGTGTTTGAAGTGTTAACGTTACAAACGAGAAATTGATGCTCACAAGTATATCACTTAAAGACAAGATAAAAGCCGAAGCCTCACGCCTCGGCTTTTTCGTTTGTGGGTTTGCCAGGGCCGAGCCCGTGAGCGAGGCCATGAGGCGGCATTACCTCGGCTGGCTTGCCGATGGCCGTAACGCCGACATGGCGTATCTTGGCAATAATCTCGACAAGCGATTCGACCCGCGCCTGCTCATGCCAGGCGTCAAGACCATCGTGGTGGTAGCCCAAAACTATTTCCCAGCCCGCCGACTGCCCGAGGGCGAGCCGCAAATCGCCGACTACGCCTTAGGACTTGATTATCACGACATCGTGAAGCAGAAGTTGCGCCAGCTTGCCGCCACCGTTGGCATTGCCGATTATCGCGCTTTCGTCGACACGGCTCCCGTGCTGGAGCGTTATTGGGCCGTCCGAGCCGGACTGGGATGGATAGGCAAGAACCAGCAGCTCATTATCCCCCACGCGGGCAGCGAGTTCTTCCTCGGCGAACTGTTTGTCACCGTCGAACTTCCGCCCGACGAGCCATTGCCCAACCGTTGCGGCACATGCCACCGTTGCGTTGACGCTTGTCCGACCCACGCCCTCAGCCTGCCGGCAACGTGCGTGGAAGGCTATGGCGACATCACGAGGTTCGACGCGAGGCTGTGCCTGTCGTACCAGACCATAGAGAACCGTGGCGAGTTGACCGTCGACGCCAAGGCCGCCATGGGCGACACGTTCTATGGTTGCGACCGCTGTCAGCGTGCCTGTCCGTGGAACCGTTTCGCCAAGCCCAGCACTGAGCCGCTGCTCCAGCCGCGTGAGGAGCTGTTGGCGATGACGCGACAAAAATGGGGAAACCTGACGGAGGAAGATTATCGCAAGCTCTTCAAAGGCTCTGCCGTGAAGCGCGCCAAATATGAAGGACTTATGAGGAACATAAAAGCCTGCTTGGCCGGCGAGGCTACTCCTCCAACCCCTTGATTTGCTTCTTTGGCGTGACGCCAAGTCCCTTCAAGCTCTCCACCCTTCGCATCACGTTGCCGGTGCCATCGTAGAGCTGCTTCCTGGCCTTGTCGAACGCTCCCGACAGTCGGGTTATCAAGTCGCCAATGCCGGTAAACGAATCCTCGAACGTCACTACCTTGTCGTACAGGTCGGCGGCGGTCTTCACTATCTTCTCCACGTTCTTGTTCTGACGGTCATATTGCCAAAGGTTGTAGGCGAGTTGGAGCGCCATGAGGAGGTTGCTCGGCGAGATTATTATTATTTTCTTCTGGTAGGCATACCGGCTGAGGTCGGGCTGCTGCTTCATGGCCGCAATGTAGCTCGTCTCGTTGGGTATGAACATCAATACGAAGCCGATGGCATCGTCCACCAACTTAGAGTAATCCTTCTCGGCAAGCTCGTCGATATGCTTGCGCACGCTCAGTGCGTGTGCCTTCATGAGACGCTCACGGTCGGCGTCGTTGTCGGCGGCCAGGGCATCGCTATACGCGGTCAGCGATACCTTAGAGTCGATGACCACGCTTCTGCCCTCAGGGAATCGCACGATGACGTCGGGGCGGAAGTTCTTGCCGTTCTCGTCCTTGGTGTTCTCCTGGATAAAAAACTCCTCGTTCTTTCGCAAGCCACTGTTCTCCAAGATAGTCTCCAAGACCATCTCGCCCCAGTCGCCCTGCATCTTGCTGTCGCCTTTTAGCGCGCGTGTCAGGTTTGCCGCGTCGGTGCCAATCTTCAGCGTTTGCTCCTTTAGGTTTGCCACGGCTTGCTGCTGCTCTTGCTGGAAGAGGCGCATCGTAGCCTCGAAGGTGTTTTGCAGTTCCTTCTTATTCACCTCGTTGCTTGTGCGGCTCTGCTCCACCGACTTCTTGAAATCGGCGAATTGCTCCTTGATAGGTTTCAGCAGTTCGTCCATCTGCAAGCGGTTGTTCTCTTGCAAGGCCGACTGCTTGGCCGCGAGTTGTTCGGCTGCGTCCTTCTGCTGCTCCGCCGTCAAGCGCCTCATGTCTTGCCGCAGAGCCTCCAGTTTTTGCTCCCATTGCCGGTCGCTCTCCTCCCGGAGCTTCGCGGCATATTGCCGCTCGTTCTGCATCTGGAGTTTCAAGTCATTCACCTGCTTGGCTTGATTCTCCTTCAACATCTGGTTTTCCGAAGTCAACACCTGCGTCTTGGCTATGAGTTGCGTTTTTTCCTCACCTGCCGACTTTGCCGTCAGCAGTTTGCCAACTAAAAAGCCAATGGCAAGCCCTATGATTAATCCTATTACTATTTCCATAACCTTGTATTAGAAGTTTCAAACTGCAAAAACTATTTAGCGAAAATTATTCTTGAAAGTCATTCTGGTGTTTAGATAAACCAATAGGAGAGTGTGATATTTTAATTATGAGTAGGTTAATCACGGGCGTCAACGCGCGTCACGCGACCGTTAGATTACAAAGCCAACTTTGCCTTGCGGTCTTTCAAGTATTGCTTCCGCGCGTCTTTCCATTCAGGGTTGTTGTATTCGTCGATATAGTAGAACGCGAGCAGGTAAGAATAGTCGCCCATCACCAGTTCGTGCAGGTTGATGGTGAACTCGCCCAACATGTTCTTCCAGTCGATTTGTCCTCTCGTGCCCCTTGGAACGTGCGCCACATACGCGTCAACGCAATCGTCCGACGGGTCTGTTCCCCATCCACTGTGCTCGGTGTCTTCTTGCAGTCTTGGGTATTTCAGGCGCAGTCCGCCAATCAATTGCTGCCACAGGTCGTCGGCCTCCGACTTCGTTTTCAAAAGGAAATCCACCTCTACGGAATAAACCGTCCCTTCATGTTGCTCGACATACAGCCTCACCTTCCTGCCCATGTATTTCCCGGTCAACGTTTTAGAGAGGTTGGGGCTTTCATATTTATAGCCTTTCTGCAGCAACTTCTGGCAAAAAGATTTCATGCTTCCCGTGATGGGAATGCCTTGAAACTTCAGGTGCGACACGTTGGCCTGTGGTATGCCATTGTTTGCCTGGGCGCTAATGCCTATTGAAAAGGCCAGCATGGCGAGGAATGTAAAAATCAGTCTATTCATAAAAAACGGTTTTGCGAATATGGATGCGGAAACACGGCAAGCGGGAGAGCTGTATGGACCGTATATCCTATAAATATATAGCAGGAGGATGTGCCCCAAAAACGCATTCTTGACACATCCCCTCTCTGCTGTTGTGGCATCAATGCTGCCGTGGCAGGCTGCCGCGGCCATGCAAAGCGAAAGAATGGTTTTTCTCATAATGACATAATGTTTGTATAATAATAGTAATGTCGTCCTTGATGACTGTCTGTACTGCTTATGTTCCAATAAAGAACATGTTTCGTATGCAAATGTACAAAAAAATCTAAATAATGTAGCAATTCGTGGCAATAACATGTCTTATTTGCAAAAAAACAGGAGGTAAACACCACTAACGGATGTTTACCTCCTATTCTATATTTTGTTGCCCTCAGGCCCAGTCTATGGTTTCACCACGGGGTTGGCTTTCACGCCTACGATGCCCGTGAGCTTGTCGTCGAGATAGAACGTCGCCATGAGCGTATCCTTGTCTATGGCATATCTCAAGGATATGAAGTTGAGCTTTGCCGTGGGCCGCTGATATGTGGCGCCGGGCTTCACCAGCCTTGCCTTCACCGCCGTGGCGCGCATCACCTGCAGCGCCGAGTCGGTGAGATGCTTGGTGGAGTCGAGCTCTGACCACGTGATGTAGTCGACGCCGGCCTGCGCCATCTGCCCTTCCATGAACTCCTTGGCGTGCGACTTCGCCGTATGGGCCTCGCCGCACGAGGAGACCGTGGCCATAGTGGCAAGGGCCATGCAGGCGCCCAAGGCCAAAGTGGTAAGCCTGCGCATCACTTCTTTGGGATGTTTTTCAGAATCTCGAGCAAGTGGTCCCAAACCATCTGCACCGTTGGTATGTAGAGACACTCGTCGGGCGTGTGCACGTTGCGGAGCGTCGGGCCAAACGACACCATGTCGAGGTCAGGATATTTCTCAGAGAACAGTCCGCACTCCAGTCCGGCGTGTATGCCTCTCACCACGGGCTCCTTGCCGAAGAGCTTCTTGTAAGCCTCTTTCACGATGCGCTGAAGCTCAGAGCCGTGTTTCGGCTGCCAAGCGGGATAGCCGTCGGTTTGCTCCACGTCGGCTCCGGCCAGCTCGTAAGTGGCCTTCACGGTGTTGCAGATGTTGGTGAGGTTCGACGTCACGTTAGAGCGTTGCGAGCTCACGATGACCACCTTGCCGGCCTCGCTCTGCACGCTTGCCACGTTGCTTGACGTCTCCACCATCCAAGCCAGTTCCTCGTCTTGGCACATGGCGAACACGCCGTTGTCCACGGCCTGCAGCGCGTTGATGAGGTTGTCGCTCACCTTCTCCGGCATCACGTCTTGCGCCTCGCAGCTCCCAAGCGCCCACTGCATGTTGGTGTCGGTCACGTGGTACTCGTCCTCCACTTGCGCGGCGAATATGTTCCAGTCGGCCTTCACCACCTCCTTCTTGTCGGCAGGCACGGCGAAGACTATCTTGCCGTCGCGTGGTATGGCGTTGTGCATCTTGCCAGAGTTCCACTGCGCGAGCCTGAGCGTCATCTTGCCCTTCTCCATGTAGAGGAACCTGGCCAGCACCTTTATGGCGTTGGCGCGCTTCTTCTCGATGTCGTCGCCAGAGTGTCCGCCGTTGAGGCCCTTCAGCGAGCCCTCCATGAAGAAGAAGCCCTCTGGCGCGGCCTCACGCTCAAAGCTGAACGTGGCAATGGTGCTTCTTCCGCCGGCGCAAGAGATGAACACCTGGCCCTCGTCCTCAGAGTCGAGGTTGATAAGGTAGTCGCCGGTCATGAAGCCGGGCTTCATGCCGATGGCGCCAGTGAGCTGCGTCTCCTCGTCGCGCGTGAAGACACACTCTATCGGTCCGTGCTCAATGTCGTCGGAATCGAGTATGGCCAGCTCAATGGCGTCGCCAATGCCGTCGTCGGCACCGAGCGTGGTGCCCTTGGCGTGCATCCAGTCGCCCTCGACATAAGTCTGGATGGCATTCTTAGAGAAGTCGAAGTCCACGTCCACGAGCTTGTCGCATACCATGTCCATGTGGCTCTGGAGGATAGTGGTGGCGCGATCCTCGTAGCCCTTGGTCGCGGGCTTGCGTATAATCACGTTACCGGTCTCGTCGACCTTGGTCTCAAGGCCGTGGCTCTCGCCAAACTGCTTGAGATACTCGATCATCTTCTCCTCATGCTTCGACGGGCGCGGTATCTTGTTGATTGCCGCGAATTGCTCGAACACGCGGGCGGGTTTTAATTCTGCCATAATCTTTGCTATTTTTATGATTAAATACTTAAAATGTCGCCTTAACTCTTTGCGGTTTGTCTATTTAACGCTATCTTTGCAGCGTATTATGTAGAAAACCACTGCAAATTTAGCAAATAATGATAGAAACGCTACTCCTTACGGTGTTAATAATTGCTATATCCGTGGCGCTCCTCTCCGTTAAGGTCTTGCTCCGCAAGAACGGCAGGTTCTCATCCATGCACATCCACGATTCCGAGGCCATGCGCGAGCGAGGCATCCACTGCGTGGTGGACGAGGACAGGGAGATGCGCGCGAAAGGGCGTTTCAGGTAGGGCGGACACTCACGACAGACTAATATACAACATCAAATATGAAGAAAAACATCATCTTCGCCGTGGCATTGACCATCGCCACGACATTCGGTTTTACCTCTTGCAACAAGAGCGCGCCAAAAATGGACGAGAAGTCGGAGACAACCTCGCAGAAGGCTGCAAGCACGCAAATCGCTTACGTGGAGGTAGACTCCATCATGACGCAGTACCAGTTTTGCAAGGAATACACCAAGATCCTGAACCAGAAGGGCACCAACATCCAGAAGACCCTTGCCAGCCGTCAGCAGGCATTGCAGGGCGCGGCTGCCAACTTCCAGCAGAAGGTGCAGCAAAACGCCTACACGCGCGAGCAGGCTGAGGCCATCCAGGCAGGCTTGCAGAAGCAGAGCAACGACCTCCAGGCCCTCAACCAGAGGCTCAGCGGAGAGTTCCAGACCGAGACCGACAAGTACAACAAGGCTTTGCACGATTCCATACAGCACTATCTCGCCGTGTTCAACAAGGATGGCAAGTATGGCATGATCTTCGCCAAGCAGGGCGACAACGTGCTCTACGCGAGCAAGGCTTACGACATTACCGCAGAGGTGGTGGCCGGCCTCAACAAGGCTTACAAGAGCAAGGCCAACGCTGCAAAGAAATAACACGACTGTCCAAAAAGACACATAACGGGGGCGTGCCAGGAGGCTGAAGTCTTTTGGCGCGCCCTTTCTCGATTAGGCAATGGCATTATCCAACATAGAGAGGCACTACAACAAGCATCCTGAGGACTTGCGCTTGCAGCGCAGGCACGGCATCGTGGAGTTTCAGACCACCATGTACCACCTTCACCGCTTCTTGCGGCCAGGCTTCAGCTTGCTCGACGTTGGCGCCGGGACGGGCCGCTACACCTCGGCGCTCATGGCCGAGGGCTACGACGTGAAGGCGGTGGAGCTGGTGCGCCACAACATCGACGTCTTCCTGAAACGTGAGCCCACCGCCAACGTGGTGCAGGGCGACGCGCGCCACATGCCATTCGTGCCCACTGGCTCGGCAGACATGACCCTCCTGCTCGGCCCACTGTACCACCTCATTGGCGATGACGAAAAGCTGAAGGCCCTTGAGGAGGCGAAGCGCGTGACGAAACCCGGCGGGCTGATTTTCGTGGCTTACCTGATGAACGAGTACAGCATCCTTTCCTATTGCTTCGACGAGGATCGCATAGGCGGATTGCTCGAAAGGGGAGCGGTGGACGGCCACTTCCATATCCAGGCACAACCCGACGAGCTGTACGACTACGTGCGTGTTGACGACATCGACAGGCTCGACAAGATGGCAGGGCTGGAACGGGTCACGATATTCTCGCCCGACGGCGCGTCCGACTATATGCGCACGCGACTCAACCGCATGAGCGACGACACGTTTGCCCACTTCATAGAATACCAAAAGGCCATATCAGAGCGGCGCGACCTCATCGGCGCGGGCAGCCATGTGGTGGATGTGGTGAGGGTGCCGTGAGAGAGCGCGAGGCGCGTGAGACAAGTGGTTTTTGGCATGCTCGTCGTCAAGACTCGCGCGCGCCGGCGCACAGGCCGTGACCACAGACATTGGCACATTCTATATAGGCGGCGAGTTGAAACCTGCGCTCCGCACGCCACGGATAGTCATCATCACAACAAAGAACCATTGAAAACGCCATGAGTAACGTCTTGGAAAACAAACAGGGAGTACGCGTTTAAGTGTACTCCCTGTTTATGTAAGAAAAGTCCCACACCGCCGATGGCAGTGTGGGACTCACTTTATTTAATTATGCTTACTTGCGTCAGTAGAGCGCGAGCCGGTTTAGAGGCTGCGATCCAGACGAGCGTAACCGTAAACAGCCTCTGAGCCAAGCTCCTCCTCGATACGGATGAGCTGGTTGTACTTGGCCATACGGTCTGTGCGGCTCATAGAACCAGTCTTGATCTGACCGCTGTTTGTGGCAACTGCGATGTCTGAGATAGTGGTATCCTCTGTCTCGCCTGAACGGTGAGAAGTCACGGTGTTGTAGCCGTGACGGTGAGCCATCTCGATAGCCTCGAGAGTCTCTGTCAGCGAACCAATCTGGTTAACCTTGATGAGGATTGCGTTAGCGGCGTGCAGCTTGATGCCCTTCTCCAGGAACTTGGTGTTGGTAACGAAGAGGTCGTCGCCCACGAGCTGAACCTTGTCGCCGATCTTGGCTGTGAGCTTCTGCCAGCCCTCCCAGTCGTTCTCGTCGAGACCGTCCTCGATAGAAGCGATAGGATACTTGCTGCAAAGCTCCTCGAGGAATGCGATCTGGCCCTCGTCGTCGAGCTCCTTGCCGTTAGGATCCTTAGGCATGCCGTTGTTGAGCTGCTTGTAGTTGTAGTAGTACTTGCCGTCCTTCTTTGTAGCGAACTCAGAAGCAGCGCAGTCCATGGCGATAGTCACGTCCTTGCCCGGCTCGTAGCCAGCGTCCTTCACGGCCTGGCAGATGCTCTCGAGAGCGTCGTCGATGCCGTTGAGTGCGGGAGCGTAGCCACCCTCGTCGCCTACGGCTGTAGAAAGGCCGCGCTTCTTCAAAAGCTTGCCAAGAGCGTGGAACACCTCAGCGCCGCAGCGGATGGCTTCCTTCTCGCTCTTTGCTGAACGAGGCTGGATCATGAACTCCTGGAATGCGATAGGAGCAGATGAGTGAGCGCCACCGTTGATGATGTTCATCATAGGAACAGGCAATGTATAGCTGTTGCAGCCACCGATGTAGCGGTAGAGAGGCATGTGCAGAGCCTCAGCAGCCGTGTGAGCGGCAGCCAGAGACACGCCCAAGATAGCATTAGCGCCGAGCTTGCTCTTTGTAGGAGTGCCGTCGAGCTCGAGCATCTTATAGTCGAGGCCGCGCTGGTCGAACACGTCCCAACCCTGAAGGGCAGGAGCGATGACATCGTTGACGTTGGCAACAGCCTTCAAGACGCCCTTGCCGCAGAAACGATCCTTGTCACCATCGCGAAGCTCAAGAGCCTCGTTCTCACCAGTGCTGGCACCAGATGGAACACTTGCACGGCCCATTACGCCGTTCTCGAGTGTTACCTCAACCTCTACTGTAGGATTGCCACGGGAATCCAGAATCTCACGTGCGTGAATCTTTGAAATCTTCATCGTTTTAATGATTTATATGTATAAAAACTGTTTGTTCGTGCTGAAAAAGCGATAGTTCGCTTACATAGCTGCAAAAGTAATGCCTTTCGGCATAAAGACAAAACAAATATGACGCTTTGTCAGTCTGTTTTTAGTTTTTTTAATGAAGCGAGGACAGCAACCTGCGTTGTAAGCAAGGGCATGACGAGCACGAGACTAAGAAGCATAGGGCGTCATCCGATATCAATGGCATCATGGTGGTTCATAGCTCCGACCCCTACTAAATGCGGCTTGCCATAACGAAACGTGGTATAGCTAAGTCCGTAGCCAAACGGGAATTTGTCCCACGCATTTTGGCAACGCGAATGTAACCTTGTAAATATCGTTTATCGGGATTTAACAATTGGCAAAGGCCATTCCATAGAATGGGGCCGCGGAGGGAAAGACGGTACGATAACAGGCTTTCGGCAATGGCTTTTCGCCATAGGGCGGATGCCATTAAAGCGAAATCGCAAAACTATTTTCGGCGAAATGTGCCACCGTTGCGAAAATAATGCGTAATTTTGCACAAGCAGTCGGGAATTAGCGTCCCGACGGGCCAACACACATTATCATTAAACCTGAAACAGAGAGAATAAAGACATGGAATCTAAAAACACCTCACTGACCAACACATACGACATTGTTTCCCGCTTTGCAACTGAAGGCACCGTGGCCGACATCCGCCCATTGGGAAACGGACTGATAAACGACACTTATAAGGTATCAACCAAGGAGGCCGACGCGCCCGACTATGTGCTTCAGCGCGTAAACACCACCGTCTTCACCGACGTGGACATGCTGATGGACAACATCGCCGCCGTGACACGCCACATACGCAAGAAACTGGAGGCTGCCAACGTGACAGACATCGACCGCAAGGTGCTGCGCTTTATAGCCGCCGACGGCGGAAAGCTCTACCACCGAGAGGCCGACGGCACGGTGTGGAGGATGATGGTGTTCATACCCAACGCCAAGACCTACGAGGCCGTGACGCCAGAGTATTCTTATTTCGCCGGCAACGCCTTCGGCCATTTCGAGGACATGCTGGTGGACATCCCCGAGAAGCTGGGCGAGGTGATTCCCGACTTCCACAACATGGAGTTCCGCATGAAGCAGCTGCGCGAGGTCATCGAGAAAAACCCGGCCGGACGAGTTGGCGAGGACGCGGTGAAGCAGCTTCTCGACCTCATCGGCAAGGACGCCGAGGAGATGTGCAAGGCCGAGCGAATGGGGCGCGAGGGCAAGCTGCCCAAGCGCGTGTGCCACTGCGACACGAAGGTCAACAACATGATGTTCGACGAGGAGGGCCACGTGCTCTGCGTCATCGACCTCGACACGGTGATGCCCTCGTTCGTGTTCTCCGACTATGGCGACTTCCTGCGCTCAGCGGCCAACACCACCGCCGAGGACGACCCCGACATGAGCCACGTGGCGTTCAACGAGGAGATTTTCAAGGCGTTCACGCGCGGATACATCGAGGGGGCGCGCTTCCTCACGCCAGTGGAGACGGAGAACCTGCCCTACGCCGTGGCGCTCTTCCCCTTCATGCAGAGCGTGCGCTTCCTGTGGGACTATCTCAGCGGCGACCACTACTGGAAATGCAAGTACCCGCAGCATAACCTCGACCGCGCGCGCAACCAGATGCGGCTCTACCAATGCGTAAGGGAACACGACGACATGATGAGAGAGTATATAAAAGAATGCCAGCAAGAACAGAACACTTGCAAAGGTTAAGAAAGGCACACATGGTGTGTGCATCAGACTTATTCAAATTATAAAGTTAGCTGCAAGTCTACACTTTTTATTTTCGTGAGCCATAACCAAGTACAACACACAATAATTATATCATGAAACTCAAAATCACTATCCTGGCCTTCATGCTGTTGACAGGCACGAGCCTGTGGGCGGCAGGAGCCTACACCATCTACCCCACCCCACACCAGCAGATAGAGCAAGCGGGCACTGTGACGCTTGCCGGGACCGTAAACGTGGTGTGCGGCAAGAGCATCGACCAGGCCACGCGCCAGAGGGCGGAGCAAGTGCTCAAGGAGCACGGCTTGCGCTGCAAATGGGCCTCGGCCCCGAAGAATGGCGCGGCCAACCTGCTGCTGGGCGTCAACGGCGACAAGGGCGCGGCAGACAAGGCGGCCACGAGCCTAAGGCTGAGCCGCGCGGTGTTCGCCTCGCCAAAATACGACAAGCACCTCTTGGCAGTGGCCGGCAAGGGCAACGCCGCCACGATAGTGATCCTCGGCGAGAACACCGACGCCACGTTCTGCGGACTCGCCTCGCTGGAGCAGATGCTCGACGGGCGACAGGGACGCCTCGCCTGCGTGACCATCTACGACTATGCCGACGTGAAGAACCGCGGCATAATAGAGGGCTACTATGGCGTGCCCTACTCTGAGGAGGTGACCGAAGACCTCTTCCGCTTCATGGCGCGCTACAAGATGAACTCATACATGTATGGAGCCAAGTCGGACCTTTACCACTCGCAACTCTGGGAGAAGCCTTATCCGCTCACCATCACGCCGGAACAGAAGAAGATCGGCATGATGACGCAAGACATGATGAGGAACATGGCAAAGGTGGCCACCGACAACAAGGTCAACTTCATCTGGGCCATCCACCCGGGCACCGCCTTCTTCAACACCAAGAGCGACGGCGTGCTCGACAAGATAATGGAGAAGTATGAGTCGATGTACAAGCTCGGCATGCGCCAGTTTGGCGTGTTCGTCGACGACTGCGGCGTGCCCGACGACTCGGCGAGCCTCAACATCGGCGCGCGGAGGCTTACCGCGCTGCAACAGCTCGTGGACAAGAGGTGGAACCGCAAGGGCGCGGTACCTGCCGACACCGTGAAGCCGCTCAACTACGTGCCGCAGCTCTACGCCTACTCGTGGGTGAGCAAGGAGCAGGCCGGTCGGTTCTTCCATTCGCTGAGCGCCACGCCAAAGAAGACGGTGATATACATTACCGGCAAGAACATCTGGTCGGTGCCCAACAACGAGGATCCCGCCATCGTGAGCAAATGGCTCGGACGCGAGGTGGGATGGTGGTGGAACTACCCCTGCAACGACAACGACATGGACAAGCTCTTCGTGAGCGACATGTATGCCAACTTCCACGACGAGAAGCATATCGACAACGACGCCAAGGTGACTGACAGCCTCGGCGTGAAGACGCTCATCAGCAACCCCATGCAGCAAGGCGCGGCAAGCAAGATTGCCCTGTTCAGCATCGGCGACTACGCCTGGAACAACGCAGCCTTCGACGTGCGCAAGAGCTTCGAGGCCGCCGTGCCGGCCGTGGTGGGCAAGCAGTACGCCGAGGCTTATCTCACGGTGTGCCCGTATCTCCGCCACTACGACTACGACTCGCCTTGGCCCACGCTGGAGCAGATGCGCAAGCTGGCAGCCGCGTGCAAGAAACTCGGCGAACTGGCCAAGAGCGACAACGAGGGCGCGCGCCTGTTCTACGACGACATAGAGCCGTGGCTCACGAAGGTGAACGACATGGCCGACTGCGCCATAATACTCCTCACCAAGGACAGCCAGACCAAGGAGGCGGTGAGCCGCGCCGTGGAGAACGTGGAGAAGATGGACACCGACAAGAAGTATGACGTGGAAATTCTCAACGGCATGGGCAAGGACATCAAGATTGGCTCAACGCAGGCCAAGCCCGCCGAGAGGGTTCTGCTGCCAATACTGAAGAAGCTCGCGGGGAAATAACAAATCCTCAAAAACAACCGCATAAATTCGAAACGCGAGCATAACTTAACGACAATAGAGACAACAGAGACAATATCGTCAACGATTGCCTCTATTGCCGTTAACATGAAACAAGACCGAATAGATACTAAAACAAAATATTTTTTTTACCAATAATTACTAACAATCATGTCAATTTCAAAGAAAGCATTATCTTTGTTAGCCTTCTTGATGGCGACCTTCATGGCGCCGGCGGCGGGCTTCGCACAGTTCAACTGGCCTTACCACATAAAGAAGGGCCAGGCGGTGACCGACGTGCCGCAACGCGAGGCCGGACAGAAGAACGTGCTCAACCTAACCACGCCTAAGATGAACGTGGTGCGCGTGGGATTCGTGGGCCTTGGCATGCGCGGCCCTGGAGCCGTGGAGCGCTGGACCTACATCAACGGCACGCAAATCATGGCCCTCTGCGACCACGAGAAGGAGCGTGCCGAGCGTTGCAACGGCATACTTGAGAAGGCCTGCCTGCCACCTGCCGACATCTATTACGGTGAGGACGGCTACAAGAAGCTCTGCGAGCGCAAGGACATCGACCTCGTGTATATAGCCACCGACTGGCTCCACCATTTCATCGTGGCAAAGTATGCCTTAGAGCATGGCAAGAACGTGGCCATAGAAGTGCCCTCGGCCATGAACCTCGACGAGATATGGCTGCTCATCAACCTGAGCGAGAAGAAACGCCTACACGTGATGATGCTCGAGAACTGCTGCTACGACTTCTTTGAGCTCAACACCCTCAACATGGCGCAGCACGGCGTGTTCGGCGAGGTGGAATATGTGCAGGGCGCTTATCGCCACGACCTGTCACCGTTCTGGGACGCTTATTGGAAGAAGGACGTCAACGACAAGCTCGGCTGGCGACTCGACTACAACCAGAAGTTCCGCGGCGACGTGTATGCCACCCACGGCCTCGGCCCTATCGCACAAGACCTCGACATACATCGTGGCGACCGCATGAAGACACTCGTGGCCATGGACACCAAGAGCGTCAACGGCAAGGCGTGGGTTGAGAAGATGTCTGGACAGAAATGCGACAAGTTCGCCAACGGCGACCACACCGTGACGCTCATCAGCACCGAGAACGGAAAGGTGATAGAGGTACAGCACAACACCATGACGCCAGAGCCTTACAACCGCATGTACCAGGTGGTGGGCACAAAGGGCTTCGCCAACAAGTACCCAATAGAAGGCTACGCCCTCTCAAGCGCGCAGATGAAGGCCAGCGGAGTGCAGCCAACACAGGAGATGAGCGGCCACGACTACATGGGCAAGGCCGACTTCGACGCCTTGGTGGCCAAATACCGTTCACCGATAGTGACGAAATATGAGGCCATGGCAAAGAAGGTTGGCGGCCACGGCGGCATGGACTTCATCATGGACAGCCGTTTGGTCTACTGCTTGCATCACGGTCTGCCTCTCGACATGGATGTCTACGACCTCGCCGAGTGGTGCTGCCTGGCTGAGCTTGGATCAATCTCCATGAACAACGGCAACATACCCGTACAGGTTCCCGACTTCACGCGTGGTGCCTGGAACGAGCAAAAGGGCTACCGCCACGCTTTCGCCTCTAAGGAAGAGGAGGAGGCCGTGGACAAGGCCAGCGAGGAGTTCACCGCCAAGCTGAAAGAGAAGGGCGCTAAATACTGGAAGAAGCACGCCACTAAGGAAGCTGACGGCAAGAGCCACCAGATGGGCTTGTAAGGAGTCTTTCACCTGACTTTGGCCCACAAGGACAAACATAAGGAACCATGATGACAAGGAAAGCAATAGTGATGGGTGCCACGTCGGGCATCGGCATGGAAGTGGCCAAGCTCTTGGCGGAGCGTGGATGGCAGGTCGGCATCGCCGGCAGGAGGGTCGACAGACTGGAAGCCGTGATGTGGAGCCACGACGGCATAGTGTGCTGTCAGCGGATAGACGTCACGTCGGCCGACGCTCCCGACCGTCTGCGAGGGCTCATCGACGAGCTCGGGGGCATGGACTTGTATTTCCATAGCTCAGGCATCGGTTGGCAAAACGGCGAGCTTGACATCGACAAGGAGCTGAAGACCGTGGAGACCAACGGCGTTGGCTTCGTGAGAATGGTCGACACGGCCTTCAACTGGTTTGCCGAAAAAGGCGGTCTTTCCTGTTCCGGCCACAGCGAGGCGGTCCCGGCTCATTCCATCCCGTGTCGCATTGCTTGCATCACGTCCATAGCCGGGACCAAGGGCCTTGGCGCCGCGCCAGCCTATTCTTCCACCAAGCGGTTTCAGAGCCATTACCTCGAATGTCTCACTCAGCAGGCCCGCATGCGCCATCTTCCCATTTCCATCACCGACATCCGCCCTGGATTCGTAAGGACAGCCCTCATCGACGGAAGCGACTATCCCTTGCAGCTCGACGCCAAGAGAGTGGCCCACGACATAGTGAAGGCGATGGAAAGAGGCAAGGCCGTGAAGGTCATCGACTGGCGATACGCCATCCTAGTATTCTTCTGGCGACTTATCCCACGGTGGCTATGGACGAGGATGCTCTTCGCGAAATGAGCTAATGCGCCTGCCGGCAATAACCTATCGAACCTTGTCGCATTGCGTGATACACATGAAAAAAGGGGATTTAAAAATATTGCCCGGTAAAAGTTGATGCACGGTATCAAAATTAAGGCTGAATTCCTCATTTGGATTCAGCCTTTTCCCTTATCTTCACCTGTAAGATGTTGAAGGAATGTAAAAACTATTCTTCGCATGGTGGATGTAGAAAAGAATACGGGCTTGTCAACTAATCACAAGGACGTATGTCTTTTATTATTATGACATTCGCCTGCTGCTGTGTGAGTTTAGCGGACATCTATATAATCAGATATTATTTTCCCCGACAAGTCAATCTCCTTCCGCTCAAAAGGATGAAGAAACTGGTCGAGAAGGACAGCAGCCTGTGCACGCGTCAGACAGACGAAAGCATGAGCAGCCGCTATATTATAGGTACCAAGAACCGCCTGCGCCCGATCAACCGTCAACGAGGACAGGCTGCTATCCAAAGCACGAAGAATAAGGAGAAAGTCGGATAAACTGACGAACCGACCTCCGTCCATGGGCGGATTAAAATGTGGATAAACGTCTCGGAAGAAACGGAGATCAGCGCGCGTGAGCAGACTGTCGGCATTGATCCACGTCTGGTTCTGCCAGTCGATATGCTTTCCTTCTCCTCTGAGCATTCCCGTTGCACCGATGCGCTGCAAAGGGCCGAAAAGAGGTGAATGCTTATCAACATCAAGATAAGGCAGCAGATACATACCTTCTTTCAACAACTGTGCCTGAATACTCCTTACCGACAACAAGCGCGGAGAACAATGATTGCTTACGGCCATGGCAGCAACCGTACCGGCCACCTGACCGATCTGCATGGAGACGGGCTGGAGACGGGTAGCTCCGTTGACAATGTTTGTCACGGAGATGCTCTTTTCTGCCAACAGCAGACGGTCTTCGTTCTCCGGAAGCAACGTACCTAATGGCAGGCCAAACGACGGCACCGTGAAAAGGTTCATGTCGGGAAGGTCACGGCGCGGATAAGCATAATGGTGCTGGTCCACCGGATAGTCGCCCACAGCTACTGCCGTGCGATAAAGTGGACGGGTGGTATCAGTATAAGGATGGCGAAGATCGTTGATGGTAAACGTTACGACCCCGCGAAAGCGACGGCTCTCGCGATAGTAAGGAATCAGCGGAAGATGGTCGGCAGTGGGATAGATGTCGACAAGCTCCAAGGTGTCAGCACCCAACTCATGCTGCATGAAATAGACGAAACGTAGGGTCTTTTGCTTCGCAGCCTCTTCCAAAGACCGGCGCTTGGCAGGAGCATCGCACACATCGTTCAGATAATAGTCGTTGCCATGGATGGGCCAGTTGACCATATAAAGACCGTTGGGCAAACGGCCGTAACTAATCATCATAGATGCCGGCCACAACTTCTGCCGCGTCGTAGAGTCGTTGCCGGCATGAAGACAGCAATTGCGAAACTCACGAGGATCATAATTCCGGGGACGGGACAACAGACGGGCTCCTCGTCTGGCCCGCAGCGTAGCGCAATAAGTCAGGTCCTGAACGATATCATTGCCTTTCTCGGGAGCCTCTCTTTCTCCTGTCTCTGCCCTACTGTCCATGCCTAACCTATAAGGCAAGCGCGCCATAGCCGCAAGGTCACCAAGCTCACTCGCATCAACAGCATAGGCAGCTTCGACACGCATCCTCTTTCTGCCGTCCGTGAAGGTCAGACACCAACAGTCTCGAAGCCTTGTCGCAGTTGAAAGCACGTAACCAGATACGTAAGTGAGATTCTTTTCCGCCGCGACCCAGGCACGGAAGATGCTGTCGCCGGTCTGCGGCTCAAACATCACGTTGCTCACCCAACCGGTTTTCAACGCCTCCGGCGATCCGTAATGTCTGACTAACGCGTCCTTGAAGTCGCCCCACAGTCCGCTGGGCAGCCGGTAGTTGCCGTCTACGGCACTCACGCCGGCAGCAGTAAGCATACCTCCGAGCCAGGATGTAGGCTCGACAAGAAGCGTACGGACACCGAGCCGCGCGCTCTGCACAGCGGCACAGACACCACTGCTTCCCCCACCGTAGACCACGACATCATATCGTGCGCCTCGGCAGGGAAGCAGCATAACGGCTGAGAGAATCAGCGACAGACTAATTTTCCAAAGGACGTTTCTCCCATTCATCTGAGGTATAACTGTCGGGATAGGTCGACTCATCGAGCACCTTTCCCTTTCGTTCACGAATGTAGGTATCGAAGCTGCGCTTGCCCTCCTTAAGGATGATGACGCGGGCCCCACAGGGCAGATGGTTATAGACCGTGTTTCCGCCAGAGAAACGGCCATAAGCTAAAAGAATGTCGTGCCACATCACGGCATAGTCGTTGTCGTGATCATGTCCACAGAAGATGCCCATGACATCTCCACCCATGTGCATAGCCGTAAACATGCCACTGTTGAAGTCGGGCGAACAGACTGTCTCGCGGCGCGTACCAATAAGGACAGCGTTCTCGTCCTTCACGGCATCGTGATACTCCGGCACGGGAATATGGAAGAAGGCAAGCGCCGGATAGGGCTTCCCGCCATTTTCTTTCGTAAAGGCAGCGCTTTGCTGCCGGTACCACGCTATCTGGTCAAAAGTGAGCCAGGCGTAGGTACCGTGACGCTTGTCCTTGGGGAATCCCACCGGATAGCTGTGAGAATCCAAACAGTAGAGCACTGCTGCCGTCTTCCTGCCATCATGCGAAAGGATACGCAGCGTGAAGTCGAGCTCTTTCTGCGCAGAGAGATCAGGCAACAGATTGTTTTTCACCGTGCGCGCGAGGTTATATAGCTCCCTGTTGCTCATGCCCGTCATCTCACTGTCGTGATTGCCAAACTCATAGACGAACGGAACATCATATTGCGAGATACGTCCCAAGACCGTCAGCAGGTTTTCCTTTCCCGGAGGCCCCCAAAGCACATCGCCTGTGAGCACCACGAGGTCGGGACGTTCATGCAGCAACACGCTGTCTACAACACTCAGCGCCACTTGAGACTGACGGGAACCATTGTAATGGACATCGGTGAACTGAACGATCTTGAACTCACCGTTCTTACGGAACTTCAGTTCTTGTGCCAGCGAGGTCATTGACAGGCACAAGAACAGTAAACAGAAGAGTTTTCTCATTTCTTGAATACGATTGCTATTGCTGATTCAAGGTGGCTAAGATGTCGTTGCAGAGGGTGTAACACTTTGTCATCATGCGCGGAATATGGAACGGCCCTTTGAAGAGGTTGCCCTTGGCCGGCTGAGCCACGGTGCCGTCGCGGTGCAGATAACCATACCACTCGCCAAACTCCTTATCGGGGAAGTGGGCATAAGTCCACTCGCTGATCTGACGGTGGCGGTAGAGATACTCGTCGTCGCCCGTCGCAAGGTAAGCATACAGAGAGGCGATGATCGTCTCGCACTGCGGCCACCAGAACTTCATGTCCTGCGAATAGTCCTGCGGCGGCAGGTTCTTGCAGTCGCGGAAGTTGATGATGCCTCCGTATTCCTTGTCCCATCCCCAGTCCCAAGACCAGTTGAAGATGGTCAGAGCCGTGTCGAGCAACCGCTTGTCCCAGTTGCGATAGCGTGCCTCCTCCATGAGGAACCAGGCGGTCTCGATGCAATGTCCCGGGTTGATGGTACGGGTCATATTCGTGTCGATGAACTCACCGTTGGGGCCTACGCTCTCCAAGAGAGCCTTAAACTCAGGGTGCATGAAGTAACGGCGCAGCTTCTCCACACTCTCGTCGATCTGCTGTGTGAGCACCGGATCATCGATGACGGCACGGATGCGCGAGCCCACATTGATAAGGATCATCACGATGCTGTGGCTCTGCAGCTTCACCTCCGGCTCAAACTTAGGCTCCAGGAAACCCGGAGTGCTGAGGAAGCGCTGGGTATCCTCAAAAATCTTGAGGGCACGCTGGGCACATCCCTTGTCGCCCGTCGCGATGGCATACTCGGAGAGCGCTATGGCAGCAAAGGTCTCACTGAACACGTAACGGCGCTTGCGCAACGGCTTGCCGTCCTCGGTAACAGAGAAGTACATGTGGCCGTCCTTGTCGAAACAGTATTTCTCAAAGAAGTCGATGGTGCTCTTCGCCGCGTCGAGCCATTCCTGACGATGCTCCACATTGTTGTAAGCAAAGGCGCAGACAAAAGCGAAGCGACCCTGAAACCACACGCTCTTCGTGGTGTCCATCAGTGATCCATCGCGATTGACACAGGTGTAAACGCCGCCGTGCTTACGGTCCCAGCCGTACTCCATCCAGAACGGCATGATGTTCTCCGTCAGGTCGCGCTTATATGAGTCGGCCCAATGTCTTAAATATTCCTTTTTATCCATCATAGCTATATAGTTATAAGTTGTAAATGTCAATAAATACACAGCGCCACTAAAAAGTGACCGCTATCATCCTTTCCGTTTCCAAGCCCTATTGATTCTAAATGGGGAACCCATAGATTCCGACCGAAGAACTGACGACTCCCTATTTGGAACTGAGCGATTCCAAATAGGCATCTATGCCTTTCTTCAGCGCATCCCAGTAGTCATACTCCCTGACATGGCACAGATCGAAGACGAAATAGCCATCGGCCACATTGATAATAGCATCTACGCTCTTAGTGACCGCATCGCCTTGTCCACCCTGAGTGAAACCTGTCGAATTGCCGACATCCGGGCCGCCGATGAAAGGCACCTCACCTTTAATAAGGTTCTGTCCCTGCTTGGCAAAGCCTTGCATCGTCCATTCACCATCGCCATAAACTGCATCGGTGCCTGCATAGCAACCGAGGAAGATCTGGTCGAGCGAAGACAGATAACTGTATTTCTGATAGTCGCTGTTGGCCCAGCTGTATGCCGCGGAAGCATCGTAGCTGCTGCTTGCCCAGTTGACTCCGCTCTCTGGCGAATAAGATGAATACCAGGCACCGACATAAGTTGAGAACTTAATGTTCTTGTTGACGGCATGCACGGTTTCAGAAGCGCGCTTGACGAAATCGCAGATTGTCTTGGCACGGAAAGCAATCCAGTCTTTGAAATACTTCTTGCCGCTGTTCTCACTCGTCGTGGTTGATTCGGGCTTGATAACATCAGTGAAGAAGTCGAGGTCGCTGACACCTAAGTACTCCTTAAACTTCTGCTGCGTATAGTCAGACACATCGGATGTCAGGTTGTCGAAGCGGCAACGGTCGAGACAGATGCCATCGACATTGTATTGAGCCAAGTCGGAGATGATACTGATGAGATAGTCTTGAACATCCTTGTTGACAGGGTTCAGAAACTTCGTGCCATAGAAGGCTGCATCCGACGGATCTGTGGTCGTTAGGTCCATCTCGTTGACCGGTCCATCAGCCATATTGAGCGTCGTCACCCAATCTTTCTTCGCAGCGTCGCGGAAGACGAGACCTTGCTCGCCTAAGCCGTAAGCATAGAGGTTGCCGCCGACAAAAGTGTTCATGCTCGCCGTGACTTTCAGACCGAGCTTGTGTGCGATGTCGATGAAGGCCTGAAGATAGTCCCACGTGGCCGTGCGCTCATAGAACTGATACTGCCCGCTGTCGGTCCAATAGTCGAGCTTCGTCACCTGCGGGCAATGCGAACTGTTGAAGAGCACATCGCCCATCGTGGGACGCACGTCCACGATAATATCGGTGAACCCAGCATTCTTCACTTTCGTAAGGTCTTCCTCAATGTTCTCCTTACTGTTGGCAAAGCGGGCGAAGTTGGCCGCTGCATCAATCCAGATATAGCGTGGCTTAGCCGTGACAACCGTGGTGTCTTCGTTACCGTCCCATGTCCATTTGCCCAAGATGTCCTCGTGATTCTCCGTGCTGCAAGCTGAGAACGTGCTGAGTACGGAAAAGAACAGGACGATGAGTGTTGCAAAAGATATTCGTTTCATATTCTATTATTGTATATAGCAGGCATCAAGCACCTTACGTTCATGACCGTCGCTGGGCTTAATTGTCTGCTGACCTTTGACAATCATGCACGACGAGCCTCCGCCGTCAAGGTTGAGGGCTTCTGTGCACCCGACAGCTTTGAGCAAGCTTGCCACTTCTGCTGTGGTCAGACCTTTCACGCCTTTAGTCATTTGTCGGCCTTCACAGACAAAGAAGACGAGCTTCTTGTTTGCTCCTATATAGCCTATGGCGGTACGGGGTTGTTTAGAAGAAGCGCTGACATCGAGCAACTCATCCTTCCACGTATCACGAACCCTGCCTTCATGAATGAGCACGCTCACGCCGCCGATGCCGTTGACCGAAGTGCCATCGTTGAGCACTGTGCCCTTGGAGGGATGAGTGGCATCGGGAGCAGAGGTCTCGGGAGTAGAACGGTCGATGACCTTGCAGTCGGCATAACTATAGTCTTTTCCGTCGTTGGCATAATAAGTCCATGTGGCATGAAAGTCTTTGTTCTTGTCCTGAAAGAAAAATCCGATGGTAGGATACCAGAAGTTAGTCCAGTCTTCCGACCAATAGTTCTGGTTAGGACTGAGCATGTTTCCACCACTGTAGCAAGAACTCTGCGAATAGTAGAAACCTGTCTTCTTTGAACTGTTGTCATAGAAGAAGAGACCACCGTTAATGACGACCAAGGGTTGACCGTCCTTGGCATAAAACTCCGAAGGTGTGTAGACCTTGTCGTTACCATTGCCCTGTGCCTCGTCGTCCCAATGAATATCAGAGCTGACAGAGAATTTAGCCTGCGACATGTCTGCCACGGCGATGAAAGCAATGACGGAATCGCCTTTATCCGTCTTCGTCAGTTTGTAGATGTCGAGATAAGATGTCTTCACACCAAAATCGGATCGCACATTGATCCATCCCTGGCTTACGATGTCGGGATTAGGCTCTTCTCTGTCCCAAGACCATTTAGACAGGATGTCCTCATGATCCTCTGAGCTGCAGGAGGCAAAGAGGCCTCCCAAGCAGCAAAGAGACAGAAATAAGACTGAAGATAACCTGTTGGTTTTCATACTGCCTTGCCTTATTTCTTGATACAATCTACCTGGATGCCGCCAAACGACAGGTGCGTGTTGGAAGCATAGAAGATATAGAGGAAGTAACCGTCCTCGGAAGGAGTGACAAGCACATCAGCGAAGCGGCCGTCGGAAGCATAGCCCACGGAACCAAAGTTGTCGGGTATCGTGTAAGCATACTTCAACATGGAGCTGCCATCCGTTGTTCCGGTAACCGAAGCAGGATTGCTTGCATCGTAGAGGTAGATATGGCCTGTCAACCCCCAGTCGGGCCAGTAACCCATTTCGAAGAGCGTGAGGTAACGCGCTTTATTGAACGGACGCACGTCGATGGCTGCAGTATTGTACCCCCAGGCATTGCCGCTATTGTCCTGCACGAGGTTCGCAGAAGTCTTCCAGTCGGAGAGATAGTACATTTGGCATGCTCCACTCTGATAGTAGTCGACGATAGAACCGTTTTTGCCTTCAGCATCTACGCCCACAACTTTTGCTGCATCGTCTTGTGCACCCCAGGCAGCCACAGACATGAGGATGTTCTCAGGATTTCCGACCCTGCCGTCCTTTACTATCCAGCGTATGGCATTGTTGCAGCTGTAAGGAGTGGCCGTGATGACAGCATTGCTGTTCAGGTCACCCTGCACATGCAGACGGGCTCCAATACCCACACCGAGGCCGTTGGTATAAGAGATAAGCTTTGTGGGTGCCTTCGTCACGTCGTTGGTCTTGTAGATATTGAGCGTCTGACCGTTGTCTGCAAAGTTACATATCAGCATGTTGCCTACATTGTCGCTTGCAATAGCTCCTGTTGCCTTGGCCTCACCCAAGGCGATGGTTCCGACCTTTGATCCTGTAGCCTTTCGGAAATACTGAGGGGCGCTGCCGTCACCCAAGTTGAGGACAACGAAGTTCCCGATGCAGGCCAAGGTAGGATGAATGGCATTTGGATCTTTCACGCCCAGTGTCGTCATATCGTTGACAAACAGCTCTTTCTCGCTGCCTGCACGATAACCATTGTCGATCTTCGGCGGGATCTGCTTCATAACCTTGTAGGTCGACTTGTCCACACCATTGTCAGCAGTGACCGTAAACTCGAAACCGTCGTTAAAGTTGTGAGGCACTGAAGGGTCGGGAGAAATGGTGGCATGAGGATCGAGTACAACGTCGGCTGTCATCTCCGAAAGGTCGGCAGCCGTGACGAGGGATATAGTCTTGCTCTCTTCGTCGATGACCCCCGTAAGGTCGCCCGGCTCGGCCATAAAACTCTTAATAGCACATTTGTTCAGATGCGTGAGCTGCCCCGAGATAGTTATTTTCTTTTGTTCTCCATAAGGGTTGGTGTACGTAAACTCGTTCTTCTTTGTTAAGTCGAGCACGCCTAATCCCGGAGAAAGAAAACAGTTGTTCTCCAACTTTGCCGTCACCTTCATATTCTTCATGTCCTCAGAAGGCACATAGTCGCTCTCCTCCGGATAATAATAAGGAATAGGAATCACATAGTCGGTTGTCTCCGATGAGGTCGTGGAGAGCTGTGCTGCCAACTTGTCCTGATAAGTACCGCTCGTGAAATAAGCCGAGAGGCTCGTGATACCCTCACGGTTGGCGGTCGGAGCTACATTCTCCTCCTCAGCACAGCCCGTGAAGGCAAGTGCCAAAGCAAGCATCAGTCCGGTATTAAATATCTTGGTTTTCATAATGGATAATCTTGTTAATGGTATGAAACAATACTATTTCCACTCACTGAACTGCTCAAGGTCCTTGTTGTTGTTAAGTTCTTTCTCTGGAATGGGCAAGCGGTTCATCTTGGCTGGATAATTAAGGTTTTCGTCATCGACATCTACATAAGAGTACCGGAACTTACCTTCGGCCAGTTTCTCAATCTTCAGACCGTGACGGCGAATACCTGTGAAAGCTTTCGTAGAGAGTCCCCAGCGGCGCATATCCCAATAATAAAGTCCCTCATAAGCGAGTTCAACCTTACGCTCGTGACGTAAAGCCTCGTCGCTGTAAGCCTTGATGCCTGGCAGGCCGACGCGCGTACGAACCTTATTAATAAGCGTCACGGCCGTTGCGTCATCGCCCAAGTTATGGCAGGCCTCGGCCTCATTGAGCCACACCTCGGCAAGGCGGAAAGCAATCCAAGGCTGGGTAGATTTCTGCGTGATACTGAAGTCATGGTTTTCATCCACAAGCTTGCGCAGATAGTAGCCGGTCGTGGTGCGGCCTTCCGTGACGGCATCAGTTTTCCACTTTGCCCAACCGTCAGTGCCGTCAACATAAGGCTCAATGGTGCGCTTGCGCCATGTCGAACCATTGTAAAGGATGGTAGCCTGGAAGCGCGGCTCAAGCTCTTCGTAAGGCGGGGTGTCCAACGTGCCTTCCGTCGTATGCCAAGGAGACCAATCAACTTTTGAGCCGTCAGCTTTTTCATATTCCTCGACCATCTCCTGTGTAGGCGTGCCGTAACCGCCATACATGGTCATACCGGCCTTCTTATGGTCACCTGCCGGAGCATAATATCCGTCGAAGTCGTGTGTCACACTGGCATCGGCACTGTACGAATACATGTAGATTGCCTCTGTGTTACCCGAAGCCTTGAACGCGTCAGCATAATTGCCGGTCAGTTTGTATCCCATAGCCGTCACGGCCTCCGCTGCTTCCTTCACGGCTTTCCAGTTCTTGCAGTAGAGCATAGCACGCGACATGAGTGCATAGGCAGCTCCGCTCGTCAAACGCCCGTTGTTCGTCGTCGTGTTGGGCAGATTCTGCCCGGCATAGAGAAGATCCTCATAGACAAAGTTCCAGCAGTCGTCGGCTTTATCAAGCGCATGGTTGGTGCTGATTTTCGAGAGATCGTCGTCGTAGATAATGGCCTGTCCATAGCGCTTAAGGAGTTCGAAGTAGTACATGCCCCGGAAGAAGCGCAACTCGCCCTCATACTGTTTCTTGACAGCCTCGTCGAAGGAGCTGCCCTTCAGCTTTGCCAAAGCCTCGTTGACTCGGCGAATCTCTTCGTAGGTTGAACCCCACACACCCATATATGTGTCGGTATAACTTGGGGTCAGCACAATTCCGCCATAAGAGATCTCGTTGGGAATATAGCATTCGGCATTGTAGTTCATATTGCCGTACTTAAACTCATCGGTCAGACCCTCCGTCAGACCCGCCAGACACTGGTAGTCGCTGAAGCTGCCCAAAGTAGGTATATCGGCATAGAAATAATTGATTGCCAGCTCGGCATATTTTGTGTTGCTCCACACCAACTTGTCACTGGCCTGATCCGTAGGGTCAATGTCAAGGAAACTGTTACAGGATGTCATTCCCGAAGCAGCAATGAGGAGACTTGCGATAATATATCTCGTTTTCATAATAAGCTGATTTAATAGTTTACAACGTGATCACGAAGCCTTAAAACGTTACGTTTATTCCTCCCATGAACGTGCGCTGCTGCGGATAGTAACCATTGTTCACACGTGGCGACTCAGGATCGATGCCGGTAGGAAGACTGTCGATGGTGAAGAGGTTGGAACCTTCCACATAAAGACGGACATTCTGGATGCCAATGGCCGAAGTCCACGCCTTAGGCAGCGTGTAACCAAACTGCAGGGTCTTAAGGCGTACATAGTCGCCTTTCTTGTTCCAAAAACTTGATGCCAATCCGTTGTTGCCGCCATGGGATACGGTACCGAGCGTGATACGCGGATATTTGGCATTGGGGTTGTCCTCGCTGTAAGAATCCTGCACCAGCCAGAGCGGTGAGTTGGCTCCCTCCTTGAAGGTCTGACTCCAGACTGTGTTGTCGTCGTAACCATTGTAATAGGTACCAAGCAGCGAGACATCAAACTTGAATCCAGCCGTGAACTGAGCGTTGAGGTCGAAACCATTCCAACTGGCGCTCAGGTTCAGACCTGCCATAATCTTCGGGCGGTTGCTACGGCCGAAACGGCCTCGGTCCTGCTCGTCAATGACACCATCACCGTTGAGATCCTTATATTTGATATCGCCCAGATTCGGGCGTGTGCCATACCAAGCCGAATTTGTAATCTCCTCCTCAGAACGATAAAGGCCGTCGTCAAGCCAAATGTAATAAGCATCCACATCCGTACCCACGACCTTGCGCCACTCCTGCGTGTTAGGATCATCAGGATAACGGAGCCATTTGCTTGTTGCCCAAGTCATATTGAGACTTGCCGAATAGTGGAATGGCTTTCCGCCAAGGTTAAACTTGTTGCGATGCGATACTGTCCACTCCAGTCCGTAGTTACAGTAGCGGTTATAATTGTCATACGTGGTATAATAGCCGCCCATGGACGGAGCCATATTACCACCCATATAGGTGAGAATGTCGTAGTTGAGGTTATAGAACCAATCGAAGGAGAGCCCAAGCTTGCCGTCCCACAGCGTAGCGTCGAAGCCGACATTGGAAGAGCGTGTCTTGGCCCAACTCAAATTGGGATTGGGAACACCGGAGGTGTAGAGAGAACTGACTGTGTTTCCGCCGATCACGCGGTTGGCACCAAAGGAATAGGTGCTCAGGAAAGAATATGCCGCCACATCGTCATTACCCAAGAGCCCGATAGATCCACGAATCTTCAAGTCGTTGAGCCAGAAATGCGTGCGCTCCATGAACTTCTCGTTGGATATACGCCAGCCGGCAGAGAAAGACGGGAAGAAGCCCCAACGCTTGCCAGAAACGTTACCGCTGAACTTATAGGAACCGTCGTAACGGCCGCTGAACTCTGCGAGGTAGGTGTCGGCATAATCGTATTTCATACGGAACACATAGCCGGCCGTGCGTGTATGACTGCTGTAACCGCTGACAGGACCGTCTTTGATAGCCGTACCTAAGCTTAGCTCAGGAAGCTCTGCAAACGGTACCTTGTAAGCATAAGCCGACATTGAGCTTGACTTATAGTCGCGCCCCTCGACGAGGAGCATGGCATCCACATTGTGCTTGCCGAACTTGCGCGCGAACTCCGCGCTCAACTGACCTACGAGCTGCTCGGTAGTGTACTGCCCGTCAGCTACATGATTAAGATTGGTAGAAACATCGCGCGGATCTTCAAGCTTTGCGAAACTGCCTGTGGTAAGATCCTTGACGTAGGTCTGATAAGGAGTATCGAGGTTCTTGCTCTTCGAAGAGAGATAGTCGTAGGAGCCCGTTGCCTTCAACTTCAATCCCTTCAACCATGGAGCAGCATACTCGACAGAGAGGTTCGTGTTAACCTCAGCGCCGCGCGTCTTCTTATAACCTGAGTCGTAAATAGCTGCTAACGGACTGTAAGCCACAGAAGCATTGTTAGGGACGGTGGCTGTATAAAGTCCGTCCCACGTCTCCGGAAGGTAAGGACGCATCATAATGGCCTGGTGGCCGATAGACAGCCAACCTACCTCACCGCTGCTTTGACTTCCGTCGTCAGCACCACCCGAAGCATAGCCCGGCGTATGCTTGCGTGTCACAGTGCCAATGGTTCCCAACTTGATAGTCCAGTCTTTATTTACCTTAGCCGTGATATTGGTACGGAGGTTATATCGACGATAATCGAAATTGTCAATGTTACCTTTCTGATTCATGAATCCGCCGCCTACATAATAGCTCACGTCGTCGTTGCCGCCCTGCAGCGAGACATTGTGCTTCATATTCGTACCGGTACCAAACACCTTACCTATATAATCCACATTATCCCATCCGTCCGTAGGATCACCATTGAGCATAGCCTCCACATTGGCTTTCGTAAACACAGGGGTATAATCGGCCTTACTTGTCACCGTGCCGTTGGCGAGCTTGTCCATATAGTCGGCCATATTATAATAGTAAGCAAACTCGGGCGCGTTCATAAACTTCGGGAAGTTTGCATTTACCGAGACACCGTACTGCCCGTTGTAACTGACCTGTGGCTTGCCCTTGTGACCACCCTTGGTCGTGACAATGATAACACCGCCGGCGGCATTCAAGCCATAGACAGCCGCGGCCGATCCGTCTTTCAGCACAGAGACGCTCTCGATATCGTTAGGGTCAACATCGCTGATGGAGCGCGGCATACCATCCACAATATAAAGCGGAGCATACTGCGAACCACGGATACGTAGGCTTGCCTGGTCATCGCCCGGCTCACCGGAGGTCTGCACGGAAGAAAGACCCGGCAACTTACCGCCAAGCAGGCTGGAAACGTTGGTCGACGGACCTTTCAGCAGTTCGTCGCCTCGCATGGCAGAGACAGCCCCCGTGAGCGACTGCTTCTTGGCTGAGCCATAACCCACAACGACAATATCGTTGAGTGTCGAAGCCTCATCCTCCATGGTCACATTAATGACTTTCCGGCCGTTTACCTTTATGCGTTGTTGCTTCATGCCAACGTAAGAGAAGACAAGTTCATCCCTACCGGATGCCTTGACAGAAAAAGTTCCGTTTAGGTCAGTTATTGCACCTTCACCAGGCACACCACTCACCTGCACACTCACACCTGGAAGAAGGTCACCGGCGGTGTCCTTCACCGTTCCTTTCACCACATTCTGAGCTGCCGTAGACAAGACTGTCCAAAATAGCATCCCAAACATCAGCGTGAAAGCCTTTGAAAGCTTTAAAAGCCTTGTTTTAGATAGGTGTTCCATTGACTTTTGTTTTTATGGGTTATCAATAATATTGTTTTAAGATGTTATTTAAGGTTGCTGTTTTCGTCTTTGAGATTACATATTTGACTGCAGCTCTCGGACAACGCACACTACGTACGCTTATCGGATACGAAAATAATAAGTTTTTCTCTAAATTCCAAATATTTCATTAAATTTCTTCGTTACAAAATAAAAATATCAGCAAATACTTGTTCAAACAAGAATTTTATCGTAAATTGCACTCAATTTGACGAGCATAAATAATAAAATAATTCCGACTTGATGCCAGAAGCCTAAGAAGTTCCTCATAGAATAAAGGGGATCGACTTCTTTGCATGATCGGTAAACACACATTATTATATATTGTCTCAATAATATATTGACTCATTAAATATTCATATTACAGTAACGATATTAAAACACAAGTATGAGACGATTGATAATTATGGTTTCTGTCTTGATAGCAACGATGCTATCCACGACAGGCGCTTCCGCACAGACCAATGCCAAGCCGTTTGTTGTTCCGGAGCTGACGCAGTGGAACGGTGCAGAGGGCACGATGGCGCTCTCCGGCCGAGTGGTTGTCAGCAACAAGAAACTTACGAAAACTGCCCAAGATTTATGCCGCGACTACCAACTGGAGACCGGAAAGACGATGACCGTTGTCCAAGGCATGCCTGGCAAAGGCGACATCGTGCTCGCAATCAAACAAGACAAGAAGTTAGGCAAGGAAGGCTACCGGCTGAACATCAGTGAGACTTGCTCCCTGACCGCAGCATCGACGGACGGTGCTTTCTGGGGGACACGCACCCTTCTGCAAATGCTCAAGAAGCAGTCCAACCTGCCACAAGGCAAGGCCGTAGACATTCCTCAGTACGGCATACGCGGCTTTATGCTCGACACTGGCCGAAAGTTTTTTCCCATAAGCTACCTGAAAAATCTGATCCGGGTCATGGCTTACTATAAGATGAACACGCTACAGCTCCATCTCAACGACAACGCGTTCAAGGACTTCTTTGGCGGCGACTGGATCAAGACTCCCGGCGACTTTAGGCTCGAGAGCGATACTTATCCCGGGCTCGCCTCAAAAGACGGCCACTATACCAAGGCCGAGCTGATCGACCTACAGCAGTTTGCCGAGAGCTACGGCATACAGATCATCCCAGAGATAGACTCGCCCGCCCACGTCCTCGCTTTCACACATTACCGCCCCAGCCTCGGCTCGAAAGAGTTTGGCATGGACCACTTCGATCTTGAGAACCCCGAGGTCTATACGTTCATGGACAATCTCTTCAAAGAATACTTATCAGGAAAGAATCCGGTCTTCCGCGGGAAATATGTAAACATCGGTACCGATGAGTATAACAACGCTACGGAAGAGCTGCGCGAGAAATTCCGCGCCTACACCAGCCATTATCTTGAGCTCATCAAGAAATACGGCAAGACACCCATCCTCTGGGGAGCGCTGAGCCACGCATACGGCAGGACACCCGTCAATCCTAAAGGTGCCATCCTCGGTATGTGGTCTCCTTTCATGGCCAAGACAAAAGACATGAAGGCTGACGGATGGAACATGATCAGCATGCCCGACTGGACCGTCTACACCGTACCTTTGGCCGACTACTATCACGACATTCTTCCCAACGACAATATCTATAAGAACTGGACACCCGCCAGCTTCGGCGACACGAAACTCAAAGAGCAAGACCCACAGATAGCCGGCGGCATGTTCGCGCTGTGGAATGATCTCTACGGCAACGGCATCACTGTGCACGATGTCCATCTCCGCATCATGCCGGTGCTCCAGGCTATGGCGGTAAAGTGCTGGACAGGACAATTGACGACCGTGCCCTACGACACCTTCGAGGCGCAGCGCAAAGAGCTCGGCGAAGCCCCTGGCGTGAACGAGTCAGGCTATGTGCCCAACCTTCCTGTGAAAATATCCGACCTGCAACCCAATAAAACACTGTCGCTGCCCGTTCATGAAGTAGGCTACGGCCACAAAATATCGTTCAGCATCGACTGCAAGCCTGAGCAGAAAGGCACCATCCTCACAACGGGACCAGATGCCACGTTCTACCTATCCGATCCCATCAGCGGGAAGTTGGGCTTCCAGCGTGAGGCCTACTTCGACCATTTCGACTATGCGCTGCCGAAGGAAGGGCATGTAGAGATAACGATCGAGAACACGTCTTCAGCTACCAATCTTTATGTCAACGGGCAACTGAAAGAAAAGCTCGAACAGATCCGGTTCTACGTCGTCAAGCCCACTGACAAAGCTAACCACATGCCCGGACGCACCTGGCAGCTCGATGCCTATGAGCCTGAACGCAGCATGCGCTATCAGCGAGCTCTCTTCTTCCCCGTACAGAAGACCGGCAACTTCAACAGCCGCGTCACCAACCTGACGATCGACAAAGAGTAATACTGCATTATGATTCATCCCTTTTAATTCTAAACTCTTAACTTAAAAAACATGACCAATCGAAGAGATTTTCTGAAAGAAGCCCTGCTGACAGGTGCAGCCGCCATGGCTGCGCCTATCATCACCAAGGGCGAAAACATTACAACGCAACATCGCACCGTCGCTACCGACACCAACGAAGGCGTGGGGGGCGGACTCATCGTGCCTAAAAACAACGGACTGCCCATCACCGGCACTTTCCTCGACGAGATATCACACGACATACCCCATCAGAACTGGGGCGTGAAGGAATGGGAACAGGATTTCCGCTACATGAAAGCCATCGGCATCGACACCGTCATCGTCATCCGGTGCGGGTACAGAAAGTTCATCACCTATCCTTCTGAATACCTGATGAAGAAGCATGGATGCTACATGCCCTCCGTCGACCTGATCGACATGTATCTCCGCCTGGCCGACAAATACGGCATGAAGTTCTACTTCGGGCTCTACGACTCCGGCCACTACTGGGACACCGGCGACATGTCGTGGGAAATCGATGACAACAAGTATGTCATCGACGAGGTATGGAAGCGCTACGGCCACCACAAGAGCTTCAAAGGCTGGTACGTCAGCACTGAGATTTCCCGCCAGACGAAAGGTGCCATACCCGCCTTCCACGCCATGGGCAAGCACTGTAAGGAGGTGTCCAACGGGCTTCCAGTCTTCATCTCTCCTTGGATCGACGGCAAAAAAGCCGTCATGGGAACGGGCAAGATGACCAACGACCAGGCTGTCAGCGTGCAGGAGCATGAGCGCGAATGGAACGAGATTTTCGACGGCATACACGATGTTGTCGACTGCTGTGCCTTCCAGGACGGACACATCGACTACGATGAGCTCGACGCTTTCTTCTCCGTCAACAAGAAGCTCGCCGACAAATACGGCATGCAGTGCTGGACCAATGCCGAGACTTTTGACCGTGACATGCCCATCCGCTTCTTCCCCATCAAGTTTGACAAGCTCCGCCTGAAGCTCGAAGCGGCCAAACGGTGCCACTACGACAAGGCTATCACCTTCGAGTTCTCACATTTTCTCAGTCCGCAGTCGGCTTATATACAGGCACATCACCTCTACGACCGCTATAAGGAATATTTCAACATCAAATAATTGTTTATTAGACTCTCTTATTCATCTACATGAAAACCGTAAAATTAGGTTACGTGTTTTTCCTCGCCATCGTGGCAGCCTTGGGCGGCCTGCTCTTCGGATACGACACAGCGGTCATCTCGGGCACCATCGACGACGTGGTAGCACAATTCCATCTTGACGTGATGCAGCAAGGCTGGTACGTAGGCTGCGCGCTCATCGGCTCTATCTGCGGTGTGGCTATAGCCGGCATCATGAGCGACCGCCTCGGACGTCGCCCCACCATGTTCATATCCGCCGCACTCTTCACCCTGTCCGGCATCTGCTGCGCCGTCGCTCCAAATTTTCATTTTCTTGTTGCCGCCCGTATCATAGGCGGATTAGGAATAGGTATCATCTCTGTGGTGGCACCCGTCTACATCTCCGAGATCTCCATCACGCGCTATCGCGGGCAGCTCGTCTCACTCTATCAGCTCGCTGTCACTGTAGGCTTTCTCGCAGCTTATGTTGTCAACTATCTGCTGCTCAACTTTTCTCATACCGGTCATTTCGCCAACAGCTGGCTGCAGCTCATTTTTGTCGGTGAGGTCTGGCGCGGCATGTTGGGCATGGAGGGGCTGCCCGCCCTCTTCTTCCTCGTCATCCTCTTCCTCATCCCTGAGAGCCCACGCTGGCTCATCACACAGAATAAGGACGGCCGTGCGGCGGTGATCTTCAGCAAGATCTACATCCGCAAGGAAGATGTAGAGAAGCAGGTAGCCGACACGAAATCGACCATTGCCGGAGAGCAGAAGTCGGAGTGGAAACAACTGCTCCGCCCGGGCATCCTCAAGGCCGTCGTCATCGGTGTGTGCATTGCCATCCTCGGACAGTTCATGGGTGTCAACGCCGTACTCTACTATGGTCCGTCGATGTTCAAGGATGCCGGCATGAGCGACCCGCTGTTCTGTCAGGTGCTCGTCGGTCTGGTGAACATGCTCACGACGGTGCTCGCTACCTTCATCATTGACCGCGTAGGCCGCCACAAGCTCATCTACTACGGCGTGTCGGGCATGATCGTTTGTCTCATCATGATAGCCGTCTACTTTGCTTTCCACGAGAGCTGGGGGCTGAGCGTATGGTTCATGCTAACCTTCTTCCTGCTCTACGTCTTCTGCTGTGCCGTAAGCATCAGCGCCGTGGTCTTCGTCCTGCTCTCGGAGATGTATCCCAACAGCGTGCGCGGTCTGGCCATGTCCATAGCGGGCTTTGCCCTTTGGATCGGAACCTACCTCATCGGACAGCTCACCCCCTGGATGCTCGAGACGTTGCAGCCTACAGGCACGTTCCTGCTCTTTGCCGTCATGTGTGTGCCTTATATCCTCATCATGTGGCGCTGCGTGCCTGAAACTGCCGGCATGTCGCTCGAAGACATTGAGCGCTACTGGAACAGGCAAGGCAGCAAACAAGACAACAAATAATCATGCAGACTCATACCGAAGCACCTACGGCCGTACCAACCCGGCGCGCCCATTCCCTGGACGCGCTGCGGGGCTACGCGATCATGACCATGATCCTCGCCGCCACAGAGGCCTTCGGTATCCTGCCGGCGTGGATGTACCATGCCCAGGAGCCGCCACCTACTCATGTTTTCAATCCGCATATCTACGGCATCACGTGGGTAGACCTCATCTTTCCCTTCTTTCTCTTCAGCATGGGAGCAGCCATTCCGCTGTCCTTAGGCCGACAGCTCGAAAAGGGCATCGGCAAGTTGAAACTGCTGAAGAAGACGATCATCCGGTGGATGAAACTGACGTTCTTCGCGATCTTCGTCATCCATGTCTACCCTTACATGTTAGGCTATCCGGCTCCATGGATGAACGAACTGGTGGCAATCGCAGCCTTTGCCCTGATGTTTCTCATATTCATGCGCAACCCCTTTCATCTCAGCAAATGGGGCAACCGCACGATGAACACCTTGGCATATGCGGCGGCCGTAGCCCTCATTCTGTTTCAGCCCTACGCCGAAGGCAAACCATTCATGCTCAAGGACGAAGACATCATCATGCTCATCCTGGCCAACGTGTCACTCACCGGAGCCGTCATCTACCTGCTCACGCCTCACAAGCCGATGGCCCGCCTGGCACTCATCCCACTGCTCATGGCATTTTATCTGTCGGCCAAGACTGACGGATCCTGGCAGCAAGCGATGCGCGACTTCACGTTCGCCCCGTGGCTCTACCATGTCGCCTACCAGGAATACCTGCTCATCATCATCCCCGGCATGGTGGCTGGTAATCTCATGACGCGCTGGCTGAAGGCCGAAGATGCCTCACGGGCGCACAGCCGGCTGTGCGTAGCTCCGTGGGTGGCGCTCATTGCTTTGGCACTGATCATCACCAACGTCGTCTGCCTCTACAGCCGCCTGTTAGTCGTCAACATCGTCCTCACGGCCGCACTGTCAACGGTGCTCTGGTGGCTCGTGCGCGGCAAGGACCGGGAGCGCACCTATTGGCGCAAACTCTGCCTCTGCGGCCTCTACATGCTTGCCATGGGGTTGCTCATCGAAGCCTGTGAGGGTGGCATACGCAAGGACTACGTCACGCTCAGCTACCTTTTTGTCACCGGAGGACTGGCATTCATCGCCCTGCTCTTCTTCACCATCACATGCGACCATTATCACATCAGATGGCTCAGCGAACCGCTCGAGCTCGTCGGGCGGAACCCCATGGTGGCCTACGTGAGCAATGGCCTGGCAGTCATCCCTCTGCTGCAGCTCTGCCACGTCTTCCCAATCATTACGGGTTTCTGCACAACCCCGTTGCTCGGGTTCCTGCAAGGAATTGTCCTCACGGCCCTCTGCATGCTCCTTACCGCCTTCTTCACGAAACGACAGATGTATTGGAAAACGTAGACCCACTCAACATCATTTGAAAATGTCACCATCCTACAGAAAGGGTGGTGACATTTCCGAATCAAGCAGCGATTAGTGATTAATAGGCCGCATCCTGCATTGGACTGACACAAGAGCCGTACCATGCCATGGCGGACGGCCACAAGACCGCACCCCGCCATTGGATGATAACAAAAGAATGGTTATGTCCTATTGATATTTTGCAAGAATCTCTCTGACGACTGTCTTACTGTCACCCGTCGGAACGGCCTTGAAATTGCCCACGCAGCCTTCCCACCAGTATTTCTCAAAGGTGCAGACACGGTCTTTATAGCTGTCATAATGTGCCTTGTCGAAATGTTGACGAGCCTTTAAGGCAGCTTCCACGGCCTTGAAGAACATCCTCCACCGTTCGCCATAAAAGGTCTTTACCATTCCTGCCCAGGAGCGATAGGCATAGTCGTTGAGCCCCATATTCTTGTCGCTCCAAGTCGTGATGATATTGCGTGCGTTTTGTTCATAATAAAGTTTCTCCATCGGATCTTTGCCCCAGGCCCTTGCGTCTTTAATCCATTTGCCGGTGAGGAAACAGCTCTGCGTGCCAACGACCTTGTCAAGATCTTCAATGATCGTTGTCATCTTCTTAGCCAAAAGTCTCATCGTCTGAAGATCTTTCGCTTCATAAGCCTTCTGATAGTCGTAGAATACGCTCATGAAATGATTCGTCAACAACTGTCTTGTGAGATTGGCAAGATCAAAATGATAACTTTGTCGGTCGCTGTCTACCTGAAGCAGTTTCTCAATTACTTCCAACAGAATCTTATCCTCTTTGTCGACTTGGGGTATTTGCCTCACCATATTGCTTGTCATAAAAGCAGGCCGCATATTAAAGAAAGGCTGTCGTTGCTGAGTTACAGTTTGCTGGTTATAGATACTGTCAACAAGCAGTTGCCAAGCCTGGCGTGCATTGGCATCCACTTTTCCTGTGCGCTGGTCGGCGAGTGCGTTGACCCATTCCTGGATATTGCGATTCGCCGGAAAATTCCAGGCCTTCTCAAACACATATTCATAAATGTACGGATTGCAGTCGAAGCCTTCGAGCGTGGCTCCTATCCCCGCAAGGTTGCCTTTACATTTTGCCATAGCATGCTCCATCCGGCGGTTGATCGTTTCCAAGTCACCGGTCAGCATAGTGTTTCCTCCGAAGTTTCCGAGATAGCACCAGACAAACGGTACGCCGAAGAACTTATCCGTCGACTTCCACATCTCCTGCATGTCGCAGTAATAGTCGAGCAGCAGCGAGCGATTCTTGGGATAAGCCGTGAGATAAGCTTTGATGCGGTCGTTTGTCCAGTCTTTCTGTCTGTAATAGAAGAGCCAGGTCATCTGCAGCCATATAGCCTGCGGATCAGCATTGGCGAGCGACGCATACACCTGCTTGGCAACGCGGCTGAGGTATTCGGGCGCGTAGCTTGGAGGTGTCACTTCGTTGAAAAGATCGATTCCATAAACATGGTCGGTGCCATAGACAGAGTCTTCAATTTCGATGAACCGCCTCTGTATCTGTGTAAACAGCGGATCCATAGGGTCGAGGAAACTGCACGAATACTGCTCAGCGTAACCGTCCCAAGGTGCCAGCTTCGTGATCTTAGCCTTGGGGAAGATGGAAGCCAACTCTGCGGGGACATGGCCGGAGAATGCCGGTAAGACGGGATGCATGTTCAACTCACGTTCCCTGGCCGTGATGCGTTTCTGAAGCTTCAGTTGTCCGTTGAGCCACGACATCGGCAGAGGCGCAAACCACCGGTCGATGTTTATCATGCGATGCCAGGGCAGATGAGCCGGACCGGTGAAATAGTTGCGGATCGTCGCGTCGGAGAGGCCGAGCTCACTCCACACCTTGTACCAGATGCTTTCTTGGCCGGTGATGGCAAGCGGCAGATTGATGCCGTTGAGCGCCATCCAGTCGATGAAGTGTTCCCATTCGTCCCATCTCCACCATGGCATGGTGTAACCGTAAGTGCAGTAGTTCAGGAAGAAGCGGTCCTTGACCCGGGCCTTAATGGTGACAGGCTTGGGTATCCGGGGCGGGACGGAAGGGAGCTGAAAGGTATCCGACTTCAGCCAGCCTACCTCCACATGGCAATAGTATTTCATGTAGTGGTTGATGCCGACGGCCATCGAGTTGGCATTGTTTCCGCTGACGATGATCTTCCCGCCTTCCGACCGGAGGCTGAAGACATCTGTCTTGCCCGCTGTCTTGTGGAAAGAGAACACTTGCTCATAGCCTGGGAACAGGCGATGCACCAGTCCTTTCACAGCTGATATGTCATCGGCATGAACCGAAAGAACGACCATGAGCAATGAGAATAAAATTAAGGTTTTCTTCATGAATAAATTTTATAATGATTGATGTTGATATTTCTCAGTTAGCAACCGGGAACATTGAGACATGAAACTTCGTGCAGTTGTAGGGCACAAGGGTGATGCGTGCGGCTGAACCGCCTGTGACCTTCCGTTTGGGTAAGGGGGCAAGATCCGTGGGAGTCCAGGGGAACTCACGGGCATCAACACTCAGCTGTACAGGAGCCTCTTCATATTTCCACGTCCAGCGCTCCGGCATTTTCTTTCTGATGATCTTAACCTTGCCGAGCGTAGCTCCCAAGGCATAGTTGTACTTCTGTCCTTCAGCGACGTGGTTCTCGTCGATATCCTTGATCGGCAAGGCATAGAGCAACGGACCATATTTAACATATTCATAAGGCTCACCTGCTATGCTGTCTGTATACCCATAATAATAATTACCGTTCGAAGCTACAGTAGGATTCCGCTTGAAATAGTTGTCACGCGGATAAGGCGTACATATTCCCGCAGTGACAGACGTTTTCATGGGAAGGGAGATGACGACGGCATCACCGTTTCTCCATTTGCGTTCAATCTTGGCGAAATCTTTATAGGCCTTATAGGCAACCTTTTTGCCGTTGACCTTTATTTGCATAGCTCCACACCATTCAGGGATACGGAAGTAGAGAGGCGCCACAATATCATTGGCACTCTTCAGATGGATGCGTATCTGGTCGCCAAACGGATAATCGGTCTGGCAATCGATCTCCACGGGGGCGTTGTCAAGCGAAGCCTTCACCTTGCAGGGTCCGTAGAGGGTGTAGGCAAGACCGTGATCCATGGTCGCCATCCACATATTCGTGACATAGTTGGGAATTTCCCAGTTGCTGCTGCCCACGCAACACAACACTTCATGTCCGTAGGGCGTATATCGCTGGTCTCCCGGCCCGGGTACAGCCGGATCGGCCGGTAGCTTTTCCGAGAAGCGGTTAGGCATCTGATAATAAGACATGGTCTTCCAGTCGCGTGAGACAGAGACGGGCCCCGCATTGAAGAATACGTTCTCGATCCGGTCGCCCCATTGCCCTTTTCCGTCGATACGCATCTGCCACGTGTAGTTCCACATCGAGGCAGGGATGTCACACGTCTCAACGCCATGAAAAGGCCCGGCCCCGGACAAATACTCCTCACACGAGACAAGGCCGAGAGGCAACATGTTGTACTTGCCGGCCCAGGAAAGCAGATGAAGAGACACGTCCCGGTCTTCTTCCCGCCCATTCCATATAGAGGAGATCGCCGGAACACGCGATACCTCATAGAAGGTCACACCGTGCGTAGTCTTAAACCCTTTGTGCGAACGGTCACTCATCTGCATGATGCGCTGGCCGAATTGTCTGACAAGGGGACGGTTGCTGTAAGCGATGATAGAGTCGAGGATCGTCTTGTTTCCGTTTTCCAGGAACGTCTCAGTCATGGCATCAACATTCGTCGAGCCACGCACCAGTCCGCTTTCGAGTCTTTTCTGATTGGTCGGCGAAAGCATTGTGTAACGGGAATATACTTTGTTGAGGGCTTCAAGGATTCGTGGCTGGTGGGTCGCCTGGTAATAACTGACCAGTGCTCGCCCCATAATTCCATGACCCCAATTATTGAACTTGTCAAGGACGATGGAGTCGTTTTTCCACCAAATGAAGGTTCCGGCACCTTTGAGAACTCCATCGACGACGATGTTCAGCCGGTCGGACACTTTCTTCTGAAGCGCCCGGTCACCGAGGATATAGGCCAGCTTCGTAGCTCCGTCAAGCCAGTAGCTGCACTGTTCTATCGGCCATCCCGTACCGTCTTTCTCATTGGCTCCTCGGGCCTTAAACCCAAATCCTTTCCACCCGTTGCCATAGACAGGCTGGTATTCATCGAGATGCCCAGTGATGCCTTTCGCGGCATCTTCACCCCATTGGCGAAGCCAGCCTTCGGGAGTGATTTGCCCGATCTCCAAGGGTACCAGGGATATCTGCCCTTTGGCCCATTGCCGGTAGCGCTGGATCTTCATTCCGGTGTAGTCCTGGGCTTGAGCGGAAAGCATCCCCAATGAGAGAAAGCCGCTCAAGCATAAGATATAATTTAGCTTCATAAATATTGTGTGTTTATAATCGTGTTGTTAATAGGTATTATCAATAAAGAATTTATAGTCGGCATCGTTAAGCTTCTGTGCCTTCAACACTTCATCCAAACGTGCATACCTGTCATGAAAGAACTCCATCTTTTGTGTAAAAGACGAAGGGGCGTAGGTAATGGCCCGGCCAACGCTCTCCATATTAGCCAAGTCATCCGTGAGCACGATGTTCGCATCGCGTTCCTTGAGCAGGCAGACGTTCTCCCTCACTCGACGCATCTGTCCAATCTCTCCATTGGCCATACATTGACTGTCTGAAGGATAACTTATCTCAACCGTCTTAACCTCCTCACTGCCTACACTTCCTACATCCACAATAAGCGAGAGTGTCATGCCGTTGTACCGATAAGTGGCTTTCTGTCCGTTGACAAGCACCCTCTCCGGCACAACAGAAGCAACGACCTTAATCTGATATATCCGTTTGGCTGGCATTCCCTGATAGTTTCCCTGCCGGGCACCGATTCTTATGATAAGCTTATTGCCGCGGCGTTCGGCAGAGAACTGTGTTACGGCATAATGTGAAGCATACTGCTTGTCATTGCCAGCATCCTCGTAATATTCAGCTTGGCTGCTGACATCACCGATAGAGGGATAGACATTGATGATGACGGGAAAGGCATTGCTCTGCAGATTCTTCAAAGTATCTCCGTACATCGGTATGATGCTTCCGGCCTTTACATAGACAGGAATCTCGTCAAGATGAAAGTTGTTGTTCACTGTTTGTCCGCCTTTAAGCAGTTTGCCCGAGGCTACCTCATACCAGTCGTTTCCACTCGGAAGCCAAACGGGTTGCGCAACCTTGGATCCATGCATCGGAGCAGTGATAGGGCGTACCAGCATGTTATCACCGAACATATACTCATCTCTCTGCCTGTAAGCCTCTGGGCTGTCAGGATAATCATAGTACATCGGACGGCAGAGCGGCAAGGCCTCATCGTAGGTTTTTCGGGCCATCGTGTAGATGTAAGGGTTGAGGGCATAACGTGCCTTGATGATATCTCGCAGCATACGTGTCATGTGATACGAGAATATCCAAGGCTCTTTATTGATGCTTCCGATCTTAGCCGAATGAGTCCTCAGAACAGGACTGAAGAGGCCGAACTGCATCCAGCGGGCATATATCTCAGGATTAAGCGTTCCTACATGCCCACCAATATCGTGACTCCAATAGCAGGCCAGCACATTCGAGGCCGTACTGTTGAAATAAGGTTGGAAGTCGAGCGAAGCCCAGGAGATGACAGCATCTCCAGAGAAGCCTATCTGGTAACGATGGTTGCCCAATCCGCCCCAACGGTTGTAAAACATCGGTCTGGTGTCGCGGTTACGCTCCATATCGGTAAAAACAGCGTAATTAATCCACCACGTGTCATTCAGATTCTTCATCCGCTTGGGGGTGCCTTTAGGTTCTCCGTCAATCCACCAGAAGTCAACACCGTCTCTCTCCATCGGATGCAAGACTTCGTGTGTCCAACCGGACATAAATCGCTTGTCTGATGTCTCGAAAGGAATGTCTTTGTGAAGCGCAGTATCAACCCCCATCCATCTCGACATGGCCGGCCATTGCTCTTCCCATGTCTTGATGCCTGTATCTGGATGCAGGTTCATGGTTATCCGCAGGCTATTGTCCTTAACCCACTTAAGGAATCCCTTAGGATCAGGAAACAGTGTGCGGTTCCATGTATAACCCGTCCAACCTCCTCTCGGTGCTTGATTATAGTGCCAATCCATATCAAGAACAAGCACATCAATAGGTATGTCATATTTATGAAAGTTGTCGATAAGGGTACGCAGTTCATCATCTGAATAGCTCCAGTAGCGTGACCACCAATAGCCGAAAGCATAGCGCGGAGGCAAAGGCACCTTGCCCGAGAACTTAGTAAACATGCGCAATGCCTTCTTATAATTGTGGCCATAACATAGAAAATACCAGTCTTGTGCTTTTGTCGTGTCGGGGCGTTCCTTCAACCAAGGCCATTCGCTGTGGTCGAAGAGATAAGAACGGGAATCGTCGATGAATGTCCAGCCGCTTTTTGAAAGCAAGCCATCCTCCATGGGCATCAGCTTACCGTCTTTCATGTTGCCATTGTACATATCAAGAGAATAATATGTACCCTTTAAGTTAGCTGTATCTTTAATTCCCGGCTTCCAGACACAGGAACGAGATCCTCTTTCCTGTGGGATAGAAGTTATGGAAAGATTACAGGCTGAAAACGGCTCCTTACCTTTCCGATACGTAATGGCCATTGCCCCAGTAAGAATACGAACTTTTTTTGAGCCATTGCAAATCTTATAATTCACAGGGGCGTAGTCTCTGATTACGGCAATCTGAGAACAGTCATCTATGAATTTCCCCTCTGCAGAATATTCAAGCCGGACCGCTCCATCATCTATCAAGGTGATCCTCACATGGTCATCTTGATAAGCAATATTCTTAGCTGTCTGCGACCATGCTGGGGAGAGGAAAAGAATAAGAAAGGAAAATAGTAAAGCGACAATAGTTTTCACAATATTTGTAATTATCAAGTAACACTAAGACCACAGAAGTCTATAAAAAAGAAAGACATTCTCCCATCTCCATCTCAATAACTGCAACGAGAGAATGTCTTTCTTATAGTGCATCTACAATGATATTTAGTGCTTAGGTTCTTGATCCTACTTGTACTTCTTGGTGTCCCACCATACGCGCACGTTCATGCCGTCGCCCTGGTTCTGGTTGAGAGTCTTGTCGGAAGCGTTAGGATTCTCGCGAAGCTCGTCATCCGTATAACGGAGCTTCTTGACGAATGTTCCAGCCGGGAGCGTAGACTCCAAG
>JALEJI010000059.1 GCA_022769825.1 Prevotella sp. | reverse complement strand
CCCATGAAGGAGCGTCAAAAGGCAAATTACGCGGGCTGAAAGCCCAATGACCTCCATAGCCCAGGGCGTCGCTTCGCTTGCCCTGGGCTATGAACTTCTGTCCCTTCGGGACGTGCTGGTTTGACTTTCGACACACCCTCTTTTTACATTTATTTCTCAAAGTGCTGATAATCTTTTACCGACTTCCATGCCCCACCCCACTTGAACCCGCGACTGGTGAACAGTTTCCACACGAGGTCGCCCCTTTCTATCTTATAAGGAAACGAGCCACGACGGTCGGCATACTTGGCCGCCACGGAAGGCTGCACCGTCAGCTTGCCCGAACGCGATCGCCGAACGCATGGGTTGTAGAGCGTGTTGATGTCAACGGCCATGCCCTTGGCGTGGGCCGACAGCTTCTTGCTGCCACGCACCACACGATAACAAAAACTGCTCGAATTGTTGGCGCGCATCGACGCCTCGTCGCTGGCGCCGAAATCGTCGATAAGGCGAACGCTGGCTATGGGATAGCGATGCTCGTAGAGCTGCTCGAAAATCTCCAACACGTCGTTGGCTATAGCCTTGTTGCAAACCATCTCGCCATGACGTACATGGCCCTCCAAGTCGACATGCAGCAACTTCAGATGGCGCAAGTCTTGCCTGCGCACGGGGCAAGCCGCGGGATAGCTCTTGCCTTGCATCCTGGCAAAGACCGCGTCGGGTATCATGGAAACGGAAAAGCCAGGGAGCCGCTTTTGCGAGAACGACAATAGCGGCAGGAAAAGAAGCAGCATGGCCAAAAAAGGCAAGCGCGCACGTAAACTATTAAGCATGACTACCGAACTTAGATGACATTAAAAACAAAAAAGCCAAGCAAGATACTTGCTTGACTTCCTCACTGTTGGGGTACTCGGACTCGAACCAAGAATGACAGGACCAGAATCTGTAGTGTTACCATTACACCATACCCCAATTTTGTTTGCAACCTCATTTCTGAATTGCGAGTGCAAAGGTACAGACATTTTTGTTACCCACCAAACTTTTTGCCAACTTTTTTCAAAAAAAACATTCCATTGCCGTTTTTCCGCCATTATGTCATGCCATAATCACTAAATTCAAAAATAAGATTAATAAATTTTGCAGTTCGTGTGATTAGCACTAACTTTGTCATGAATATGCTGTTAACACACTGATATTAAATTAATGAAAGCAACAACGACAGAAGAACTGCTAAAGATTATCGTCAACGCCATACAAGACAAGAAAGGCGAAGACATCCGCGTCGTCGACCTCAGGCACATCGACGGAGCCATCGCCAACTATTTCGTGATTTGCCAAGGTGGCTCGCCCGCGCAAGTGGAGGCCATAGCGCAGTCGGTGGGCGACAAATGCCGCGAGATGACCGGCGAGAAGCCCGTTGGCGTAAACGGACTCGGGACTGACCAATGGGTCGCCATAGACTTCGTGGACATAATCGTACACATCTTCCTGCCAGAGCCAAGGGAGTTCTACGACCTCGAGCACCTTTGGGAAGACGCCAACATCTCCATCATAAAGGAAGGCGAGAGCTTATAATAATAAGGAAAGGACAACACAAGACAATGAATAACAGGCAAATGAACCAAAACGACCAGCAGCCTAAGATGCCCCGGTTCAACATGAACTGGCTGTACATCATCGTCGCCGTCGTTCTCGCCATCATGCTCTTCTCGGGAGGTGGCGGGTCTATCGTGAAAGGCAGCTCAAGCCAAGAGGCCAACTACAGCGACTTCAAGGCTTACGTCGACAAAGGCTACGCGCAACGCGTGGTGATAAACAAGAGCGACAACACGCTGAAGATGTTTGTCAAGCCGCAACACATCCGGACGGTGTTCAACATGACCGCACAGCAAGTGGGGCCAAACCCATACGTCAGCGTGCAGTTCGGCTCCGTGGACGAGCTGGAGAAATTTCTCGGCTACGAGCAACAGAAGCACAAGCTCGCAGGCTACAGCTACGACAACGAGCGAGGCACCGACATCTGGAGCATTCTCATCAACCTCGGCCCACTGTTCTTCTTCTTCTTCCTCTTCTGGATGTTCAGCCGCGGCATGGGCGGTGGCGGAGGTCTCGGCGGTGGCGGAGGCATCTTCAGCGTCGGCAAGAGCAAGGCAAAGCTCTATGAGAAAGCCAACGAGATGGGCATAACCTTCAAGGACGTGGCCGGACAAGAAGGCGCCAAGCAGGAGGTGCAAGAGATTGTCGACTTCCTGAAGGACCCGAAGAAATACACCGACCTCGGAGGAAAGATTCCTAAGGGCGCATTGCTCATCGGCCCTCCGGGAACAGGTAAGACCCTGCTGGCCAAGGCCGTGGCCGGAGAGGCTGGCGTGCCGTTCTTCTCCATGTCGGGTTCCGACTTCGTGGAGATGTTCGTCGGCGTGGGCGCGAGCCGCGTGCGCGACGTGTTTGCCCAGGCCAAGCAGAAGTCGCCTTGCATCATCTTCATTGACGAGATTGACGCCGTGGGCCGAGCAAGGTCTAAGAACCCGTCGATGGGCGGCAACGACGAGCGCGAGAACACGCTTAACGCCCTGCTCACCGAGATGGACGGATTCGGCACCAACTCGGGCGTGATAGTGCTCGCCGCCACCAACCGCGCCGACATGCTCGACAAGGCTTTGCTGCGCGCCGGACGATTCGACAGGCAGATACACGTCGACTTGCCTGACCTGGCCGAGAGAAAGGCCATATTCCTCGTGCACCTCAAGCCGCTGAAACTCGGCAACGATATCGACGTCGACTATCTCGCGCGCCAAACCCCGGGATTCTCCGGAGCCGACATTGCCAACGTCTGCAACGAGGCCGCGCTGATAGCCGCAAGGCACAACAAGCAAGCCGTGGAGAAACAAGACTTCCTCGACGCCGTGGACCGCATAGTGGGCGGACTGGAGAAGAAGACGAAGGTGATGACGACCGACGAGAAGCGCGCCATAGCCATCCACGAGGCCGGACACGCCACGATAAGTTGGTTCTGCAGATACGCCAACCCTCTCGTGAAGGTGACCATCGTGCCACGTGGCCAAGCCCTCGGCGCGGCATGGTACATTCCGGAGGAAAGGGTCATCACGACAAAGGAAGAGGAGCTCGACCAGATTTGCTCGCTGCTTGGCGGGCGCGCCGCGGAGGAGCTATTCGTGGGTGCCATATCCACGGGTGCCATGAACGACCTGGAGCGTTCCACCAAGGCCGCGTTCGGAATGGTGGCCTACACCGGCATGAGCGACAAGCTGCCAAACATCTGCTATTATAATAATGACGAGTACTCCTTCCAGCGTCCTTACAGTGAGACGACGGCAAAGGTCATCGACGACGAGGTGCTCAAGATCGTGAACGACCAGTACCAGCGCGCCAAACAGCTGCTCACCGAACACAAGCAAGGACACGCCGCCCTGGCGCAACTGCTATTCGACAAGGAGGTGATATACCGCGAGGACGTGGAGAAGATACTTGGCAAGCGCCAATGGACAAGTCGCTCGGAAGAGCTGATGAAGGAGAACGAGCGCATAGAGGCTGAGAGAAAAGCCAAGGAAGACGCTGAAGCTCCAAAGCTCGAGGACATGCCCGACGAGGTGAAACAAGCACAGGCCGAGCACGACAAGGCCGTGGCCGAACAAGGCAAGGGCGAGAACACCGGCAAAAATCCGGAAGGCCAGAACACAGAGAACAACAAAGAACAACAAGAGTCATGACAGACAAAAAGAAGAATCTTATCGTCAGGTCAATCACGGGAGTGCTTTTCGTGGCCATCATGGTAGCCGGCTTCCTCAACAGCATGGCAATGATACTGCTCTTCACCATCATCACCGGACTGACGCTATGGGAATACACGGGGCTGGTCAACGACCGCGTGGCCGACGTCAACGTCAACCGCTTCATCTCCACCGTGGGCGGCGTCTACTTCTTCATCGCCATCGCCATGTGGAGCATTGGCGTGGTGAAGGGCTTCGCGGTGATGATGCCATACGTGCTCACCATCATCTACCTGCTCGTCAGCGAGCTGTATGCCAAGAACCGCAACGCCGTGACCAACATGGCTTACACCATGCTCGGGCAAATGTACATAGCCTTGCCATTGGCGCTGATCAACGTGCTCGCGTTCAAGCGCGACGAATATGGCAACTTCAGCGGCTACGACATGCTGCTTCCGCTCTCGGTGTTCATCCTGCTTTGGGCCAACGATTCCGGCGCCTATTGCTTCGGCTCTATGTTTGGCAAGCACAAGCTCTTCCCCCGCATCTCACCCGGAAAGACATGGGAAGGCAGCGTGGGCGGCGGCATCTTCGCTGTCGTAATAGCTGGCGTCATAGGCATCTTGGCCAATTCCGGCAGTGAGGCCCACGTGCTCAACGTGGCGCAATGGCTTGGCCTCGGTGCCGTGGTCGTGGTCTTCGGCACGTGGGGCGACCTCGTGGAAAGCCTGTTCAAGCGCACCATTGGCGTGAAAGACAGCGGAAAGATATTGCCCGGACACGGAGGCATGATGGACCGCTTCGACTCAAGCCTCCTGGCCATACCAGCCGCCGTGCTCTACCTCTATACCATAACGCTTTGCATGCAATAAGCGAGAACACTTTGGGAACACTATCTTGAAATAAGCGCAAACGAAACACAATAATATGTCATTATCTTGTCTCGTTTGCGCTAAATTGCTACCTTTGCATAAGAAATAGGGAGAGAAATCCATGGAGAAGAAGAAACTGTTGTCAATATTGTCAGCCGTGGCAAGGCACAAGTATCTTATCACGATAGTGATAGGAGTCTTGTTCATTGGCTTCATTGATGAGAACAGTTTCATGCAGCGCGTGAAATACGACATCCAGATAAGCGGGCTGAAAGAAGAGATAAAGAAATACAACGCCATCAACGACTCTGCCAACACGCAACTGGAAAAGCTCAAGCGCAACCCGCGATACATCGAGAAGATAGCCCGTGAGCGCTATTTCATGAAAGCTGACGATGAAGACATCTTCGTGATCAGCACGGACAATGTAAACGATGATACTGAAAAATAATCACCAGAATGAAACAATTGAATAAACTGCAGAGCGCCATATTCCTCGCCGGCGGAGCCTTAATGGTCATAGGCGTGGCTTGCTGCGTGCTCACCATCGCGCCGACCGTGCTCTGCTGGGTCTACCTCTTGGGCGCCGTCATGTTCGCCGTCATGCAAGTGTCACAAACCTATGAAGGGAAGGAAATAGTGGTGCGCAGACTGAAAAGGCTGCAAAACCTCAGCGACCTGCTGTTCGTATTGGCAGGACTGATTCTCGCCGATACCGTGTACGCGGGCGTGAACCACAGTTTTTTCCAACCGCTGTTCAACAACCAAGAGGCATACATCACTTATTTATACAACAAGTGGGTGGTCTTGTTGCTCGTGGCCGCCATTCTCGAAGTGTACACCGCACACAGAATAGACCACGAACTATCGAAAAAAAATATAAAAGAGTAGCCACTTCCATTAAATTGCATAAAAATAATTTATATACTCGACAAGAGGTTGTATCTTTGCTATAAGAAGAAAACAAAAACTTATGAATAAAGTTATATACACTATAATCAGTGTACTTGCCTTGACCTCATGTGCCAACAGTTTCCACATCGCTGGGTCCACGAGCGTGAGCATGCTTGATGGTCAGAAACTGTACCTCAAGGTGATGAAAGACACCACCCTGAAGGACCTTGACTCGTGTGATGTCGTGCATGGGCAGTTCCAGTTCGGGGGCTCTACAGACTCGGTGAGAGTGGCCAGCATAATCCTTGACGACAACAACAACATACCCGTGGTGCTTGAGGACGGAGACATTCAAGTGAAGATAGACAACTCTCAGGAAACCGTCACGGGCACGCCTCTCAACGACAAGCTCACGAAGTTCCGCCAGCAGTTCACGCGACTGATGAATGAGAGCAACGACCTCGTGCACCAGCACGACCAAGCCATAATGAACGGCAGGAACATGGATGCCGTGAACACACGGCTCGCCGCCAAAGACGCTGACATCAACCGTCGCGTCGACAAGCTTGTCACCACGTTTGTCACCGACAACATGGACAACGTGCTAGGCCCTTACATCTTCATAAACGTTTGCATGAACCGCTACAACGTGCCGATGCTCGACGCTTGGGTCGAGGACATCATGAGCAAGGCTACGGACAAGTTCAAGAACGACCCGCAGGTGAAAGAGTATTATGAGGCCGCGCAAGAGAACCAAAACATAATGAACGGCACTAAGATGCCAGAGCAAACACCGCAACCCGCGCAGCAAAACGCGCAGCAAGAAGCTCCGCAATATGGCCAAACGCCAAACGAAATGGCCAAGTAATCTTATACTAATACACAACAAGCACATATCATCTCTTATATGAGGACAATCATCGAGAATGGCACGATTGTCAATGAGGGAGACTCGTTCAAAGGCTCCATCATAATAGACAACGACCATATTGAAAACGTGATTGCCGAAGACGAGGCACCCCGAGGCATCTACGACCGACATATAGATGCTTCGGGGTGTCTCGTTATGCCAGGCGTCATCGACGAGCACGTCCACTTCCGCGAGCCGGGACTCACGGACAAGGCCGACATTGACAGCGAGACGAGAGCGGCGGCATGGGGCGGCGTCACCACGTTCTTCGACATGCCAAACACCAAGCCGGCCACGACGACCATACACGACTGGGAAGACAAGATGGCGCGAGGCGAGAAGGAAAGCCATGTCAACTACGCTTTCTTCTTCGGCGCGACAAACGGCAACGCCGATTGCTTCAACCAGCTGGACGCCACACGCTTGCCTGGCATAAAGCTCTTCATGGGCGCGTCGACAGGCAACATGCTCGTGGACGACAAGCATGCCCTTGACGACATCTTCGGGCAATGCGCCAAGCTTGACCTGCCGCTGATGACGCACTGTGAGGACACCGACATCATCAACCGCAACATGGCAAAGGCGAAGGCCGCTCATGGCGACGACCCAGACATCAGCCTTCACCCCGTCATTCGCTCTGAGGAAGCGTGTTACGCCAGTTCATCGCTCGCGGTGAAGTTAGCCAACGCGCATGGCACTCGCCTCCACATAGCCCACCTCACCACGGCGAAAGAGCTCGGCTTGATACCGGAAAACGACTGCTCATTCCGTTTAGGCACAATGCCAAACGTCACGGGCGAGGCCGTTATCGCCCATCTGCTCTTCACCGACGACGACTACTCCACGCGCAAGGCCCTGATAAAGTGCAACCCGGCGGTAAAGACCGCCAAAGACCGTGAGGCGTTGCGCCGTGCGCTGAGCAAGGGCGTCATCACCTGCATAGGCACCGACCACGCGCCACATAAACTCAGCGACAAGCAGGGAGGTTGCGCGCACGCGGCTTCTGGCATGCCGATGATACAATTCTCATTGGTTTCGATGCTCAACCTTGTCGATGAGGGCATCATTACCGCCGAGCAATTGGTATGGCTGATGTGCCACAACCCGGCACGCCTGTTCTCCGTGAGCAATCGTGGCTTTATCCGTCCTGGCTACAAGGCCGACATCACCATCGTGAAACGTGACACGCCATGGACGCTTACCGAGGACATGATACAAAGCAAGTGCGGCTGGAGCCCTCTCACGGGCGACGAGTTCCACTGGCGCGTGATGAAGACGATATGCAACGGCCACACGGTGTTCGACAACGGCAGGATGGATGAGACGTACCGTGGCGAGGCGGTGACGTTCGCACGATGAGCCAGCGCCAAGCATCACAAATGACAAAGAAACGCACACAAGGGCACAAGCCATGCGAATAGACTACGACATTTCCGACATAAGGCCGTTTATCAACTGGATTTATTTCGACTATGCGTGGAGCATGAACGACAAGGATAACGAGGAGCGCGACAGGCTGCATGCCGACGCTAACGCCATGCTCGACCGCTGGCAAGGCTCTTACCATACCCACGCCGTGTTCCGGATAGTGGATGCCAACAGCGACGGCGACGACATAATAGCCGACGGCGTAAGGTTGCCAATGCTCAGGCAGCAAAAACCAACCGAACCGGGACGGCCCAACCTCTGCCTCGCCGACTTCATAAGGCCAGCGTCGAAAGGCATAAAGGACAGGATTGGGGTGTTCGCCGCAACGGTAGACCACGACATGACACGCGGCTACGACAACGACGACTACGGCAAGATGCTATCGCAGGTGCTCGCCGACAGGCTCGCCGAGGGCACTGCCGAACTAACGCATCTCCAAGTGAGACGGAAATACTGGGGCTATGCTCCGAATGAAAACCTCTCAATAAAAGAGCTTCACTCCGAGAGGTATCAAGGCATAAGGCCCGCGGTGGGTTATCCGTCAATGCCCGACACGAGCATGAACTTCCTCATAGACAAGCTGATAAACATGGGAAGCATCGGCATACGGCTCACCGAAAGCGGCATGATGCAGCCTCACGCCTCAACCTCCGGACTCATGTTCGCCCATCCTCAAGCCCGTTATTTTGAACTGGGGAAGATTGGCGAAGACCAGCTCATTGACTATGCCCGACGCCGGCAACTGCCTGTCGGCACGATAAGACGATTCCTACAGTCTTCGCTGTTGAAGCAATAACACCAACGCCAGTATTATAAGCCACATGATACTTAGATACCTCGTTTTTTTCATCTTGATGATTTTGGTGCCCGACATCTACATCTGGCTCCACTATTATCGCACCCGCTATCTCCACAACCGCGTGGCAAGGGTGTTGTGGTGGTTACCGTGCGCTGTCATGCTCGCCTACACCATCGCGCTTTCCACAACACGCAACTTCGCGCCTGCCGACCTCACATGGCTCAACACTTACCTCTGCCTTTTCGGGCTATTTGTGGTGCCAAAGGCCATGTTCGCCGTCTGTTCGGGAATAGGCTCGGCCATCAGGGCGATTTTCCAAACTCGCTACAACTATGGCCACCGTGTGGGTCTTGTGGCTGGTGCCATTGGTGTGACGGCTTATCTCTACGGACTGGCCTTTGGCGTGGGCAAGATTGTCGTAAGGCACGTGGATGTAAACTTCGCCGACCTGCCCGAGGAGTTCGACGGCTTCCGCGTGCTGCAAATCTCCGACATCCACACTGGCACGTTCAATGGATGGAGACGAAAGATCCTTAGGGCTGAGATTGACAGCGTGAGGGCGCAAAAAGCCATTGACCTCGTTTGCTTCACCGGCGACATCGAGAATATGCAACCAGGAGAGGTGGAGGCCATGATGCCCGAACTGAAGCGGTTGCCGTATATGTATTCCGTGCTTGGCAATCACGACTACGCCGAATACACTGACGCGACACCGGCGGAAAAGAAGAGGATGACACAAAAGGTCGTGGAGCTTGAGAACAGGCTTGGGCGCGTGTTGCTCAACTCCAACATTCCCATAAGGCGTAAGCTAAGCAACGGACAGTGGTCTCGCGATTCCATTTGGCTCGCGGGCTCTGAAGACTACAGTAAAATACCCGAACAGGACCACTCCAATCTCAAGAAGACGCTCAGCGGCATACCAACGTCGGCGTTTGTCATCTTGCTCCAGCATGACCCCTCGGCGTGGGAAAAGGACATCTTGCTCCACTCCAACGTGCAACTCACGCTCACTGGCCACACGCACGGCGGCCAGATGCAAGTGTTGGGATTGCGCCCAACCATGGTGGCGCTGAAAGAAGACCTCGGCCTCTACGACAAAAACGGAAGATGCCTTTATGTCAACGCCGGACTGGGCGGGCTGGTGCCGTTCAGACTGAACATGCCGGGAGAGATAACGGTAATCACCCTACACAAAAGACATTAAACCCAAATCGGTCATTAGAAAATTTCGCTTTCTTTTTGTCTATGAATAGGATAGAAAAAGCATATTGTGTTAGCATACAGATGCTATTACGATGGTACAATTTACTATAACCTGACTATTTGCACGAAAAAATCTCTA
>JALEJI010000085.1 GCA_022769825.1 Prevotella sp. | reverse complement strand
GAAAATTTCGCTTTCTTTTTGTCTATGAATAGGATAGAAAAAGCATATTGTGTTAGCATACAGATGCTATTACGATGGTACAATTTACTATAACCTGACTATTTGCACGAAAAAATCTCTAATGACCGATTTGGGTTTATGCTTATCTCTTCACGGTGTGCTTACTTCACGGTGTGCTTACTTCACGGTGATGAGGAAGTAGTTTTTCTTTCCTTTCTGCAAGAGGAGGTACTTCCCGTCTATGAGGTCTTCCGACGTAATCTCTTGGTCGAAAGCCGTGAGCTTCTCCTTGTTGAGGCTTACGCCGCCGCCTTTGACCAGCTTGCGCATCTCGCCCTTTGATGGGAAGATGTTGAAACCATCGGCGCAGAACAGGTCAATGGCCTTGCCGCCGAGTTGCGCCTTTGGCAAGTCGTAGTGAGGCACATCCTTGAACACGTCGTTCAGCGTAGCCTCGTCGAGGCTTGCCAACTGGTCTTTCGTGGCCTTGCCGAACAGGATGTTAGATGCCGCGATGGCCATGTCGAGAGCCTCCTTAGAGTGTACCATCGTTGTAACCTCTTCGGCGAGACGGCGCTGCAGTACGCGACGTCCAGGATCCTGCTTGTGCTCTTCCACAAGCTGCGCGATGGTCTCTTGGTCGAGGTCGGTGAAAATCTTGATGTAACGCTCCGCGTCGTCGTCGCTCACGTTGAGCCAGAACTGGTAGAACGCGTATGGAGTGGTGCGCTTGGGGTCAAGCCAAACGTTGCCGCTCTCCGTCTTTCCGAACTTCTTTCCGTCGGCCTTGGTGATGAGAGGGCAGGTGAGGCAGAAAGCCTCCGCCTCGTTGCCAAGCGTGCGACGTATAAGCTCTGTTCCCGTGGTCATGTTGCCCCATTGGTCGTTGCCGCCAAGCTGGAGACGCACGCCGTAGTGCTGGTATTGGTACAGGAAGTCGTAGCCTTGAAGCAGCTGGTATGTGAACTCAGTGAACGAGAGGCCGTCGCGAGCCGTGCCGTTGAGACGCTGCTGCACGCTCTCCTTTGCCATCATGTAGTTCACGGTGATATGCTTGCCAACGTCGCGAACAAAGTCGAGGAACTTGTAGTCCTTCATCCAGTCGTAGTTGTTCACGAGCTCAGCCTTGTTAGGCTCGTTGCTGTCGAAGTCAAGGAACTTTGACACTTGCTTCTTTATAGCCTCCTGGTTGTGGTAGAGCGTGTCGCTGTCGAGCAAGTTGCGCTCAAGGCTCTTGCCCGAAGGGTCGCCAATCATGCCCGTTGCCCCGCCCACGAGGAGGTAAGGCTTGTGTCCGCAGCTCTGCAAGTGGCGGAGCATCATTATTCCGCACAGGTGGCCGATATGAAGGGAATCGGCGGTAGGGTCTGTGCCGAGATAGGCTGACACGAGATGAGTTTGCAGATACTCCTCGGTGCCTGGCATAATCTGAGCCAGCATGCCGCGCCATTTCAGTTCTTCAACAAAATTTTTCATTGATATTGGTTTTTCTTTATGCTCCCCCCATTTGTGAGGCGGGAATATTCTTTAATAGCTATGTCGTTGTGGCTTGCGAGCTTTTGACACAGGTTCAAGGCACAGGGTCGTAACCGCTGCCACCCCACGGATTGCATCTCAGTATGCGCCAAATGGCGAGCGCAAGCCCCTTGATAGGTCCATGCTTCATTATCGCCTGCCTCGCGTATTCCGAGCAAGTCGGCGTGAATCGGCATGAGGCCGGAGTATAGGGAGTGATGAACTTTTGGTAAAAGACTATCGGCAGGACGAGCAACCACGACATGGCGTGGCTGACGATTCCCATTAACCTTTTAGCCGTTTTCATTTGTCTTCTCCTTTACCCTGGTGAGCAAGCTCTCCACTCGTTGTTCCACGTCGGCGCTGTCCCACAGTTTTGCGTCGAGCCAAATAAACGCCATGGCAAGACGCTTGTCGCCCACGATGTCCTTGTGAGTGCGGTAAGCCTCCCTCACCTGCCTTTTCACGCGATTGCGCTTGTTGGCGCGGTGCAGGTTGCGCTTTGGCACCGAGACGAGCATTTCGCAGCGGTCGCCATCTTCCATGGGCATATACACCAAGCGGAGCGGAAAGGCTGTCATGCTTTTGCTCTTACCGCCTTTGAAGAGACTGTCTATGGTTTTCTTGTGGTACAGTCGCTCGGTTTTTGGCAATGTGTTCCCCATGTTTGTGATGGTTTGACGCTTTATGCTTTCTTTCCGTTTTCCTTGTCGAGGAAATCCTTCAACGCGCTAATCATGGAAGGATACTCCGGCGTGCCTGCCATGAGGTCCACGTTGAGGTTGGCGTCCTTGATGGCTTTTGCCGTGACAGGGCCAAACACGCCTATCTTCACTTGGTCCTTCTTCATGTCGGGGAAAGCCTGTGTCAGGTATTTCACGCCCGTAGGGGTGGAGAAGATAAGCATGTCGTAGTCGAAATGCTTGATTTCTTCCTCAGTGAACGGGTCGGAGAGCGTGCGATACATCACGCACTCGGTGAAGCGCAGTCCCTTAGCGGTGAGCTTCTTGGCTATGTCGTCGTTGTGCACGCTGCTCAGTGGCACGAGATAATTTTCCGTCTTGTGCTTGACCATCAGTGGTATGAGGTCGTCTATGCGACCGCTGGTGCCAAAGAAGACCTTGCGCTTGCGATATTGCACGTATTTCTGGATGTAAAGTGAGATTGTCTCCGTGACGCAGAAATACTTCATCTCCTCTGGTATGTTGAGACGCAGCTCTTTTGTCAGTTTGAAGAAGAAGTCGATGGCATGGCGTGACGTGAACACCACGGCCGTGTGTGAGAGAATGCTGACTTTCTGCTGACGGAATTCCAAGTTGGTAAGTCCTTCCACCTTGATGAACGGTCTGAACACCAATTCCACACCATATTCTTTCTCCAAAGAAAAGTAGGGTGAGGTCTCGCTTGTTGGTTTCGGTTGGGATATCAGAATCTTCTTTATCATCTTGAATTTGAATCCTATAAATTATCCTATTTTGTCCTAAAAAATTGTCTTTAAATATTCGCTTGTTGCCATTATTATACCCCAAAGTATTCCTAACGGCATTAGTTCAAGTGCACAAAAGTACAAAAAACTTTGCAGAATGGCAGCGTTCCTCGCGAAAAAGATTATATATGTCTTATAAAAAGACAACAACTTGGATATAAAGACTACTAAAAGTGTGTAAATGACCGCGTTGCTGACACTTATGTGGAAGAAGGCGAACAGCAACACGATGGGGAAAAGAAGTATGCCCTCAGTGGATATTATGAAGATGAAAGACTTCATCCATTGTATATTTTTTTTCTTGTCGAAGAACACCCAGTCCACGATGCTGTATAGCAGGAATTTCACGGTGAAATAGCCCACGTTGATGGCTGCGAAGAGGCCCAATATCTGGTAATGAGCTATCGAGAACGACTCCTTGGCGAAGTCGTGCGAATAGATGAAGAGTATCAGCGCGAGCAGCATGCACGTCTGTGCCACGAGGAAGAGCTGGAATCTCATCTCGCTGCTTGTCTCGGTTATTACCGTTGTCCCCTCCCTTTGCGTGCGGAAGAAGTTCTTGAATTGCCGTTCCAGGAAATGTCCTGCTTGTGCTATGGTGATGGTGGCAATGACAAAGCAAAACAGCAGCACCGAGGTAATCAACGAGTCTCCGGCTATGGTGTATGGCACGGGATCGCCCGCTACACCATGTCGATATACGGCGTATTCGGGCCGGTAAATCGAGTCGGGTTGCACGAGCGAGTGGCTATGGTAAAGCGGCTTGGCGAGGTTGCCCGAAAATTTCGGGTCAGCCTTCGTGGTTGGCGTGCGCATGGGGTTGTGCATGTGCAGCCAGTCTTTCTCCACGAATTTATAATTGGCCCTTATCGCCGAGTCTTGTTGCCAGGGCGTCGCTGTCTTGGGCAGCCAAGACAGGATCTGCGCCGGCGAGTGCCATCCTTCATGGTGGGTTGGTGCCGTGCTCCGCGAGGTAACCTCCGGTTGCACGGCCACTTGTGCTGAGTCTTGCTCTGTTATCATTTTCGTTTATTTGTCCGCAGGCCTTTATTGTGGTCTACAAGCCAAACTCCTTCTTTATCCTGTCCACTTGGTCGAGTTTCTCCCACGTGAAGAGCTCCACCTTCATGGTCTTCGTCTCATGGTAGTGGGAGGTGAAGGTCTTCTCCACCACCTCGTTCTTCCTTCCCATGTGGCCATAGGCAGCGGTCTCGAGATACATGGGCTGTCTCAGTTTGAGCGTGCGCTCAATGGCGTGCGGTCTCAAGTCGAACATCTCTTTTATCTTTTTCGCTATCTCGCCGTCGCTCATGCCTACATGGCTCTTGCCGTAGGTGTCTACATACACGCTCACCGGCTCGGCCACGCCAATGGCGTAGGCGAGCTGCACCAGCATCTCGTCGGCCACGCCAGCCGCCACCATGTTCTTGGCGATGTAGCGTGCGGCGTAAGCGGCCGAGCGGTCCACCTTCGACGGGTCTTTGCCCGAGAACGCGCCACCGCCATGGGCGCCCTTGCCTCCATAGGTGTCCACTATGATCTTGCGGCCCGTGAGTCCGGTGTCGCCGTGGGGGCCTCCTATCACGAACTTGCCGGTAGGGTTGACATAATACTTTATGTCGTCGTTGAACAGCGCGAGTACTTTCTCGCCGAGCTGTGCCTTCACGCGAGGTATGAGAATGTTGAGTACGTCCTCGCGAATCTTGCCGAGCATCTCCTCGTCGGCCTTGAGCTGCGCCTCTTGCGTGTCGTCGGCGGGTTTCACGAAGTCGTCGTGTTGGGTCGACACCACGATGGTGTCGATGCGCTGTGGCACGCCGTTGTCGCTATATTCTATCGTGACCTGGCTCTTGGAGTCGGGGCGGAGGTATGTCATCTCCTTGCCCTCCTTGCGAATGTCGGCAAGCGTGCGCATTATGAGGTGTGCGAGGTCGAGCGTGGCCGGCATGTAGTTCTCGGTCTCGTTTACGGCATAGCCGAACATCATGCCTTGGTCGCCCGCGCCTTGCTCATCTTCCTCCTGGCGCGACACGCCACGGTTTATGTCGTCGCTTTGCTCGTGTATGGCGGTGAGAACGCCGCACGAATTGCCGTCGAACTGATATTCCGACTTGGTGTAGCCAATCTTGTTGATGGTCTTGCGCGCAATTGTTTGCAGGTCGATATATTCTTTTGAGCGGACTTCGCCCATTATGATTACCTGACCCGTGGTGTTGAATGTCTCGATGGCGCAGTGAGACTGTGAATCGTAAGCGAGAAATTGGTCGAGTAGCGCGTCGCTAATCTGGTCGGCTACCTTGTCGGGGTGACCTTCCGACACTGACTCTGAAGAAAACAAATAACTCATTGTTGCATTACTTTTTTTACGTGGACCAACGCAAGTAACTGTGAAATCTGAGGGACATTTCCCAGTTTTAGCATTTTTTTGTGTGGTTGCAAGCAGCCAAATCCTTCCACAATTGTTAAACATATTTTTAATAGACTGCAAAGTTACTCACATTCTTTGAATTGGCAAAGCCTTTTCCTTTGTTTTATGCCATTGTCGGGCCATTATCGGGCTAACTATTCAATCAAAACCGTGTTTTGCTCAATAGTCTTCTTCCTCTTCTATATAGTCGTCTATTTCTATTGGGTCATAATCGTCACCCATGTCATGGTCATAATCGCTGGCAGAGGTTGAGCCATAATCATCGGTGCGTGGCTTGTCGTCGCCAAAAAGCCCATATTTTTTGACTCTTCCTGAATTTGGAGTGATGGGTTACGTAAAGAAGGCAATGCGGCCTTGCGTTAATCCACGACAAGCGACATGCACGCGCGCGGAAATGTAAAATATTATTGCCAAAATTTAACACTTGAAAACAGGTGCATTTAGAGCGGAAAAAGGGTAGCCTTCCGCCTCTTGGCAACACCGTCAGCCGGTTTTCTGCCATAAATTTTTGCCGTTACGGCGTTATCGCGTCGCGATTACACTGTAACGGCAACGCGATTGCACCGTAACGGCGATGCGATTACACCGTAACGGCAACGCGATTACAC
>JALEJI010000027.1 GCA_022769825.1 Prevotella sp. | reverse complement strand
GTTTATGTAAATCTCTTCAAAGAACTCTTTTCTTGTTTGCTAACCGGCGTATTTCCGAAAAGCGAGTGCAAAGGTATAGACTTTTGCGATACCCTCCAAATGTTTTAGCGATTATTTTTCAAAAATGATGGATAATTGATGTAAGTCAATGGAAAGGGCGGTTTTTTAGACGGGATAGACGGGGATAGACTTTATAGACTATTATAGACAGGATAGACTATTATAGACAGGATAGACTTTGATAGACGGGATGGACATTATGAGCGGAAAATGGCTGAAGAGGATTAATAGGCAATGCCCCAATATAAATATATATGTGGTTAATTTGACACCGCAATAATTCTTTCACAATAAAAAGCGTTAACTTTGCAAACAATATTCGCAAGCGATATTAAAAAACGATATTAAAAAGCAATACTAAAAAGCGATATTAAAATAGCAATATTAAAGAGCAATATTAAAGAACGATATTAAAAAACGATATTAAACAAGCAGCACGCAATACAGCAACAGATCATTAACGACACTACGATGGAAAACATCTTTAAGATAAAGCGCGAGGAGCGTTGGCCATCTTTCTTAGCCCTCTTGTATGTGATCCTTTGGAACTCATTGGTCATATACAAGTATGCGGATAAGTTTTTTGCCTTGAACGACAACTACCGTAGGTTGTTCATGCAATTCCACATTTCCGGCTTCGACCCGATATCTTACATGGTCATCTCCAATTGGGACACCAGTTACAATATATACAGGCATCCCTTGCTTGCCTTTTTCATGTTCATCCCCAACCAGCTGAATCAAGTGCTCATGGCCCTGACAGGAACCAACCTTGCGACTGTCATCATGGGGCTTATCTTGACCTTTTGCGCATTCTACAGTTTTATTTTCCTTGTAAGAATCTTTCACAACGTCATCGGCACGAGCCTCACCGACTCATGGCTTCTCGGTGCATTGACATTTTCTTTCGGCTATGTCATCGTCGGCATCAGCGTGCCCGACCATTTCTGCCTTTCCATGTTCATGCTCATACTAACGCTCTATGTCTCCGGCATGCGCCTGAACACGAAACGCCCATTCACGACATGGCAAACCATAATGTTTTTTTTCCTTACCGCCGGCATCTCACTAAACAATGGCATAAAGGTCTTTCTTTCCAACTTGTTTGTAAACGACAAGCGTTTTTGGCGGCCACCCAATTTAGCTTTCGCCATAATCATTCCCTCGGCATTGATATGGCTTGGAGCGAGACTCGAATGGCAACACTTCGAAAGGCCCGAATACATGGCAAGGGTTGAGAAGCGCGCCAAGATTGAGGAAAAACGTCACGAGAAGATCGCCACGGCCGTAAAAGACACCACCCACCTGCGAGACACCGCCGCCATCAACGCTTGCGTAAACAAGGCAATAGCCATGAGCGACTCGGCAAAGATGAAACGGCAACAAAAGAAAGCCGTATACGCACATAAGGGCAAGCCAATAAACAAGACCGAGTTCGGGCAATGGACTGACATCTCCACGCCACGCTGGGCATCGATGGTAGAGAACATATTCGGCGAGCCCATACAACTTCACGCCGACCACCTTTTAGGCGACGTATTAAGAAATCGCCCCGTGATAGTCGGCTACAAGCACACTATCAACTATATCGTAGAGGGCATGATAGCGTTGCTCTTTATTGCCGGCATTTGGTTTGGGCGGAAGTCGCGCTTTCTATGGCTCGCCCTCTCCTTCTTCGGCTTTGACATGGTGATACACTTCGTGTTGGGATTTGGCCTCAACGAGGTTTACATCATGTCGCCCCACTGGCTGTTCATCCTCACCATAGCCATGGCATACCTTCTGCTCCACAACCCACAACGGTGGCTGCGTGGCATAGTGGGCACCACGGCCCTATACCTCATGATATATAATGGTTGGCTATACATCAGTTACCTGATATAATAAGAGATAAAAGAAAAACAACTAAACGATACATGAAAGCAAACATGACATACAACACCGGCGAGACAGAAGAAGACCTTCGCCGAAAATACAACCCCGACGGCTCGGCACGCCGGCGCGCCCAGCTCCGCCTTCTCGACATGGCAGTTTACCTCCAAGCCACTGCCCGCAAGATTGGTGTTGCCTGCCGTCTGGACGGAGGCAACATTCTCGGAGCCCTGCGTCATGGCGGTTTCATTCCATGGGACGACGACATCGACTTCGTGGTCGACCGCAAGGACTTCAAGCGCCTATGCGACTACCTCAAGTCGCATCCCCATCCACAATACGTGCTTCAAGACAACGACACCGACAAGGGCTTTTACAAGGAATGGGCCGTGCTTCGCGACCTGAAGAGCCGCGAGGTGAGCCACGACGACGCCACGAGCAAAGACCGCCGCACGGCAGAGGCGCTGACGTTCCAAGGACTGCACATTGACATCTTCCCCTACGAGGGCCACATGATTCCGTGGCTTCAACGCTTGGCGGCAAAGCTGTCGGTGAACGTCAACCTAAGGTTCGCCGGCGCGCACCCACGCATGGCACAGGCAGGCTACGACACGCTGCATTATCTCGTGTTTCCCGTTTTTCGCGTCATCGGGCGCCTTTTTGGCAACAAGCGCAGCTACATGCACAGTTACGGCGCCTGGTTCTATGAGCATTTCGACAAAAACGTGCTCGTGCCCCACCGCGACATCATGTTCGAGGGCAAGACATTTGAAGGCCCCGCCGACCCAGAAAAGCTCTGCTCAATAATATACGGCAACTACATGGACTTGCCCCCGATAGACAAACGAGACCGCCACAAGATGGAGACCGTGGTGGAAGACTGAACACGGCCTAAGCTTCAGCTTGCCGGGCGGCCTCTTCTATCGTCGCCCGCATCTTCTCCTCCATCGTGCCGTCGACACTCCAGCCAAGGCCACGCAAGCGCGACGTGTCGAACACGGCCTTCGTGATTGGCGTGCCGCCTGTAGCCGCCGCGTCGGGCGGAAGTTCCACACGTAACCGCCTGCCGCCAATGTCCGCCACCATGATGGCCAGCTCGCGTATCGTCTTGTTAGACGACTCGTCGGCGATATTATAAGCCTTTCCCGACTCTCCCTTCAGAAGTATATAAAGCAAGGCTGAGGCACAATCAACCACATAGCACCACGACCTGAATTTCATGCCGTCGCTCTTCATCACTATATCATCACCCCCAATGACATCGCGTATGAACTCGGCATACACGCGCTTGTCGCCCTCCGTGAAACAAGGGCCATAGACATGCGAGGGGCGCGCCACGCTCACGTCGACACCAAACTCGTGGGCGTAAGCCACGCAGAGCGTCTCCGCCGCTCGCTTCGACGACGGATAACAAGACCTCACGCTCATGGGATCCACATATCCGCTATAATCCTCGGTGAACGCCCTGCCGTCACCTTCGCCATAGACCTCGCCCGAAGACACATACACGAATTTCTCCATGCCGTGCCGGCGACCATTGTCAAGCAACCTGTCCACGCCAAGGATGTTGGCGCGAATGATGCCCACGGGGTCGGAGACATAGAGCTGTGGCGAGGCTCCACTGGCGGTGTCGATGACGAAATGGAAGTCGACGGTTTCTTCCCAAGGCGACGTGACATCATGCTTGAGAAAATGGAAACGCGGATTAGGCCACCAAGCCGAGAAACGCCTGCGCGCCCGCTCCTCATTGCGGCCACAGGCATAGACATCGAAGTCCAGCGGACCGCGACGCATGAGCACGTCGACCACGGCGCCGCCTATCAGTCCCGTAGCGCCCACCACCAAGACGTTCTTGCCGCTCAGCCTTTGCCAAGGCAGGGGCTTCTTCGCCGCCGCCAACAAGTCTTCTTGATATTTGTTCATCATCAAATACTGTTTTTTCCTTGCCGAGCTTGACATCTCATTGCTTTATCCACGACTCCGCCTCGGTGTGAATCAACGCCTTGAAAAGCTCGATGTCCTCGGTCTGGGTCAGTTTAAGTCCGTTTCTCTCCGAGCCCATGACCAGTTGCTGGTCGTCCACCCCGAGGGCAGACATCAGCGTGCACGAGGCCACCGTGTTCTCAATGTTCTTGTCTTCCGCCTCATGGTGCGCGTCCAACAAGTCGCCGAGATGATAGGTGTGAGGTGTCTGCGTTCGAATGAGCCGCTCACGCGGTATGGAGATGTTCCTCACGCAGTCATCCACCTTTTCCATGATGGCCTCCTTGCATACGAGTCCCGTGACGGCGTAGCCGTATTTGCGGCATTTCTCAATGTTCTCGGTTATTATGCGCTCACTCACCAAGGGGCGCACGCCGTCGTGCACGAGTATGATGTCGTCGTCGGGACGACCGGCCGCTCGCAGTCCCTCCAAGCCATTGCGTATGGAGTGCTGGTTGCTGTCGCCGCCCTCGAAAATCCATTTCAGCTTGGTGATGTTAAACTGGTTGGCGTAGGCCTGAAGCGCCACTTCCCATCCTTTCAGGCAGACCACGCAGATAGCGTCGACCAACGGATGACGCTGAAACGCCTGCATGGTGTAGATGATAACAGGAATATTGTCAATGGTCATAAACTGTTTAGGGATGTCCTGCCCCATCCTGTTGCCGACGCCGCCGGCAGTAAGCAATGCTATGTTCATTGGTCTTGGTAAAATTTCTTGTTGTTATAAGCGAATATCAAGGGATAGCAGAAACCACGCACCTTTCCCATTACTCCATGGGCGTCGCCATTCCAATAGATTGTGGCACGATGGCGGCAGCACAAGCCGCACAATCTGAGCAAGGCCCTGCCGTCCGGCCTCAGCATCAATCCGCTCATGCGATGGGCCAGAGGCTGAAACGTGTCCGACGTGCGGTTGAAGACAAGCGAGTAAAAACGTTGCCACTCCGGGCGCGATTGCATGCGCCGATATTCACGCAATCCCTGAGTATAAGGCATATAGGCCGGCACGCGGGGGTCTGTTTCCAACTCCTTGGCGATGGCCGACTGGGGATTGCAACGATGGAGGTTCAACGCCTCGTCGATGCGGATGATGCCACGCTTCAACTGCGCGAAGACGGCGAGGCTCCAATCATAATGCATGAACGGCACTTGGCTGGCCAACGCCCAATGCTCATGCGTGCGCGCGAAATCGCCACGCAGCAACATGGTATGGCCCGCGAATCCGGCGAAGAGAAGGGCCTCAAGGCGGTATTGCTGGCAGACAAGGGTCGAATGCTGGCGGTCGACGCCACGGTCATAGCAAGAGAAACAAATGTCGTTGTCGCCTATCGCCGCCACCTGACGACTTATCTTCTCCGGATACCACACGTCGTCTTGGTCGGACAGTGCCACGAAATCGCCCGTGGACCTCATCGTGGCCGCCTCGAAATTGGCATCCAGCCCAAGGTTGCGCTCGTTGACGACGACCCGTATGAATGGGTAGCGAGAGGCGTACTCCCTGCATATCTCCACCGTGCGGTCGGTGGAGCCGTCGTCCTCGATGATAAGCTCGTGGATGGGATATGTCTGGGCCACAATGGAATCTAACTGCTCCCTGACATACCGCTCACCGTTGAAGGTGCACATCACCACCGACACCGTCTTATTGGGATTCATCTGTGTTTTCTTTTCTTGCAAAGATACAAGAAAAAGCGCAATGGCACAAGCTTTCGGCAAGGAATAGGGAAAAAAATAGTAATTTTGCACACCGTACACATATATATAATGTATTGATTTTCGATAATGAAGAAAATGAAGAACCCTTTTCATATCCTCGCCATTCGCAAGGACGAGCGCTGGATGGCAGTGGTCTCCGTTTGCGTCCTGGCACTGATGAACGCCATGCTCATCTACAACCACTGGCCAAAATTCCTCTTGGCGCGATATGGGAAGATTGGCGGCTGGAGTCTGTTCAACAACCAGCTCCATTTCTCCGGCTATGACCCCTACGCCTACATGACGCTGACAAAGTTCAACGTCTACTATAACCTTGAGCGCCATCCGGTGTTGACGCTGCTGCTCTATCCATTCTCCGTGCTCAACCGCTGGATTATGGAGACATGGGACGTCAACGCTTCCATGTTCATCATGGCCGCGCTCGTCGTCGTGGCGTCGCTCTATGCCATAATATTCATGTACAGGACGCTTCACGAGCTTATGGGCATGAGCAGGGGCGACAGCAGGTGGCTCACGGCATTGCTGTTTTCTTTCGCGTCAATCATGACATCGGCAATGTCGCCCGACCATTTCATCTTCTCCTTCTCCATCCTCGTCTTCACCCTCTACGTCTTCGGCCGGCACATACGCCAAGGCAAGGCCATGGCATGGTACAAGCCGGCCTTGCTGTATTACCTGACCACCGGAATCACGCTGACCAATGGGGCCAAGACCTTGCTTGGGACCTTGTTCGTGGACCGGCGTAAAGCCTTCACGTGGAAAAACTTTCTTTTGGGCTTCCTCCTTCCGTCTGCCCTGCTCTTGGGCACCTATTGGGCGCAAGACCAGACCATCGTGGCGCAAAGGGACAACAACGCCGAGGTGATGAAGCGGAAGTTGGCTATAAAAGACCCGACGAAATTCAGGCAGGACTCCATTCGCGACATCAAGAACTCTATCGCGATGACGAAAATCAACGGCAAGTCTATCAGCGACAAGCCTTTCTTGCGTTGGATCAATGCCGACGCGTCTCGCGTCAACGGAGTCGTGGACGGGCTCTTCGGCGAGTCGATACAGCTTCACCGCGACTATCTCCTTGGCGACGTCTTCTTGGGCCGTCCCACCGAGGTGACCTACTCGTCGTGGGTCAACTACGCTATAGAGGCTGTCATCGTGCTGATGTTTTTCGGAGGCATCGTCTGTGGCCGCAACGATCGCATATTGCAGATGCTGCTGTCGTGGTTCGCCATAGACCTGACCATCCACGTCGTGCTCGGCTTCGGACTTAACGAGGTCGCCATCAACGGTGGCCACTGGATGTTCATCATACCCGTGGCAGTGGCTTGCCTGCTAAGGAAGCTCCGCGGACGGCAAGCCGAATGCGCGAGATACCTCGTGCGGTTGCTCACGGTGTATTTCTGGGGATACAACGCTTACCTCATTGCCTGGTACATGCTGTAAACATTTTTACAAATGGTCGTCTGAATTTCAACATGGGCACACGGTGCCGTCCATGCCATTTACACGCTTCTTCAACATTCCGCCGCGCCTGAGCACGGAGCCTTGGGCACGACAGCGGTCCAGCATGCGGCCATACTCCTCGTCGGAGATGGCGGATATGCGGTCGGGCAGCTCCTTGAGGCCCGACACGGCGATGCCAAGGCCCTCGCGCGTTACGAACTCGGCCTCGGCGCTATCCTTCCACACGATGACGGGGATGCCCATGGCGAGATACAGCGACAACTTATGGGAGGCTATGAGGCGGAGGTAATCGCCAAGGTCGCCCTCGCACGTGTCTATCGACGTGCCGTCCCACACGAGGCCCCAGCCTCCCTCGACAGCCGCCGTGTGGTTGCTCTCGAAGACGCCAAGGTAACGCACGTTGCCCGAGACGCGGAAGTCGTCGTCGGTCTTGCCATAAAGGTTGAAGGTCAAGTCACGGAAGTCGTGGGCCGACAAGGGCGTGAAAAACGACGACTTGCGTAGATAGCCCGCGAAGGCTATCTCCTTCTTATGCCTCAGCAGGTCTTCCTTTGGACGGAAGTCGTCGTCGGTGTAATAATCGAAAAGCTGTATCGCCTCGGAGGGTGTCGCCACTCCGTGGTCGTGGATCCAGCGGCTCATGGCCTCGGTGTGGGTCAATATCCTGCTTGCCAACCTGAACACGCACAGGTCGGGCGAGAGGTCACGTCCGTTGCGCACGGTCTGGATGTCGTGCACCAGGATGGTGACCTTGTTGCCAAGCAGACGCTGCAGCCTAAGCACCCAAGGGAATATCACCTTGCTCGACACGGGATATTGCACCACGTATTCGGAGCCTAACGGGTGGCGGAGGATCATGGCCATGTTTTTCAGCAGGCCCATGAGGTTGGAAAGAAAAGGCACGGGATAGCGCTTGCAGAGGATTATCTCCACGTCGTAGCCGCAATCCGACAGCGTGCGATTCACGTCGTCGCGCGCCTTGCCCAAGGCGCACACCTTGGAATAGGCCTTGAATTGTATTGTCTGGTTGACAACTATTTTTTTAGCTTTCATCTTGCAAATGTACAACTATATTTTGTTCCTTCAAAGGAAATATCGTACTTTTGCAATGATTTCATCATTGTAGCAATGAGCATTTGGCAAACCATCAGCACGACCCTTATCCACATCAACCGCAAGGAGGACTTGACCCCTTGGGAGCGTCCCTACACGGGCAAGCTGCCCATATATGGCGTCTACCACGTGTTTTGCGCCGAGGGCTGGGAAGAGCTCGTGCCCCTGCAGATAGGGCGACTGAAGCAGAGCGGACTTGCCGCGCGAACCAAGACGCTGCTCGTGAGCTGCATATATCGGCGGGCGGACGACGTGGAGAAGTTGCGGAAGATGCTCGAGGGCATAAGCCATGAGATGGTGGCTTGCACGCCCGACGCCAGCCAATATGAGTACCCGGCCTTGGACGCGGCTTACGCGAAGGCGCGAGAGGAGGACTGCCTCATCTATTATTTCCACACCAAGGGCGTGTCTTATCACGGCCCGCAAAAGAGCGACCGCCATTGGCTCTATTTCAAGAAGAAGGTGGAGGCGTGGCGTGAGGTGATGGAATATTTCAACATCGACAAATGGCGGGTCGCCGCCAACGTGCTGACAGGCGGCCACGACACTTACGGCTGCCTGCGCTATCCGCCCAAGCCAGCCACATTCACCATGTACGCCGGCAACTTCTGGTGGGCAAGCGCGGCCTACCTGCGCACGCTACGGCCCTTGACCCCTGAGAAGCGCGAGGACCGGATGCTGGCCGAGACGTGGATATTCACCGGCAAGCACCACGACTTCAGTGCCTTCGACACGCTGGCCATGCTCTATCGCACATACCTGCCGCCGGGGATGTACGAGGAGGGCAAGACGCTGACAGCGTGGCAACGCTTGGCCTTCGTCTGGGAGTTCAACTTCTCCAAGCTCCGCAAGAAGGTGTTCCACTACAACTTCATAAAACGCAACAACGCTATTTACCAAAGGTTCTCATGAGCTCACTGAAAGAAAAGACAGCCTCAGGACTCTTCTGGGCGGCCATGAACAATGGCAGCATGCAAATCCTGAACGCCATCATCGGCATCTTCCTGGCCCGGCTGCTCAGTCCTGCCGACTATGGCTTGGTGGGCATGGTGGCCATCTTCACGGCCATTGCCAGCTGCCTGCAAGACAGCGGGTTCACCTCGGCGCTCATCAACCTGAAGGCGCCCAAGCACAACGACTACAACTCCGTGTTCTGGTTCTCCATGATTATGGGCACGAGCCTTTACGTCATCTTGTTTTTCTGCGCGCCACTGATAGCGAGATTCTACCATCAAGACAACCTCACGCTGCTGTGCAGGGTCATCTTCGTGTGCATCCCCCTGTCGGCCTTGGGCATCGTGCCACAGGCTTACCTCACCAAGAACCTCATCGTAAAGCCCATAGCCCTGCAACGCATAGTGGTGCTAACCATAAGCGGCATAGTGGGCATAACATTGGCGTTCAAGGGGTTGGGCTATTGGGCGCTTGTGGCGCAACAGCTCATCTACACGGGCATGCAAAACATCGGCAAGTATTTTCTCATGCCTTTCCGCCCCACCCTCGACATCGACTTCTCGCCCGTCAAGCGCATGTTCGGCTTCAGCAGCAAGATTCTCGTCACCAACATCATATCGCAGTTGAGCCAGAACATCCTCACCGTAATCTTCGGAAGGATATTCCCCGTGAAGACCGTGGGCAACTTCACACAAGGCTGGAAATGGAACAACATGGCCTCGGGACTGGTCTCTGGCATGCTGGCGCAAGTGGCGCAACCCGTGTTCGCCTCCACGCAGACGGAAGGAGACCGCCAACTCCACATCCTGCGCAAGATGACGCGGTTCACGGCGTTTCTCGTCTTCCCGGCCATGTTCGGCTTGGCCATCATAGCCCACGAATTCATAGTGCTGCTCATCTCCGACAAATGGATCGACAGCGTGGCCATCCTGCAAATCCTGTGCGTGAGCGGAGCCTTCATCCCCATCTACCTGCCCATGCAGCAGCTCATCGTCAGCAAGGGGCGGTCAGACATCTTCATGTGGGTTAACATAGCGCAGATAGTATTGCAGATAGCGGTCATTCTCGTCTTCGCCCGCCAAGGCATCATAGCCATGGTCACGGCTTATTCCGCCTACATCGCCCTATGGACGGTGGCGTGGCAGCGTTGCGCGCGCAAGATAGTGGACTACGGGTTCCTCATGCTTCTCAAAGACCTTATGCCGTTCATGCTCGCGGCATTGGCGGCTTGCGCCATTGCTTACGCCGTGGCCTCGCCCTTCCATGGCTTGCTGCTCCGCATGGCGATAAAGATAGTGGTCACCACCCTGCTCTATGTCGCCACGATGAAGGTCTCGGGCGCGCAGGTGATGAAGGAGTGCGTCAACTACCTGACGCACAAGAAAGGCTAAGACGGCACGGGGGACAATTGTGACATTCTCTGCAAATCATACCCGTTTGCTCTCGTGTTAGAATACTTCAAGCTGTATATTTGCGCTCTTTTTATTTTTGTGGACAGTTCCCTTTGCCAGAATGGCAAACAAGTTGAGATAATAACAAAGATGATATTTGAACTTTGTTATATAGAAGCTAAGACCAAATTAATATCCAATATTACATTTTTAGATAAGCTTTAATTTCCCCCGAGCACATCGCCTTCGTTTTTAAGGTGATTTAACTAAATTTTCTTGGAAGAATGGATGTTATTTCACAAAAAACACCTTATCTTTGCGACATCATCTAATAACTAAGAGGTATGAAAAAGAAGCTGTTATTCATCTTGGTTCTTCTTTGCGCAGGTTATGCAATCGCATTTTCCCAAGAGAAGAATGGCATTTTCGTGGAGTTCTCAGGAGGGTTCTCCAATGAAAGGGACATAGAATATTATCATCACCCTGCAATCTTAACACCTGGCTTAGGCTATAAAATCAATGATAAATGGGCTGTGGGAATGAGAGCGTCTTTCGAATTAGGAAAAGATTGGATTTCTGACAAAGAGGCCTATAACGCGGAGAATCGCTATTACTTCTTTACTCCTTACGCAAGGTTTTCGTTCGTGAAAGTTGGCCCCGTAAGATTTTTCACGGAAGGATCAGTTAGCTGGGTAAAGCACTCTTGGGTAAACGATTGGCAACCCAGTGCCCCGTCTTGGTTCGACAAAAGCGGTAATGGCTTTGAGGCTGGCATGAACATAGGCGTTAGCTGCGAGATATTCAAGCACTTGGACGTATTCGCGCGTGGCTTCTTCGTTGGCTACAGCAACACGGGCGTGACCCACGAGGGAGCCGTGGCAGGCAATGGCCGCTTTATCCTGGATGCCAACTGGCGCAGGGCGGCCATCGGTCTGCGGTTCGTGATTTAGCCTTTTTCTCATACCCTCAACGTGCGCATGGCGTTGAGCACGCACAGCACCATCACGCCAACGTCGCCAAAGACCGCGAAGGGCATGGCAAGACTGCCGAGCGCGCCCGTGGCGACAAGGATGAGGATTACCACTTTCACCGCTATGGCGAAAGCGGAGTTCTGGCGGGCATTGGCAATGGTGCGGCACGCTATATGAATAGCCGTGGCTATCTTCGACGGCTTGTCGTCCATCAGCACCACGTCGGCAGCCTCGATAGCAGCGTCGGCGCCGAGCGCGCCCATGGCAATGCCCACGTCGGCACGGGCGAGGACGGGAGCGTCGTTGATGCCATCTCCCACGAAGGCGAGCGTGGAGCCTTCCGGCTTGCCGTTGATAAGTCGTTCCACCCATTCCACCTTGTCTTGCGGCAAGAGCGAGGCGTGATACTCGTCCAAGCCGAGGTCTTCGGCCACACGCCCTGCCACGCGCTCATGGTCGCCTGTGAGCATCACGGTCTTCCGCACGCCAAGCCTCTTCAGGCCGGCAATGGCCTCACGGCTGTCGGCCTTCTCCTTGTCGGCTATCACGATGTGGCCGGCATACACGCCGTCGACGGCCACGTGGATGATGGTGCCCACGGTGTTCTTGCATTTCTCGCACTCGGTGACCTTGGTGCCTGAAGCCTCCATCAGCTTCACGTTGCCCACGCTGACGGCATGACCATTCACCGTGGCGCGGATGCCTTGACCCGCGATCTCCTCTACATTATCCAAACGGCAACCGTCGGCGAGCAGTTCCCCGATGTTAGTCACGCTGCCGTCGCTGCCCAACGCGGCATCCTTGAACGCGGCGTTGTCGAACGCCGCGCGAAGGGCGCAGGCAATGGGATGCGTGCTGTACTCCTCGGCGTGGGCGGTGAGATGCAACAGGTCGTTGGCGTCTATGGCCTCTGGATGCACGGCATCTACCGCGAAGACGCCTTGCGTCAGCGTGCCGGTCTTGTCGAACACCACGGTGGAGAGCCTCGCGAGAGCGTCCATGTAGTTGCCGCCCTTGATGAGGATACCCTTGCGCGAGGCTCCGCCAATGCCGCCGAAGAAGCTCAACGGCACGGAGATGACGAGAGCGCACGGACAGCTCACCACGAGGAAGCTCAAGGCACGATAGACCCACGTGGCAAGGCCCTGCCCATAACTGTCGCAGAAGAACGGCGGCACGAAAGCCACGGCGATGGCAAGAAACACCACTATCGGGGTATAGACACGGGAGAAGCGGCGGATGAAAGTCTCGCTACGCGACTTGTTCTCGGCCGACTCCTCCACGAGCTTTATTATCTTTGAGGCGGTGGAGTCGCCAAACGACTTGCCCACCTTCACGCGCAGCACGCCCGAAATGTTTATGCAGCCGCTCAGCACGTCGTCGCCCACGCCCACGTCACGCGGCACGCTCTCGCCCGTCAACGCCACGGTGTTGAGACTGGACACGCCGTCTGTTATCGTGCCGTCCATGGGCACCTTCTCGCCGGGGCGCACCACCACGGTCTCGCCCACGGCAACCGTCTTGGGGTCAACGGCCGTGACCTCTCCACATCGCTCCACGTTGGCCACGTCGGGGCGGATGTCCATGAGATCGTTTATAGACCGTTTGCTCCTGTCCTCAGCGTAATCCTCGAAGAGTTCACCCACCTGGAAGAAGAGCATCACAAACACCGCCTCCGGGAACTGTGGCTCAGCGCCGGGGAGGAAACCAATGAGCAAGGCGCCGATAGTGGCAACGCACATGAGGAAATCCTCGTTGAAAGGATTACGCTCGCCTATGCCTTCCTCAATGGCCTCGCCCACAACGTCATAAGATATAATAATGTAGGGCACGAGGTAGACGAGGAGCTGACCCCAAACCGGCATGACTATCGACTTGGTAACCATCCAAGCCACAAAAAGCAACACCGCGGTAAGCGCAATGCGAGACAACTGTTTTTTATCCATATCCTTTGTTTTTATCTTTCTTGTTACGGGCGCAAAGTTACAAAGGCAGAAGCGCAACCAAGTTGCAAAGTAACTGTCGCGGCTCATGAATTACATGGGTGTTCCATAAATTAAGGCAAAAAATCGATAGCCATGATTTTTTCTAATCAAAACAAGGCAATTAACCTTTCGCCACTGTTAAACATTGCTAACTGCAAGGAAAAACTGCACTTTACGTATCGAAATGTAACCAACTTTTCTTAATTTTGCTTTCGTAATAAAAGAGTAACACCTATTATACAAAAACCACAATGATTGACAAGACCATCAAAGAAGAATACGACGTGATTATTGTCGGCGGTGGCATCACCGGTGCCGGCACAGCACGTGACTGCGCTCGCCGCGGAATGAAAGTCCTTCTTGTCGAGAAGAACGATTTCACCAACGGAGCGACTGGTCGTAACCACGGTTTGTTGCATAGTGGCGCCCGTTATGCCGTCACCGACCAGGAGTCGGCACGCGAGTGCATAGAAGAAAACATGACGCTTCGCCGAGTGGCTCGCCATTGCGTGGAGGAGACCGACGGTCTCTTCATCACGCTTCCCGAGGACAGCCTCGACTACCAGAAGACGTTTGTCGAGGCTTGCACGAAGGCCGGCATCAAGGCCGACATCATCTCTCCGGAAGAGGCGCGCCGCATAGAACCTGCAGTCAACCCGACGCTCATCGGGGCAGTGCGTGTGCCCGATGCCTCGATAGACCCGTTCCGCCTCACCACGGCAAACATCATCGACGCCAAGCGTCATGGTGCCGAGGTCCGCACATACGTGGAGGTCGTGGGCTTCATCATCGAGAATGGCGTGATGAAAGGCGTGAAGCTGCGCGACAACCGCACGGGCGAGCAGAGTGAGGCTCACTGCCGCCTCGTGATAAACGCCGCCGGCATCTGGGGACAGCCTGTCGCACAGATGGCCGGGGTGCAGATTAACATGTTCCCTGCCAAGGGCACCCTGCTCATCTTCGGCCACCGTGTCAACCACATGGTGATAAACCGTTGCCGCAAGCCCGCCAACGGCGACATCCTCGTGCCCGACGACGCAGTCTGCGTAATCGGCACCACCAGCACGCGCGTGCCTTTCGACCAGATAGACGACATGCGCGCCACGTCCGACGAGGTGGAGCTGATGATTCGTGAGGGCATGACCCTCGCGCCAAGCCTTGCCACGACACGCATCATACGCGCTTACGCCGGCGTGAGACCGCTCGTGGCTTCCGACAACGACCCGTCGGGCAGAAGCATCAGCCGTGGCATAGTGCTCCTCGACCACGAGAAGCGCGACGGACTGAAAGGCTTCGCCACCATAACGGGCGGAAAGATGATGACCTACCGCCTCATGGCGGAGAAGGCCGCCGACCTGGCTTGCCAGAAATTAGGCATCGACAAGAAGTGCGACACGGCCGTCGTGCCTCTCCCTGGCTCGGAGAAGACCGACAGCGAGATAAAGGCTGAGATGCACGACGACATCTACAGCGACCTCGTGGCTTCTACAAGCCGCGTGGCGGAGATAGGACGTCACGGCACATTCACCAACGAGATTCCACACGAGACGATAGAAGACCGCGCCCTTGTCTGCGAATGCGAGGAGGTGAGCGCCGGTGAGGTGAAGTTCGCCGTGGACAAGCTGCATGTGCACAACCTCATAAACCTGCGCCGCCGCACACGTATCGGCATGGGAACATGCCAGGCGGAGCTTTGCGCGTGCCGCGCCTCATGCGTGTTGTGTCAAGTGGGCAACAACAAGCCAGAAGAGGAGCTCGCCGACCTCAAGTCGTTCATGCAAGAGCGCTGGAAGGGCATGCAGCCCGTGGCTTGGGGTGACACGCTGAAAGAGAACCAGCTGACGCTGAAGATTTACCAGGAACTTTGTGGACTTAACGCTTGACAAAAATGAAATTCGATACTATAATAATAGGTGGCGGACTGAGCGGACTGACGTGCGGTATCGCCCTCGCCAAGAAAGGCAAGAAAGCCGCCGTGGTGTGCGGTGGGCAAAGCAGCCTGCACTTCAACTCTGGCTCGTTTGACCTCATGGGCTACAACGACGGCAAGGCCGTCGACAACCCTGCCCAGACAGCGGGCCAACTGCCAGGAACCCACCCTTACGCCAAGGCGAACGACATTGAGGCCCTTGCCAAGGAGGCCAAGCAGCTGCTCGAAGAGGCCGGCATAGGCACTAAAGGCGACTGCAACAAGAACCATTACCGCCTCTCGCCCATCGGCAAGCTCATGCCGACATGGCTGACGATGGACGGACTGTTCACCGTGGACAACGCCGAGGAGCTCAAGAGCAAGAAGATATGCCTTGCCAACATCACGGGCTTCCTCGATTTCCCGGTGCCTTACATCGCCAATGGCCTGCGCGAGTTGGGCGCGGAGGTGAGCCTCCGCACGGTGACGACGCCCCTGTTGGAGCACGCGAGGCAGAGCCCATCCGAGATGCGCGCCACAAACATAGCCAACTATCTCGCCAACGACAACAACGTGAAGGAGGTTGCCGAGAAGCTTAAAGCCGCCGTGCCAGCCGAAACCGACCTGCTTCTCCTGCCCGCCGTGTTGGGAGTGGCCAACGACCACGCCGTCAAGCTGTTGCAAGACAGCCTGAGCGTGGACACGCGGTTCGTAGCCACGATGCCGCCATCGGTGCCTGGCATCCGCGTGCAGACCCTTCTGCGCCAATGCTTCCAGAGGTTGGGCGGCACGCTCATCCCAAACAACACCGTGGTGAAAGGCGAATTGGATGGCAAACGCCTCAAGAAGGTATATACCGACAAACTGTGCGAGACGGCTCTCGAGGCCGACAACTTCGTATTCGCAGCGGGCTCGTTCCTTGGAGGCGGCCTCACGTCCAACTACGAGGGCGTGCAAGAGCCTATATTGAACCTTGACGTGGACGCCGACGCCGACCGCACGAAGTGGACATCCCACGACCTCTACGACAAGCAGCCGTACCAGTCATACGGCGTGAAGACCGTCGGCCTGAAGGCGACAAAGAACGGCCAGACTTTAGATAATGTGTATGCCATCGGTTCCATCCTCAGCGGCAACGACCCTCGCATGGCGACATCAACGGGTATCGACTTGCTGACGGCTCTTGCCGTGGCCTCAACCCTAACATCATCCGATAAAAGATAACAGCTATGCAAGAGAAGATACAATTAAGAAACCTCAGCGAACACGACTACGAGCAATGCCTGAAGTGCAGCATCTGCACGGCGTATTGCCCAGTGTCTACCGTGGAGCCTGAATACCCTGGCCCTAAGCATGCCGGTCCCGACTTGCTGCGCTACCGCCTGAAAGACCCCGACTTCTTCAACGAGACATTGAAGCTCTGCCTCAACTGCAAACGATGCGAGGTGGCTTGCCCGCATGGCGTCAAGGTTGGCGACATCATCCAGGCCGCCAGGATAGAGTTCAGCACGCACGCGCCAAGCCTGCGCGACAAGATGCTCGCCAACACCGACTTCGTTGGCTCGATGGCTACGCTCGTGGCGCCGTTGACCAACTTCTTCCTCGGACTGAAACCTGCCAAGGTCGTACTCGACAAGGTGATGAAGATCGACAAGCACCGCCAGTTCCCTGCATACGCCGGAAAGAAGTTTGAGACGTGGTTCCACCAGGAGGCCGAGGCCAAGCAGCGGGAATACAAGCGTTTCGTCAGCTATTTCCATGGCTGCTATGTCAACTACAACTTCCCGCAGCTCGGCAAGGACTTCGTGAAGGTCATGAACGCCTGCGGCTATGGCGTGCGCCTCTTGGAGAAAGAGAAATGCTGCGGCGTGGCGCTCATCGCCAACGGACTTCCACAGCAGGCCAAGAAGCAAGGCGAAGTCAACATGTCGTCTATGGAGAAGGCCATCAACGGTGGCAACGAGGCCGTGCTCACCACAAGCTCGACCTGCACGTTCACCATGCGCGACGAATACAAGGACTTGCTCAATATCGACAACAGCAAGGTGCGCGACAGCCTGATGCTCGCCACGAGGTTCCTCTGCCAGAAGATTGAGGAGGGCAAGATAAAGCTCGCGTTCCGCGACGACTTCCACAAGAAGGCGGCATACCACACCGCTTGCCACATGGAGCGCATGGGCTGGAGCGTGTATTCCATCCAACTGCTGAAGATGATTCCAGGCCTTGACCTCACGGTGCTCGAGAGCCACTGCTGCGGCATCGCCGGAACCTACGGATTCAAGAAGGAGAACTACGAGCGCTCGCAGAAGATAGGTGCGCCGCTGTTCCAGCAGATTCGCGAAGTGAACCCCGACTGCGTGGCCACCGACTGCGAGACCTGCAAATGGCAGATTGACATGTCGACGGGCTACACCGTGGAGAACCCGATATCACTCCTCGCGCAGGCCATCGACGTGGAGGCCACAAGGAAACTGAACCAGTAAAACACCCATTCATTCCCATCCTGCCACGTGAGGATTCATCATGACGGCAGGATGGGAATGCCACTTAACATTCGAGGCATGAAGCTGTGACAGCCACTGTCTCGAAGCGGTAAGGAAAGGAACAATTAACAGGAAGTAATGGCATAAAAAAGAAGTTAAACCCAAATCGGTCATTAGAAAAAAAACTCCTTCAATATGTAAGTACACGCCCCTGTTTCTTTGTGTTGTAGACAATCGCCACTTCCTTTTTGCTAGAAAATACAGTGTTTTCAAGCAAAAAGATATGGATTTTCTAATGACCGATTTGGGATAAAAATTGGTTCTAATGAGAAGGGTAATTAGAATCAACAATTACTTATGTTTTGGATAATTGTAAGGGAGATGTTTTTGGGGGCGAGTGAAAATCATAACGTATATTTTGAAAAAAGGAAAAGCTAAACTTGCCTGAGCGTTAAACTGTATTAAATCTGTGTCAATTTTGTAAATTGTACGAATAAAATTTTGCCAATTCAAAAAATTGCCCACACCTTTGTATTAAAATAAAAGCATAAACAATAGCCAAAATGGGTAAAATCTTAGATTACATCGTCAAGAAGGGTGAAGGCAACTATCTTTGCTATAAAACTAATAAGGTAAGCCTGAATATCTCAGATACAGATGTGCTTGATTATGACGATAAGCCGGCTTCTACGCGCAACAAGAGTCGTATTGCAGAATCTGACTTAACCCTTGTGCCTACGGTAGTTATAGACCGTATGCTGATAGAATATTCACGCCCGATATTCTGCTTTTTTCTAGATGGTTCGCGTCATGTCTATAAGGTGGATGATATGGCCATTGGAAAGAAGATTTTCCCTGTTCTCGCTGGTCAGATTGTTGTTGGTTGTTGTGAGCGTGAAGACCGAGACACCTTCCATCCCTACCAAACTTACCATAAAATAGTGATTTCTCTGCCTGATGATTTTGATGTTGATGATGAAGGTGAGGATTTTTGTCGTCTGTACTGTGATGAAATTAATGAGGAGTTGAGCAAGCTTCCATATGTTGGTGAAGTTGGCATCAAGATTGACAAGATTCTGCTTTATAAAACAGATAAGAAAGATAAGTTCAACACTGACAAAGACAATTACAAGAATAGAGGTACAGCAAAGATCCAGGCAGAAATGACTGATGAAGAGCAACGACTTGTAGCTGACCTCTGTGCTCACAATCGTTTGGACGACGAACATTACCTTATTAAAGATGGTTCGTTGGAATACAACCCCAGTTTTTCTAACGTTAATCGCCCTGACAAAACTATGCTCCGTGAAAATTATCGTTATGTTGTGGGGGTTTCAAAACGGTTTGACCCAGAGCTACTACCCGACTATGAGGGTCACCGTCTTTCCAAGACGATAGCAAACTTAAAGCCTTTCGAGAGGACAAAGGCATACCGATATACTTCTGAAGCAAACGGTGTTCAATATGCCGTTTGGTATCTGCGTCTCCGTAATAGTGATTTCCGTGAGACGAATTTCTCTGACGTGGTAAAGTGCGAAATGGTGGTTATTAACGAGGAAGAACAAATTGATACTGACTTAATTAACATCATCAGCGCAAACCTCATCAACGAAGCCTATCCTGTATGTTATGGAAACGATACACGGTGGGCCAACCATCTTTACCCAGTTTTTCTCACGGAAAACTTCTGCAAATCAAAGTATTATAATTCTGACATCATTTTAAACTTATTCTAAATGGCAAAAGTAATAGGAAAGGTATCAGCAACCGAGAAATGTCCGTCAACTATCGATGAGTTTTATTTTTGGACGGACAAAAAACAGATTCTCAGCCCGTTCGATGTGGTAAAGGTTAACCACGAATCGGGTTCAATCACATTTGGAGTGATTGAGGAAATTAATCATATCACCGATGCGCCTAGCCATTTTACGGGTTACATCTCTAGCGATTTCGGTAGCACCGATGAGAAGATTGGAAACATGAATCGCTTGGGAATGAATTATGTTCGCGCACGTGTGAGCGGCAATACCGCTGGAATTTATACACCAGTTCTAAACGGCCAACAAGTATCTTTGTGCGATGCAGAAGAAGTGAAAAAAGCCTTGGGCTTGACAGATGATGATGTAAAGAACCCACTTGTCTGTGGCTACCTGGAAATGTATAAAGGAGAAGACAAAATTAAAATTCGTGTCATCTTGGATTCTCATTTCCTAATAGGTCCAGACGGCGCACATATCAATATTTCTGGTATATCAGGCTTGGCTGCAAAGACATCATATTCTATGTTCCTGCTTAGAGCTATTCAGAACAAGTTTAGATTGGAAGGTGGAGAAACTTGTGCGTTCGTTCTTTTCAATGTCAAGGGGCGTGATTTGATGGCTATCGACGAACCCAATCTTGGTCTTGGTAGTGAAGACAAGCAGATTTATGCTGATCTTGGATTGGCAGACACTCCCTTTGAAAATGTTCGCTATTACTACCCTTATAGCAAAAGCGACGTAGCCAAGGTACAATCATACGCAGCTCCAAGTGACATTGAGCAGCAGAAGAGAAACAAGAAAGCCTTTACCTACAAATTTACCTTTGCTGACAACAAAGACCGACTCGACTTGCTACTTGCAAATGAAAACGACCCTACAAATACCTTGGAAGCCTGTGCCAACTTTATTATGAATGAAGAGGGCAAGTTTAAGGACATTGAGAAGTGGGAAACTCTAAAAGAAACTATAGATGAATACACTAAGGCTGGTAATGCTGATGCTAATAAAGAGATTCAAGTTGTCAGTTGGAGAAAATTTAAGAGGTGCATCCGCAAAGCCATTTCCAATGATGTATTTGGGAAAAGTCTTGTTAACGAAGTTGACTTAACAAACGAAATACAAAACCATCTTAGGGCTAATAATGTAATGGTGATAGATATTGCTCGCCTTGACGGTAATACCCAGAGTTTTGTGTTCGGCAGTGTTACACGCGCTATTTATGACCTAAAACTTGATGGGGATAGGAGTGACATTCCTGATAAAATAATAGTTTTTGTGGATGAGCTGAACAAATACGCTTCAAGTGATGCGCCGAAAAACTCTCCTATCTTAAATCAGGTCCTAGATATCGCTGAGCGTGGCCGTTCACTGGGAATTATCCTTTTCTCAGTAGAGCAATTCCGTAGTGCTATTCACGATAGAGTCAAAGGAAACTGTGCCACACAGGCATACGGACGTACGAATGCAATTGAAGTTTCAAAACCTGACTACAGGTATATACCGAAAGTTTACCAGAACATGATGACGCGCCTTTCACCTGGCGAGTACATCATTTCTAATCCTGCTCTCCGCTCACTTGTAAATGTGAAATTCCCTAGGCCAGCTTACAAACAATTCCCCAACGGCTAAAACAAAACGATTATGGAACATAATTTGAATTACTCCTCGGAAGTTAGGAAGAAAATTTTGAGTATGCTGATGTTTCAGCTGTACTCTGACGAAAGAACGATCTATCGTGAGTACGTGCAAAATGCACTCGACTCAATCAACAAGGCGATAGAGACACGTGTTTTGGACCAACCCAAGGACGGAGTTGTGACCATCGATATTGATGCCAAACACAAGGTTATCAAAATCAAAGATAATGGTACCGGTATTGAGGCAGCCAATGCTGTACGAACTTTACTCGACATTTCCCCGTCAACCAAAGACGGAGTAAGCTGTGCTGGTATGTATGGTATTGGCCGCCTGGTGGGTGGCGGCTATTGTCATGAGCTGATTTTCCGTACCTCTGCACGAGGTGAGGCCATTGGTACACAAATTACTTTTGATGTCGATAATATTTGGCAGATGGTTGAAACGGATAAGGAAGATTATTTGGCAACTGATGTTATAAATGAATGCACTAAAAGAGAAACGTTTTCTGCTGATGAATCAGAACATTTCTTCGAAGTAGAATTGAATGGCGTGAAGGATGATGCAGCGCCTTCCTTATTAGATTCTGAAGCTATCTGTAATTATTTGCGAGAAGTGGCTCCCGTCGAATATAAGCCAGAGTTCAAAAACACCCTTATATATAAGAGTACTGCCGATAATCCAGAATTTAAAACATTACATGAGAACTTAGAAAAGGTACAGGTTTTCGTCGGGGAAACTAGAATACAAAAACAGTATGGATTGTCAATAAATGGAACTAAAGACAAAATTAGCAACCTGGAATATTTTAAGATAGAGGACAAAAAGTTTGGCATGCTTGGATGGGGATGGTATGCACTCACAAAATATACCATTCAGATACCCAAAGATGACAAGTTGGCTGGTATCAGATTGAGGTCTCACAATATTCAGGTTGGAGATGCTAATCTCCTGTCTGGTACAAATTATTGGAAGGAAGATAGAAGTAATTCTTATTTCTATGGTGAGTTCTTTGTAACTCATAAAAATATTAGACCAAATGGTGCACGTGATGGATTGGTTCCAACACCAGAATCAAGAGCATTAGAAAATGGTTTGAGAATATATTTTGAGAACCTCAAAACTCTTTATACAAAGGCAAATGAGGCGAAGAAGAGCATCGACAAGATTTATGATGGTATTAAACGTATCGAAGAACATGGTGGAGCCATTGATTATAACGCTAAAGATTTAATCCATAACCGTGGAATTGGAAAATTTGAGAAGCTTCTGAAGGCTGCTGGTTTTGAAGCCACCAAACGAATGTTGTTATTATATCAGCCAGTTTTTCTTGAAGCAAAGGCAAAAGGTGAAGAGAAGCTTAGGCCAACTACGGTGCATCAACAGGAGCCGAAACCCCAAAAGGCCGTTCCTTCGAAGGATAACACAAAAGTTGATTCATCAGACAGCATAGAGCAAATGACAGATATTACAGATCTTGGTACGGCTACTGAAACGCATATTGATTTCCCAACGTCACCGACTGCTGATAATCCTACTGTATCCTCTCCATCTACGGATAATCAACTGAAACCTGTTTCTGTTCAAGAACCAGCTACGTATCAACATGAAGCATTATTACCTGGCCAGCATATCGTTACGCCTACATCAACGCCACTTCTTGGTCAGCAGGACATTATTGCTCCATTAAACAACGTGCTCGATCCAAGTGAAATATGGTTGCTTCGTCGAGTTTTTAAAGTATTGAACTCTTTCTGCCCAGATAATGAGCATGACCAAAATTTAATTGCCGAAATGGAAAGGTTAATTGTGAAGGAATTTTATGATGAAGCTTAAAAGAAAGAAAGTCCTCCTAATAGAACCGAATTATGCCAATAAGTATCCACCTATTGGCCTAATGAAGATTTCTACCTATTATAAAAACTTAGGTGGATGGGATGTCACTTTCTTTAAAGGAGACTTAAAGCAATTTGTAATTGAACGTATTGCCGACCGATGCATAGAGGATTTTGAGAAGACGGACAAAAGTATTGATTGGTGGCTGAAACGCGACGAATTTATTGAGTATATCAAAACCCGAAAAAGAGAGGCTGTTGACAAAATCGCTATCGAGCGATCTGACATGGAACAGATTCTGTTGGCAAAACTGACAGAGTGGAAAGACTTCTACTGGAAGGGTATATGGAAGAAAGAACCCGAATGGGACAGAGTGGGTGTAACCACATTGTTTACATTCTATTGGGACATTACGATAGAAACTATTAACTTTGCAAAGCTATTGGTTAAGAAAAAGAGAGATCTGATGGTTGGTGGTGTCTTGGCATCTATACAACCAAAGGAACTTGAAGCAGCTACAGGAATTAAGCCTTGGGTAGGTATTCTCGGCGCACCAGGTATCTTAGACAAGGGAGATACTCAGATTATTGATAATCTGCCCCTTGATTACTCAATACTTGACGAGATTGAATACAAATATCCGATGTCTAATGCTTTCTATGGCTATATGACTCGTGGCTGCATACGTCATTGTGCATTTTGTGCAGTCCCTACACTTGAGAATAAGTATATTCCTTACATTCCGATGCGTGAGCGTGTTGAAAAAGTTCGAGAGGTATATGGCGACCAAAAGGATTTGCTTTTAATGGATAACAATGTCCTCGCATCCGAAAATCTCAGTGAGATTATTGATGATATAGTCGCATCAGGGTTTGGTAAAGGTGCTAAGTTTGTTCAGCCAAATTTGCTCGACATTTCTATTCGTAATCTGAAAAATGGAATTAATGACCGTGCTTATATTCGTAAAAGTCAGGGATTGATACAAGATTTTTACCAGAAACTCAAACCCATGAAAGGTGATGAGTCGTATGAGGTTTATAAAATTATCAGCCGTTATCATATCAACAAGTTGTCAACAACAAGAAAGGAAGCATTGATAGCTGCTTACGAAGAAATAAGACCATATTACGAAAAACACCAGCACCCCGTTCCCAAGGCGAGATATGTGGATTTCAATCAAGGTGTTGACGCACGATTGTTTACAGAAGAGATTGTTGCGCAGTTGTCTAGAATTGCCATTCGTCCATTGCGTATAGCTTTTGACGATATTAAAACCTTCGATTCATACAACAAGGCTATCCGCATGAGTGCTGAGGCTGGGTTAAAAGAGTTCTCTAATTATCTTCTTTACAACTTCATGGACCAACCGATTGATTTGTATAAACGACTTCGCATCAATGTAGAATTGTGTGATGAGCTAAACGTAAACATATACTCGTTTCCCATGAAATACCACCCGATTCGAAAGGGGAAATGTGATGACGACGATTATTCGCACAATCGCGACTATATCGGAAAACATTGGAATCGAAAATATATACGTGCGGTACAGGCAATATTGAATAGCACGAAAGGAAAGATTGGGAGAGGAATGTCTTTCTTCCTTGAGGCCTTTGGCTCTACTGAAGATGAATATTTTGAATTACTTGAAATGCCTGAGACATTCATCCTTTATCGTTTCTTCTTTAAGTGGCTCGATGAAAAAGGTTCTATGGGAACAGACCATTGGAGAGCGTGTTGGTGTCATTGTATGGAAACGTTGGATGATGTAGAAAAGCAGAATGTGCTTAATATTATCCACCGTAATGTTTTTTCGAAAGCGGAGATTGATACCGTCACTTCCGATGATGCCCTTACGTTGCTAAATTTCTACACGAATTACAGAAAAGACATAATTACACCAGGAACAAAACTCTACGCGTTGAAACAGGAGTACGATGCTCACCCAACAATAGAATTAAGACGCAAAAAGTAAGGCTATGAGAAAAGAAAATAGAGATACAGCAGGTATTTGGGCAGAGCAACTTGGCGATGCTCACGTAGGATGCTACGGTTTACTAGATGACTTGGAAAACGATGAGGCTACAGAAACTGAAATCGGTAATATTGTTGAGGCAAGCAATCTTATAGATAGAGCTATAGATTTGCTGAATGCCGTGTACGAAGGAACTGTTGAAGATACAAAAGAGTAAAGCGATATGGAATTCAATTTAGACACGACCATCAAGGACTTGTACGACTGGGGGCAAATTTCAGTTCGTACTGCCAATAGTTTACATCATGCCGGAATAGAAACCCTTGGCGATGTACTAAATAGAATTGAAACTCCTATGGATTTGCTTAATATCCGAAACTTCGGTCGTAAGTCGTACATGGAGATGGAGCTGATTCTTAACAAAATGATACGACGTCACGCAGAAGCAACACTGCAGACAAAAGAAGAACGTTTTGCTGCTTTGGGTGAAAATCTTGTCAAAATAATAGCCGAAGCTTATACAGCAGTAACAGTTGGTGAATCGGGAGTGAGATCATATCTTCAGGCTGCCTATCCCCAACCAAGCGATTTCCATTTCTTGGTTATGGGCGATGTGGATAACATGCTTGCTGTTGTTGAAGATTACTCCCGAGATGAGAACCTGGCAATCCGCCATTCATATAAGCAATTCATAGCAATCGCATTGGCTGGAATGGAAAATGCTCAGCAAGCGGAAAACGATGTCTATGCTGAATATAAGCGTAAAAGCATGGACCTTGCAATGAGGATGGAAGATTTCAGTTATGAGCAGGTGGCTATGTATTTCTTGTCGCCAATTGCAAAGAATTATCTTGGAAAGAGTTATCAAGAACAGGTTGAATCGAGTTTAAGCGTTAGAAGTAAAAATTTCGCTGCCAAATTCCTTCCTCATTTCTCTGACCTAATTAAGTATGCCGATGAGCCTTTGGCTTCCTATCGCAATATCTGCCCTCGCCAGAGCATGAAGAAGACGCTTACGGAGATTTTTCAATTCAACCAAAAGTTTAGACGAGAGTTTGATAGAGTGTCGAAACTCACAGATGATGAGATACAAACAGAGTTCTTAAAGCGTGACTATCCTTATCTTATAAGCAGGCAACGCCAATTTGTGTTCGACTTTATAAAGGAAAATAATCATGCCCCTTTATTTTTCTTAATGCTCCAATATCTTCGATTATCTGAAAACAGGTCGAACAAGATTTATTGCCTGTATCATGGTATCTTTGATGGAAAGAAACGCACGCTAAACGAGATAGCCGACGCTATGGGGCTAACACGTGAGCGCTGCCGCCAAATAGTAAGTGGAACGATAGACGCGCAGGAATCTGAGATAGCAACAAACGACGGATGGGAGAACTACCAGGAATTGTTCGGGTTGCCGTTTGTCTATGAGAGAACGGAAGAGTATATCAGATTGAGAGAGTCGGAACACCTGTCTGAGAACTTCGAAATCTTTGCCGCTTTGCTAAATCTGAAGGGCTATTTCATGGTAGAGAACGTAGAGGGGCATACCATTCTCGTGAACAAGCATGTCGAAGGATTCAGCTTCAGCGACTGCTTGGACACACTGTTCAGCATTGTCAACGCTAAGTATTCGGTGGACACCTACGTCGCCCTGGATTCCATTCTCTATGCCGTCCCGGAGCAGTTGAAGGCAGACATGAAGGCGCTTATCAGGTTTGTTGCCAAAGACATCTATAAGGTACAAATTACGGAAGACGGACAGCTCTACCTGCCGCAGAACTACATCGACATTGCCGAGGAACTGTACGACATCCTGGCCAAAAGAGGCGAACCGACACATGTGGAAGAGATATTCAACGAGTTCAAGAGACGTTATCCCGATCATAAATATTCGGAGCCATTGCAGATTAAGTCTTCTTTGTATAGGCACAAGCACATTAGGGCTATTGGCAAGACATCATGCTATGCGCTAGACAGTTGGGAGGGAGTCTATTTCGGTAGTATCCGCGACTTACTTGTTGACCTGTTGAGCGAATCTGATGTTCCGCAGCACATAGACATTCTTTATGAAAGAGTAAGTGAGTACTATCCCAACACCACCAAAGCCAGCGTGGCGGCTACGATGGAGGATGAGAACCTGCAGCGTTTTTTAGAGTTTGAAGGCAAATATTTCGGGTTGACATCGAAGCAGTATCCTGCAGAATACGTCGTGGCAACGACGGTGCAGCGTTACAGTTTTGAAGAGCGTTTTCAGATGTTCAAGAACTTTGTGGATACCTATCATCGTTTTCCGAGTTATAATGGAAGTGAAGAAGAAGCTTCACTGATGCGCTGGTTTCATAATGCGACTAATGATGTCTTGACAATTTCGGAAGAGCAGAAAGCATTGCTTGATGCCACAACGAAACGATACGATGACCTTGGTTATCCTCGTTCAGCAACAGAATCAGAGTTCTTGCTTAAATGTATGGATGTGAAGGATTATATATGTCAACATCACACTCTGCCAACAAATAGAGAGGCTCCCGAACTTTATGCTTGGCTTCGCCGTTCACGTGACAACTATGACAGCTTTACTGACAAGCGTCGCCTGTATATGACCGAATTGTTGAACTATATTTTGTCTTTTGGATTTAGTATATAACAGAGCTTCTTCTAAATAAGTCCCATATTCGTTAACACCGAAATGCTTTTATCCTTGAACTCCAAATCGATATGTTCAAATGGGGCTCTATTGTGAATTATAATTCTTTCAACGTAAATAGACATCTTATTTTTATTTTGTATTTGATAGATAATCAAATGTTTATGAGAGCCAGAGCAATTAAGCACGATGAGCCGTGCTTAATTTGCCAAGAACTCTACAACCCATATAAGAAGCGCGCATAAACGAAGTTTTTAAGGCTCGACTACGTAAGATCTTCAATCAGCAATGGGAACGCAGATTCCCTATGCCAGATTATGAGTCTCGCAAAGTGATATTTCATGAGATTTTGTTATTTGCAATCACTCCTGATTATCTGCGCTTTACAAAATTATCATCTTCTTTGAATCTCAAAAAATACCCCTAACTGAAATAGTTTGTTTACGCATTGTTTACGCAGAATCCCCTTCCTAAACTTTAAGGATTAGCTTTTAACAAATATCATTACCGTCTATAATATGTCTTTCAACTTATCCAATCCTATAGAAAGATTCAAAATGTCATTCATGTACCCAAATAAGTCAATTTCATTGTCAAGAAATAAATCTCGACTACTTAACACCCATTTACGCATTCTACCTGTTTGGTGAACTTCAGGTGTTCGGAAGGTATCATCGAGATGAGAAATGGAGGCATTTAAGGATTTGATATCAGAAGAATCAAGATGGCCAGCCATTTTCTTGCCAAACTCCTTCTTGCGGCTGTCAGCTTTAACGAAGGAATCGTACTCGTCAGGACAAAATGCTAGTACGAGAACTCCCATAAATTTATCATAAAAAGCCCTGTATCGCATCACTAGGTCAATATTTTCATGAAGCATTTCCAATTTCTTCTTGAAAAGTACAGGATTTGATAGAATATCGATATCATCCCTCCTGTTCATAGAATCACCATCAGGTGCAGCCTTGATTGAATCTATGAACAGAAAGGCTACCGTAATTTTCAAATCAAAGAGTGCAGCAAATAAACGTCCGCCTTGTTCTATTGCCATACATTTGTCAAACCATGCAGGAAGACTGATGGCAGAAAACGATATGTGGATTTCGTCATAGACGTAATTCTCCAGTAATTCGTTAAACCTAATTACCTCAGATTTATCCTTTAACTTGAACTCTTGCTCTTTGAAAGTATTGACATCAATTCCAAAGAACTCCCTTCTATCTTCCTCTACAGCAGAGGAATATATTACTTTTTTGTTCTTTTGAATCTCAATGGCTTCTGTTGTTTCCGAAGCTATTCTGTTTTGAGATGTATTTCCTATATTATTCATATTTATTATAGTATCTATCGCTATCTTGTACTTCTCTCCCGAAATCCATCTTTATACATATCTACCATGAATTTGGATTCTTCATCCAATTCATCGTAAACATGTCTAACTTCAGGGAAAGCAGAGAGGAAGTCCCCTATATACACACTCATGATTGCCGTAAATTGCATAATTGCTGTTTCTTTGAGATTATTCATTGCATTTCCTTTATAAGCTTCTTTGAATTGAATAACTGATAGGTAAGAAGGATGTGCCATGTTACATGCATACTTGTATAAGCCATGAAGGATATCTGAATCTAAACCGATATAATCACGAACTTGGTCCCAGCCAACATGCGGATTAAACTTACCTTGATCAAATAAAATTTGATATTCACCCTTTGTAAATATCGTTTTATCCAATTCCCTTTGTTCTTTCTCGATCAATGATTTATACAATTCTGTATTATGAATCCTATCTTTACAGTCATCAATAACATTTTGTTCTTCATTCAGAATCTTCATGTTTCTTTTGAGTGCGTCCTCAGTAAAGAGTTTATGCCTACTCACTAATCCTGAAGCAATATACGCATTCTCCATTACGAATTGTTTCTCTTGAGTGTCTGGTATAATATTCACAAGTTCAAAAGCGCACAATTGTTCGTATGCAGTTCGTACTAAAGTGAATAACACTGTATGGTCTATTAACTTAAACAAAGTTCTTATGCCATCTGTATGGCTAAAACCTCCAAGAAGATTCCTAAACGATTTTGCTTTTGTGAACATCATTTGTACGCCTAGGCTCATTTCGGCTCTAAACTCGTCCTTAAAGCCAACAGGTCGCAACGCCACCATCACTTTGAAATAGAAATCAATCAACCAATCAAGGTAATCAATTCTATCTTTCAAAGTGTTTGGTCGTAACATTCTGCGAAAATCTCTATTGTTTATGATTTTGTCCTTCATGGAGAATATCTTTTATTAATACTAGAAAACTGCGGCAAAATATTTTGTTCGCTAATTGTTCTCAAAACATCCGACTTTTGTCTATCACTCAAAAAAATGCCCACTCATGTTTGGCTGTGAGTAGGCATTTTATTGTTTTATAAAATAGGTTGTGATTTTATACCATATAAGTTATATCTGCTCGATTCATACTTATATCTCCATGCTACGATGTTGAAATCCAATGAGTATTCTGATGATAACTGTTTGAGAGTTCTGAGAATATATTGATTTGACAAATTCTTTGTACCCGTTGACATCATTTTCTTCCATGTCTCTTTTGGAATTAGCATATCTTCGGCGAATTCATTTGCTTCTCTTTCCTCTTTGTTGTCTCTTGAATAGTCATTTTCGGATGAAACAAATACATTGCACTGATTGCCATTTTCGAAAGACATGTGTTTCTGTATATGACCTAATTCATGAAGTATATTAAAAATCAGTCTGCTCATGTCATTATATCTGTGCGTTGTAATGATTGACGGATATCCTGACATTTGAAGAGATGCGGCATCTATAGGGGTCTTTTCTAGTTTTGGTATAACACTATATGCTATGCCATATTTATTTAGGACTAATTGAATATCATTTTCC
>JALEJI010000010.1 GCA_022769825.1 Prevotella sp. | reverse complement strand
CCTTGCAATCCTTATATGACCAACGAAGACGTGGAAACGGTAGTCTTGGCGCTCAATGAATACGCTTGTTAAGGGAAATATAGGAAATGACAGCGCTGAGAATGGTCAGCATAACGCCTAATACCCAATAGTAGATGCCTTGCGTTTTCAGCGTGAGCACGTAGGCGGCAATGCCGATAGGAAACTGCAGGAGCATGAGCTTTATGGCATTGCCAGACAGGCGATAGCCATAGCGATGACCCATATAAACATTGAGCATGATGAAATCGAATGAGGCAACGAGAACTATTGCCATGCCCAAGCCTATGAGACCGAAAGCATGGAAGAAGAAAACGGACAGCATGACATAAACCACGGCGTAGATGCCTTCCATGAGCAGGTAAGCCTTGGAGTCGCCACGCGACAAGGGCAGATAGGCTATTGGCAGTTTCACGGCACGTAGAAACATGGCGAGGGCCGTGAGCTGTGCCATGGATGTGACGGGCAGGAACGAGTGGGAATAGAGCAAGGGGAGAATGATGGGCAAACCAATGATAAGCCCTACGAGCATGGGCGATATGATGAGCAACGACACTTCTATCTGCTTGTTTACCGTGTCGTTGAGCGTCGTGCCCGTGCGGGCTATGGCTGAGAGACGAGGGAAATAATCGGTCTCCATGGCCGAGAAAACCATGCCACCGTAAGTCATGGTTATCATGTAGCCGGCGTTGAACAGTCCGAGCGTGTCGGGCGACCCCGCGTTGTTGACAAACGAGCGGATGATGAAGTCGGCACAACTGCCGAACGTTGCCGCGAGAAAAAAGCCGATGCCGAGCCTTACCATGTTTCCGCCATTGCGCAACGCTGACGCGCTGATGTGCAGGTTCAACGGTTGGTAGTGGTAAGAGTAGGCCATGGTGATGATCATTTGGGCAAAGGCCACGATTATCATTGACGGCACGATGGCCTTTGCGCGCCAGACAAAGAAGAGCGGGACGGAGAGGACGACGGCCAGCGCCACGTTGATGATGGATATGCGTGCCAAGCCTCCCAGATGGCGTGTGCCCTTGAGGATGGCAAGCTCACCGCCCATGATGGCAGTCATGGCGACAACGGGCGAGAGAAGGAGAAAATGTAGCGTGTGCTTGCCCCAGCCGAAGGTGTATTTGCTGAGCAAGGGGCTGAGCAAGGCACATGCCAGCATGCCTAATAAAGCGGTGATGGCACTCCATGCCCTTACGGTTTGCACGGTCTGGCTTGTTGTTTGCTCGTCGTCTTGGGCATAAGCCTCGGAAATGTGTTTCACGGCACTCGTGCCAATGCCAAGGTTGGTAGAGTCGCCAATGAAACGTATCGTGGAGTTGAACAGGGAGAGAAGTCCCACGCCCATGGGGCCTAATAGCACGGCCACGAGTTTGTTGCGCACCAATGCCACGAGAATGCTCAAGGCCTGTACGCCACCAAACAGGCTGGTGTATTTCAGGATGTTAGCATAAGCGTTGTTCCGTTTCTTCTTTTCCATCTATAGAATAACGCTTATGCCCAATGGGTTATTATATTGAAAGGGCATAAACTGATTAAAAACATAATCAACCAACGATAATGACCGCGAACACCCTTTGCCTTTCATGTGCCAGACTCAGATGTTGGCTCCCACGGCCCGCAGGGCTTCCTTGCCGCCTTCGGTTTCCAGCACTTTGCTTTTTTTGTTGTCATTGTCAGCCATGGCCTTTGCCTTCTTCCTCTCAGCCACCCTTTTCTTGTAGTCGTCCAGATAAGCGGCTTTCTTCTTGGCCGCCTTCTTGGCATAAACGTTGTCGGGGTCTTCTTGCAGGTCCACGCGCATGGTGTGGGCATTGTTGACAAGGTCTTTCACGACCTCGCCACCACAAATCAGTCCGGCTGTGGCAGGAACCCAAGCGTTGGAGCTCGGTATGGTGTGGCGCTCGGTGCAGGCGCGCATGTCCTTGGCAGGGCAGATGCAGTGGTATCTGCAACTAATGTCTGGTTGGTCGATGCTCTCAATGGGAAGTTCGGGCGAGTAGACCACTTTCAGGTGTTTTATGCCCGTCTTGCGCAACTTCTTGCGTATCACCTTTGCCAATGGGTCGTTGATGGTCTTCCAGATGTCGGTGACTTGCAACTGTGTGGCGTCGAGCTTATACGCGGCGCCCATGCACGAAATAATAGGTATGTTGAGTTCATGGCATCGCTTTATGAGGTCGAGCTTGGCGGTTACCGTGTCAATGCAGTCGACAACATAGTCGTAACGCGAGAAATCAAACTCTGCCGAGTTGGACGGAAGATAAAACGTTTGGTATTTCCTTACATGGCAACGTGGGTTGATGTCGTGTATACGCTCTTCGGCAACATCCACCTTGTGTCGGCCAACGCTCGATATGGTGGCAAGTATCTGCCTGTTGACATTGGTGAGGCAAACGCGGTCGTCGTCTATGATGTCGAGTGCGCCCACGCCGCTTCGCGCCAGTACCTCAACCACATAGCCTCCCACGCCTCCTACGCCAAATACCGCTACACGTGAGCCGTTGAGAGTGTCGATGGCCGGCTTGCCAAGCAATAATTGCGTGCGTGAAAATTGGTTTTGCATTATCTCTTTCTTCTTTCGATTTGCAAAGTTACTTATTTATTTCAGTATTCATTTACAGCAGTTACTGATATTTATCCTTGTGATTCTTTTGCAGCTTCACATGTGGCTCGCTTGCTGGTTTCTTGTAGATAATTATGTCATGACACCAATAGTCCGGCTCCTGCCATCAATATGACATAGCGCAATAGCTTGCCAATAGTGATGCTGACGGTTGAGATGGCAATATTGGCGCGCATAAGGCCGAGGCATATTGTTATGGCAGAGCCAATGATGGGCAGAAAAGCGAAGAAGCCAATCCAGGCGCCGTGTCCTGCCATGAACCTTTTTGCCTTGTCAAGGCTCGCCTGCTTGACGTGCAGGTATCTCTCAATCCATTCCATGCGCCCCATGCGGCCAACGCTGTAATTGAACAATGAGCCGAGCACGTTGCCTATGGTGCCATAAATTATAAGAGGTTCGGCCTTGAGTCCAGCCGCGAAGAGGCCAAGCATTACCGCTTCGCTTGAAAACGGGAAGAAACTGCCGGCGAGAAATGCCGCGACGAGCATACCCCAATAGCCATAGTTAAGGAGAAAATCTGTTAGAGCCTGAGCCATAATGATGATTGACAGGGAGAGACGTGAAGACTTTTATGCACCTATCATGTTGTATATTGTCAATGCGAATGCGGCTGCCGCGAGCAGCATGGAAACGATGTTGCTTAGCCTTGATGACGTCAGCGCAAGCCAGTGGCCAATGATGGGCGCGGTGAGCACGATGGCCATGCCCAAGAGGCAATCGAAATGCTGTGGCTGTATGAGGGCGAAGAACATGGTGAGCCCATCGAGCACGATGAGCATCTCGTATATAAGCCTTATCCTTATCCTGTCTTGGTAGCTGTATATCATGAAGTGGACGCTTCCGATCAAGGCGCACAACAATACAAACGCGAACGTGATCCATTCGTGCAACTTGACATCAGCTAAATAGAACGGTGTGCCGAATTGCAGGGCGCTGATGAAATGCGTGCCAAGCCACGCGTATTTACCAGTGTAGATGAGCCATGCCGCCACAAACCAATACGGTGCTATGACACCTATGATTGATGACAGGAAGGTGCGTGGCGAGAAGCTTTGCATGTATACGGCCATGACAATCCACAACGCCGGTAGGAATAGAAGTATTTGCGGAAACACTATGCTCGCTATGCCGAGGGCGCAGAAAGCGTAAAAGGTCAGTCCTGTGGCATTAGGCTCTTGATAGGATCGTAGCAAGAACAGCAGGAATGCGATGAACGATATCTGGACCACCGCCACGTCAATTGTCCTGAAAAGAAATAATGACATGGTAGTCATGACGAGGAACGAGCAAGACACCATTCGCGAATAAATGCGAATGAGCGCGTTACTGTTGTTCAGTTCTACCATCATCATCATGGAGACGAAGAGCAATGCGAAGTTCAGCCATAATGCCTCCGTCAGGAGTCCGGCTGCAAGGCTTATTAACAACCCGTAGGCCACTGTCACGTGCAGTGACCAACGGGATGTCGCAATACGGTTTTGAAGTCGCTTCAAACTACTTGTTTAATTCAAATTTATGATTAATGTCATAGGAGGCTTACAGGTCTTGCCCTATGTCCTTGCGGAAGTATTTTCCCTTAAAGTCGATGAGCCCGGCTCCGAGCATGCTCTTTCGCAATGCCTCGTCTTTGTCTTTTCCATAAGATGTGACGCATATCACGCGTCCGCCGTTTGTGACGACCTTGCCGTCTTTCAGTGCCGTGCCGGAATGGAAGACGATGCTTTCCGGGTCCACCTTGTCGATGTTCTTAATCTCGAATCCTTTCTTGTAGCTCCCTGGATAGCCGCCTGAGACGAGCATCACGCACACGGCGTCACGACTGTCAAACTCCACCTCGTGCTTGTCGAGGTCACCGTTGGCAACACCTTCGAACAGGTCCACGATGTCGCTTTTCAGTCGTGGCATCACGGTCTCTGTCTCAGGGTCGCCCATGCGGCAGTTGTACTCGATTACCATTGGGTCGCCGTCGACATTGATGAGTCCGAAGAATATGAAGCCCTTGTAGTCGAGTCCTTCCTCCGCAAGTCCGTCCACGGTTGGGCGGATTATCTGGTTCTCCACCTTTTCCATCCACTCCTTTGTCGCGAACGGAACGGGCGACACGCTTCCCATGCCACCGGTGTTGAGCCCCGTGTCGTGTTCGCCAATGCGCTTGTAGTCCTTGGCTTCTGGCAGAATCTTGTAGTGCTTGCCATCAGTGAGCACAAACACTGAGCACTCTATGCCAGAGAGGAACTCCTCGATGACCACCTTTGCCGAGGCATTGCCAAACATGCCGTTGAGCATCTCGCGAAACTCCTTTTGCGCCTCTTCCAGTGTGGGTACAATCAGCACGCCTTTGCCTGCGGCCAATCCGTCAGCCTTGAGCACGTAGGGAGCTTTCAATGTCTCCAAGAACTTGCATCCTTCTTCCACTGTCGTGCCGTCGAAGGTCTCGTAGGCGGCCGTTGGTATGTGGTGGCGCTTCATGAATCCTTTGGCGAAGTCCTTGCTGCCTTCCAGTTGCGCTCCTGCCTTAGAAGGGCCAATAACGGTTATGCCATTTGTCTTTGGGTCAGCCTTGAACTCGTCGTAAACACCTTTCACCAATGGATCCTCAGGGCCTACCACAACCATGCCCACATTGTTGTTCACGGCAAAGTCTTTCAGGGCTTCGAAGTCGTTTACGCTTATGGCGACGTTCTCGCCAACGGCAGCCGTGCCGGCGTTGCCTGGTGCGATAAACAGTTTAGAGCATTTCTTGCTCTGTGCGATTTTCCATGCCAAGGCGTGTTCACGTCCGCCACTGCCTAAAAGTAATATATTCATGACCGTTATGTTTTAATAATTCGAATAAATGTCTTTATTTTAAGAAATCGAAGAAATATCTTGAAATGCGCTCATGCAGATGCACGCTTTGATGTCCGCGCATGTTGTGAGGCTCGCCAGGGTAGATGAAGAAGTCGGGCTGCGTGCCATACTTGATGCATTCTTTCAAGAACGACAATGCGTGCTGTGGCACCACCGTGGGGTCGTTGCCGCCGATGATTATCTCGAGCCTGTCTTTCAGGTTCTTTGCCTTGGGCAGGAGAGACGACTGCGCGTAACCTTCCGGGTTGGTCTGCGGCGTGTCCATGTAGCGCTCGCCGTACATCACCTCATACCACTTCCAGTCAATCACGGGGCCGCCAGCCACTCCGCACTTGAACACTCCGGGATGAGTGGTCATCATGTTGATGGTCATGAATCCGCCGAAGCTCCATCCGTGCACTCCAAGACGTGTGCTGTCAACGTATGGAAGGGTCTTCAGGAAGTCAACACCCTTCATCTGGTCTGCCACCTCGTTGTCGCCGAGATGCCTGAACGTGGTTTGCTCAAAGGCCTTGCCACGATTCTCGGAGCCGCGATTGTCGAGGATGAAAAGCAGGTAGCCGTGTTGCGCCATGTAGGTCTCCCACGAGCGTGAGGAATAATGCCAACGCGCGTCAATGTTGTGGGCGTGCGGGCCTCCATACACGTAGATGATGGCAGGGTATTTCTTGTTGGGGTCAAATCCAGTTGGCATCACCATACGGTAGTAAAGGTCTGTGGTGCCATCAGCCGCCTTTATTGTTCCGCAACGGTATTCGGGCACGTCGTAGCCTTTCCAAGGATCAGCCGCCGTGAGCCAACGAGTGTGATGACGGTTTGCGGCGTTCACGATGGCGATGTTGCGTGGAGTGGTCGGCGTTGAGTAGTTGTCCACCACATACTGACCGCTTCCGCTAAGCGTTCCGTTGTGCCAACCCTTGCCGTTGTCGTCCATAAGGGCGCGCTTGCCCGTGGCAACGTCAACCATCCAAATGTTCTTTTGTATTGGGCTGCACTCATTGCTCTCATACACGATAGCCTTCTGTTTCGTGTTGAATCCGAGGAAGTTCTCCACGACCCACTTGCCGCTTGTCAACTGACGCATGTTGAGTGAAGGGTGAGGTGCGGAGAGTGAAGAATTCTCCTGGTTGGTTGCGGAACCTTGTGAAGACTCCGCATTAGGATTCTTCGTTTTTCGTTCTTCATTCTTTATTTCGCAAAGGTAGAAGTGGTTGTAACCATCTTTCTGGCTCTGCATGATGAACTTGTTGCTGTCCCAGGGCAGGAATACGATAGGGTGCTGAGGCTCCACATATTTGTCGTCGGTCTCCCGATATAACTCCTGCAGCTTGTCGCCCGTCGTGGCGTTGTAGCTCACGAGGCGGCAATCGTTCTGGTCGCGGTTCAGCTCAAACATGTAGATGGTCTTAGAGTCTGGGCTCCACGCCACGTTGGTGAAATACCTGTCGGTTGGATCGCCAGCCTTGAGGTAGACGAGCTTTTGTGTAGTCATGTCGTAGACGCCAAGCGTCACCTTGTGGCTTGTCTCACCCGCCATGGGATATTTGTCAGGGTCGGCCTTGGCTATGCGCGAACCCGACTTAGGCGTGACGTCAGGGTCGGGGATGTCAACCTGTGGATAATCGGTCACCATCGACTGGTCCATGCGGTAGAAGGCGAGCTTCTTTCCGTCCGGGCTCCAGAAGAGGCCTCCGTTGATGCCAAACTCATCACGGTGCACGCTCTGTCCGTATACAATCTCGCGCGAGCCGTCGTTCGTGAGCTTTCTCGTCGCGCTCACGGGCTCAGCGCTGTTGCCTGCGGTGGGTTGAGCCACGTAGAGCTGCCAGTCCTTGACGTAAGCCAACGAGCGTGTGGCATAGCAGAAGTCAGAGGCCTGTGTGCCCGAGGCCATGTTGATGGTCCAAAGTGTTTTACGCGTCTTCCAGTTGTAGGCCACGGTCTGGTTGCCTGAAGTCAGCATCACGATTGGCTTTCCTGCCTCAGGAAACGTGGCCGAGTATAATGAATGCACGTTCAGGCCGCTTTTCTTGAGTTGCTCAATCGTGAGCAAGGTCTTCTCCTTGCCGCTGTTCTTGTCAACGATGGAGCAATACTCCGCGTCGAGCCTTACGAGCTCGTCGCCCCACCATGTTGTCCAACGGTTCTCCGGCACGAACTTGCGATAGTTCACCCCGCCGAAGTTCAAGTCCTCAAGGGTGAACTGTTTTGTCTGGGCCTGCGCTTCCGCGCCAAACAGCGACGCTACCGACATCATAAGCGCGAATATCTTTTTAATCATGTTCTTTCTTTTCTTGATCTTCTTGCCTTTTAATCCTCCTCATCGAATCCGCGCTTGCGGCGGTCTGGCTTGCGAGCCGCGCCACGGCGCTCCTTTCTGAAGTCGTCCTTGCGTCCGTGGTCTCTCTTCGGGCGTGAGTATTCGCGCTTGTCGTCGTCGAAACGTGGACGTGACGGCTTGCGGCGTTCCTCAAACGAATGGAACTTGAATGTGCGGATGTCGCCTTCCTCGTTGGCCTGAGCCTCGCGCTTGAGCGAATAGAAGTCGTTGCCGCTCACGCGCTCCTTGAACTCACGGTTCTTCTTGAACCTGTGTTTCTGGGCCATCTCGGCCTTTTCCTCTTCAGTCTTCACTATGCCGCCTTCGCGACGGAAGTCGGCCAGCTTGCCGTCGAAGAGTGTGTATTTGCGCAGTTCGCATTCGAGCGAGCCGTTATAAAGCGGAATCTTGATCGAAGGCTTCAGTCCAATCTGCTCAAAGCACTCCTCGCGGTACGACAGCACCCAAGCCTCGTTGCCACCGAACTCGCGCTTCAGCTTCTCGCCAATCATGTGGTAGGTGCCCAGGAGGTTAGGCGTGGTGATGCGCTCGCCGTAAGGAGGGTTCATTATGATGATGCTCTTCTCGGCAGGCTTCTTGAAGTCCTTGAAGTCTTGTTGCTCCACGCTGATGTCTTGCGACAAGCCGGCTGCCTTGACGTTCATGCGTGCCGTGTTCACGGCTTTCATGTCGATGTCGTAGGCATAGATATGGTGCTCGAAAGGCCTCTCCTGCGAGTCGTCGTTGTATATGTCCTCGAACAGCTCCTTGTCGAAGTCAGGCCATTTCTCAAAGGCGAACGACTTGCGGAACACGCCGGGCGAGATGTTGCGGGCGATGAGCCCTGCCTCTATGGCTATTGTCCCGGAGCCGTCCATGGGGTCTATGAGGTCGCACTCTCCGTGCCAGCCGGTCATGAGTATCATGCCAGCCGCGAGCACCTCGTTGAGCGGGGCCTCCACGCTCTCCTGCCTGTAGCCACGGCGATGAAGCGAGTCGCCGCTCGAGTCGAGTGCTATCGTGGCGTCGTCGCCGGCAATGTGGATATGCAGGCGGATGTCGGGGTTGGCCACGGAGATGTTGGGGCGCTTGCCGGTCTTCTCGCGAAACTGGTCAACGATGGCGTCCTTTACCTTGTAGGTCACGAAGTGTGAGTTGCGGAACTCATCAGAGTAGACCACGGAGTCGACGGCGAAAGTCTTGCCCGTCTGGATATACTTGCCCCAGTCGATGGTTTTCACATTATTATATACGTCCTCGGCTGAGCGCGCCTTGAAATGCTTTATCGGCTTGAGGATGCGGATAGCGGTGTGCAACTGAAAGTTGGCACGATACATCATCTCTTTATCGCCGGTGAAAGTGACCACGCGTCGACCTGTCTGTACGTTGTTGGCACCAAGCTGGATGAGCTCTTGGGCAAGGACGTTCTCAAGTCCCATGAACGTCTTGGCGATAAGTTCAAATTCCTGTTCCATTATTGAATTCTAAATCAAATATATCTTTTTTCTGTTGTTTGTATTTCTTTGAGCCTGGTTTAAGGTCATTGGTAATCCACACGTTGGCGCCGATTATGGATCCCGCTCCAATCGTCACCCTTCCCAGCACGGTGGCGTTGGCGTATATTATCACGTTGTCGCCGATGATGGGGTGTCGTGGTATGCCTTTTATCGGGTTGCCATCCTTGTCGAGAGGGAAGCTCTTCGCCCCGAGAGTCACGCCTTGGTAGAGCTTCACGTTGCGTCCTATGCGGCACGTCTCGCCAATCACCACGCCCGTGCCGTGGTCGATGGTGAAATACTCTCCAATGGTCGCGCCAGGGTTGATGTCGATGCCTGTCTCCGAATGGGCAAGCTCTGTCATGAGGCGCGGTATGAGTGGCACGCCCAAGAGGTATAGCTCGTGGGCCACGCGATAATTGGTGAGGCACTTTATGACAGGATAGCATGATATTATCTCGGCGTGGCTGTGTGCGGCTGGGTCGCCGTTGTATGCCGCCACGACATCCGTGGCAAGCACGCGCCTTATCTCCGGCAAGCGGCTTATGAGCTCTCTCGCTATGTCGTGGGCGCGCATCGTCAAGTCGGTGTCGGCCACTTTCACCTTGTCGGTGTCGGCATCAGACACATGGCTGAAGCACAATCCCGCGAGAACCTGCTCGCAGAGCAAGTGGTACATCTGCTCAACGTTGACGCCAATCTGGTATTTGATGGTATGGATATTGACTTGCGACTTCCCGAAATAGCCAGGGAAGAGGATGGCACGAGCCAGCTGTATGATTTCTTCAAGGCTTTCGCTTGAAGGGAGAGGATAACCTTCCTCATGCTCATGAAACAGGCCTTGCAATGATTCGGGTGCGGCCATACGGCATATCGCGTCGTTAAGCATGAGGTTCGTTTTCTGTCTGCTCATTTGTGTGTGTCAATATTTCCTGCAAAATTACGAAAAAGTAATGACATGTTCAAAAGAAATCGGTAAAAAACGGTTTCTTATTTTTCGTGTCTTGCGTTTGCCAGCCTTTTCTTGCGTATTATGGTCAGTCCGTCGCGAATGGGCACTATAACCTTCTCTATTCGAGTGTCTTCGGCTATGTGGTCGTTGAAACACCTTATTCCTATTGTCTGGCTGTCGTGGTCGTATGCGCTTTCCACGACATGGCCGTCCCACAACGTGTTGTCGGCGAGGATTATTCCGCCTTCGTTGACGAGTGGGAACAGAGCGTCGTAGACCTCGCTGTATGTGCGCTTGTCGCCGTCGATGAACACGAAGTCGAACTTCACGCCCAGCTTAGGGGCTTCTTCCACGGCGTCGCCGATGCGAAAGTCGATGAGGTCGGCCACGTCGGAGCCGTCGATCCATTCACGGGTGAAGTCTTCCATCTCGTCGTTTATCTCGAAAGTGTACAGTCGAGTCTTGTCTGCCCCATAAGGCTTGTCTGCCTGCCCGGCAATCTCTTTCAAGCCTTCCGCCATGCACAGTGCCGAATAGCCCGAGAACGTGCCAACCTCGAGGATGGCGCGTGGGCGTTGCATCATGACGAGCATTTTCAATAGCCGTCCCTGGAGGTGGCCAGAGGCCATGTGGCCATGCACGGTGTGGATGTTGGTGGCGCGCCAGAGGCGGTACAGGTAGTCGCCTTCCGCGTCAGACTTGGCGGTGGCGTAATCGACGATGCTTTCAGGCTCAATCATTGTTCAGAAGTCCTCTTATTGCCAGTTCGTAGCCTTGCAGTCCGAAGCCGCATATCACGCCCTTGCAGCCCGAGCTTATCATGGAGTGGTGGCGGAACTCCTCGCGTTGGTGCACGTTGCTGATATGCACTTCCACCACTGGGCAGCGCAGTGACCTGATGCAGTCGAGCAACGCTATGCTGGTGTGGGTGTAGGCGCCGGCGTTGAGCACGATCCCATCGTAGCCGAAGCCCACTTCTTGCATCTTGTTGATCATCTCGCCCTCGATGTTGCTTTGGTAATAGTCAATCTGCACGTCGGGAAACAGTGCGCGCAACGCCGGCAGGTAGCTCTCAAACGAGTTGTTGCCGTATATTCCAGGCTCTCTCACGCCAAGGAGGTTGAGGTTGGGCCCGTTGATTATCTGAATCTTTCTCATGTTCTTTTAATAATAATGTTAGCCGTTTCTGCCAACAAATGGTTAACTTTGACGGCAAAATTAAAGATAAACGATTAAATTGCAAAAGAAAAACCAAAATAATTTATCATTAGGCGAAGACCTCGTGCGTCGTTTCATGCGTTATCTCAAGCTTGACCGAAACTATTCGGTCAACACGCAGGAGGCTTATAGCCACGACCTGACTTACTTCATGCGCTTCCTCTCCGAGCGCGACATGTCGCCCATTGACGTGAAGCTTGATGATTTGGAACAGTTTGCCGCCTCTCTCCACGAGTATGCCATAGGCGCTCGGTCCCAGTCGCGCATTCTTTTCGGCGTGCGGTCGTTTTATCGCTTCCTAACCCTCGATGGCTATCTTGAGGTAGACCCCACCGAACTTCTGGAGTCGCCAATCCTACCCAAGCACCTGCCCACATATCTTTCCACCGAGGAAGTGGACAGGCTCGAGGACAGCATCGACCTCGAGAGCAACGAGGGGCAGCGCAACCGCGCCATCATAGAGGTGCTCTTCTCTTGCGGGTTGCGGGTGTCGGAGCTGGTCAACCTGAAGTTGTCTGGCCTTAACCTCAATGAGCATTTCATGCGCGTCACGGGCAAGGGCGACAAGGAACGTCTCGTGCCCATGTCGGACAGGGCGATAACCGAGCTTCAGCGCTGGTTCATCGACCGCGACCGCTTGAAGGTCAAGCCGGGCGAAGAGGATTATGTGTTCCTCAACCGGCGAGGCCACCACCTCACGCGCGTGATGATTCTCATCATGGTGAAACGTCAGGCCAAACTGGCCGGCATCAAGAAGACCATATCGCCGCACACCTTGCGCCACTCCTTCGCCACGGCTCTGCTCAGGGGCGGAGCCGACCTGCGTGTCATACAGGTGTTGCTTGGCCATGCCAATATTGGCACCACGGAGATATACACGCACCTCGACGACGAGTCGTTGAGAAAAGAGATTCTTGAGCATCATCCGCGCAATATCATGCACAAGGGATAGTAAGCCTTTATCACTGATGACAAAATGATAAGAAAATCATAAAATAATTGTCTTTTTGTTTGTTGGTTTCCTGCTAATATTGTAATTTTGCAACCGTAACCTAAAGATTTGGTTGCAAACGAGAGTTTATAAACAAACCATCATAAAAGAAAAAGACAAGGAGAAGATTATGTGTGGAATAGTAGGAATATTCAATATCGGTGAGCAGACGCCCGAATTGCGCCAGAAGGCGCTGCGTATGAGTCAGAAAATACGTCATCGCGGCCCCGACTGGAGTGGCATCTACACTGGCCCGTCTGCCATATTGTGCCATGAGCGTCTTTCCATTGTCGACCCGGAAAGCGGCAGGCAGCCTCTCTTCGCGCCCGACAAGAAACAAGTGCTTGCCGTGAACGGTGAGATTTACAACCATACCTCCATCCGCCAGTCGACGAGCGATTACCAGTATCAGACGGGTTCCGACTGCGAGGTCATCCTGGCCCTCTATCGTGAGTGGAAGGCCAATGGCGCGTCTTCTTTCGTGCCGTTGCTTGAGCGCTTGTCCGGCATCTTCGCTTTCGCCCTTTACGATGTCGAGGATGGCTCGTTTCTTATCGCTCGCGACCCGATAGGCGTCATACCTCTTTACATTGGCTACGACAAGGACGGCAAGGTGTATGTGGCATCCGAGCTGAAGGCCCTTGAAGGCCAGTGCGACCGCTACGAGCCTTTCCTTCCTGGCCATTACTATTGGAGCCGACAGGCCGACAAGGGCATGCAGCGGTGGTATACACGTGGCTGGATGCAGGGCGAGACGGTGCCAAAGGAAGAGTTGTCTTACGGCGACGCGGTCGAGGAAGTGCGCCTCGGACTGATGAGCGCGGTGAAACGCCAGCTCATGAGCGACGTGCCTTATGGCGTGCTCCTCTCCGGCGGTCTCGACTCAAGTGTCATTTCCGCCATTGCCGCACGCTACTCCTCACACCGCGTGGAGAACGACGGTGCCACGGAGGCATGGTGGCCTCGCCTCCACAGCTTCGCCGTGGGCTTGAAAGGCGCGCCCGACCTTGCCAAGGCAAAGCTGGTGGCCGAACGCATCGGCACGGTGCACCATGAGATAAACTATACCATACAAGAGGGTCTCGACGCCATACGCGACGTGATATATTTCATCGAGACCTACGATGTCACCACCGTGCGCGCCTCAACGCCCAGGTATCTGCTGGCCAGGGTCATAAAGTCGATGGGCATAAAGATGGTGCTGTCGGGCGAGGGTGCCGATGAGATCTTCGGCGGATACCTCTATTTCCACAAGGCGCCAACGCCGGAAGAGTTTCACAAGGAGACGGTGCGCAAGCTGTCAAAGCTTCACCTCTACGATTGCCTGCGTGCCAACAAGTCGCTGTCGGCTTGGGGCGTCGAGGGGCGCGTGCCGTTCCTCGACAAGGAGTTCCTCGACGTGGCCATGACGTTAGACCCAAGCTACAAGATGTGCCCGGGCAAGGAGATCGAGAAAAAGGTGGTGCGCGATGCTTTCTCCGACATGCTGCCCGAGGAGATAGCGTGGAGGCAGAAGGAGCAGTTCTCCGATGGCGTGGGCTATTCGTGGATTGACACCTTGAAGCAGATTACCGCATCTGCCGTGAGCGATGAGCAGATGGCGCACGCCGCCGAGCGCTTCCCGATAAACCCGCCTCGCAACAAGGAGGAGTATTATTATCGCTCCATCTTCGCCGAGCACTTCCCGTCTGACAGCGCGGCGCGCTCGGTGCCCAGCGTGCCCAGCGTGGCTTGCTCCACGGCCGAGGCCCTGGCTTGGGACGAGGCGTTCAAGAACATGAATGAGCCATCGGGACGTGCCGTGAAGGACATTCACGAATAAGCTCGTTACGCGAATTTGGGTAACGCTTTGCGGGGGTCGCCCCCCTGCAAAGCATATATCATCTTCAAGCAATTCGGAATATATACCGACAAGGAGTAACCCTTATAGGCCTTGCGTGTCAAGGTGTGCCCAGATGATGTGCCCTATGCGCTCAGGACTTGTGCCGTCGATAAAAGTGTAGCTTTTGCCGATGGGCGTTTCCGTCACTGTCACCTGGGTATAATTGAACCCTGGGGCCGAGGCGTTCAGATTGTCGAGCACGGTAGTTGGCACGGTTTCGCCCTGTGGTAAATCGTATTCTGTCTTTTCCCACTTTCTCTCCGATCCGTAAGACTTGAAACAGATGTTTTTCACTACACCGTTGTGCATTGTGATATAATCGTCATTGCCCATGTCGTTGACATAGGCCGCTACCGACGCGCCGTCATAATGCTTGGCTATCCAGTCTATGTCTGAGGCTAAAGGACGTACGTCATCAATATTGTTGAGTTGGTATGTCGTCAGTTTTAGGACCTTTCCGTCGGCTCCCATCACGAGGGTGTGTTCGCAATTCTTGGCTGCAGGAATGTCAGAAACGTATCGCAAGATGTAATATTTGCCGTTAATGCAGTTTTGCGATACCTCCTTTATCTCGCTGAAGCCATTTTTTATATCTTCCTGGAAGTCGTTGAACAAGCGGAACCTCACGGCCTCGTTCAACGTGATGACGTCTTTAAGCGTGTGTATAGTCCTGCTCCATGAGCGATCAGTGTAGATCACCAGCCATTCGTCCTTGTTTTTATCCACCGAATAAACATAAGTCTTTTCTGAGTCGGAGTGGCCGTAAAAGTCGCTGCCCGTGAATGTGAATGTCTTTTCAATGGTGTTGCCAGGACAACGCTTGGCTAAATCGTCAGAGATTTGTGTTGGCAGACTTGTGGCGTTATCATCGGGGGCGCTGCTTGAGTCGCAAGAGCACAAAGCTCCTAAACCAATCACACATAGTGACAACCAAAACAATTTTTTGATTCTCATAACTATAAAAAACTAACTTCTGGATGTGAATATTGTTGCAAAGGTACGTTTTTGGGGGAACATGTTATTCACATTATTGAAATTTTTTTACCATTTAGCAAGAAGCCTTCCTGTTTCTGTCTCTTCCGGTAAATGCGTATCGTGTGCTTTGCAGGGGCTGCAGAGTATCTTTTAGTACATTTGCAGGTGGAATAACATATTGTAATATCCTTGCAGCGGAGATTTGATGCCCCCGCTGGTGAGCTCTTTGTTGCTTATGAAACTAAAAGAAGGTGTTTATGAAAATCTGATTAGCGACAGGCTTCTGGACGATATGCGCCAGACCGAGGCTGCGGGTTACGTGTGTGACGCTTAGGTTTCACAACAGTCTCTCCAACAAAACAAATGTCATGAAGCCGAGCAGTAGCGCGTAGGTGGCTTGTTTCTGATAGCCGTGGGCGTGGGTCTCGGGAATCATTTCGTCGCTCGTGACGTATAGCATCGCGCCACCGGCGAAGCCAAGCATGACGGGAAGCATGGAGGCCGACACGTTGCCCATGGCGAATCCTGTCCACACACCGATGACCTCAAGTAGACCGATGGCTACGGATATTATGAATGTACGCATGCGTTTCACTCCGGCGAGCAGCAGCGGCGCTATTATAACCATGCCTTCGGGTATGTTCTGCAGCGCGATGCCGAAACTCACAGTCCACGACGCCTCCTCGCCCTCACTCATGCTCACTCCTGCGGCAATGCCTTCGGGCAATTTGTGGATGGCGATGGCCATGACGAATAGAAGAATGTGGTTGAGGGTGGAGTTGTTGTGGTGCTCTTCTACGTCGAGGCCGGTGATGTGGTGGAGGTGGGGCGTCACGAGGTCGAGGACGTTGAGGAACAAGGCACCTGCCATTACTCCTACGGCGACAAGCCACCATGGCGTTGCCTCTGACTCAAAGGCAGGGACAATCAGTCCTAACGTTGAGGCGGCGAGCATCACTCCGGCGCAATAGCCAAGCACCGTGTCGTTCCATTTGTGCGGCAACTCCTTTATCCCGAATCCAAGAATGCTGCCTATTATTGTAGCTCCGCAAAGTCCAGCGGCGCTTATCCATACGTTTGTCATAATTTCATTTGCTTTTTTGTACGGCTAAATTATGGATAATATTGCGGACAGGCAAGGATTTGGTTTTAATTTACCTATAAATAAGTAATTATTGCTGTCCAGTAGAAACTGTCAATACATAACTGGAAGAGGGGGCGGCATCTTGCCTTACACTTCCTCCATCCTCGCCAGTTCCCATCCCTTGAACTGCATAATGATACGGTGCAGCGTGCTCTTTCCGAAGCGACGCGGACGGATGAAGAACAGGTTGTTTGGCTGTTTCTCTAATTCCGGCAAGAACATTGTCTTGTCTACATAATACTGGTTCTGCTCAATGACGGACTTGAAGTCGGACACGCCGTATGGTACTCGTTTTGCTTGCTGTTCCATGATGGTATGGTTTATTATGCAAAAATAGGCAAAAACTTTGAGATTGTCAAATTATTGGAGCAAATCTTGTGCCCTTGTTTCGTTTAGGTCTTTCAAAATAATTTTTGTTAAACATTCATTTAAAATCCCATGGTTTAGGATAGAATGTCGTAACTTTATTTGCTCAAAGAAACAGATTCTATGCAAATAGTCTTGGCCTCAGCTAAAATCATGAACGCGTCCACCTCTGTGGAGGTGCCGATGAATAGCGTGCCGAAGTTTAAGGATATAACGGTACGCTTCGTACAGGAACTTGCCTCATGGGACAAGCACCGCTTAATGAAGGAATTGGGGTGCAGCCAAGCCATCGCCATTGAGAACAAACTGCGATATCAAAGTTTTTGGAATGAGGAAGAACGGTTGCCTGCCATCCTCGCCTACTTTGGGCAGGCTTACAAATATCTCAAGGCGGAAACCTTCTCTCACGAAGACTTCCGTTTTGCCCAAGGACATCTCTTCATCATGTCTTTCCTCTATGGCTTGCTGCGTCCGTTGGACGCCATTCACCCTTATCGCATGGAAGGAAAGGTGAAGCTGGAGGCTGCCGGCGGCAAGAACCTCTTTGCCTTTTGGAAGCAATATCTCACAGACATGCTGATAGAAGCGGTAAAGGCCGATGACGGAATCCTCGTTCATCTTGCCACAGAAGAGTTTGAGCACCTTCTCGACTGGAAGAGGGTGTGCCAAGAGGTGAAGGTCGTTCAGCCCTTGTTCTACGTGGACAAGGGCGACACCATCAAGGTGGTGTCTGTTCATGCCAAAAGCTGTCGTGGAGCCATGACGAGGTATATCATTCAACGCCGGATTACGCGGCTGACTGACATGTTAAGTTTCGAGTCGGAAGGATTCAGGTATGATTCACGTTATGGGGATGAACTGCACCCTCATTTTATAAGAAAATGATACTTATTATTGCAAACTATAAAAACAAACGATTATGGAAGTAGGACAGAAATTGCCAGAGGTCCTTGGTGTTGACCAGGACGGAAAGGAATGGACCCTTGCCGAGTTGAGCGGCAAGAAGTTGGTGCTTTACATTTATCCTCGCGACTCCACGCCAGGATGCACCAACGAGGCTTGCAACCTTCGCGACAACTATGAGCGTTTCCTCTCCGAGGGATATGCCGTGATAGGCGTGAGCACGCAGGACGCGAAAAGCCACAAGAGGTTCATAGAGAAAAACAGCCTGCCTTTCCCCCTCATTTGCGACACTGAGAAGCGTCTTGTTGAGGCTCTCGGCGTGTATGGCGAGAAGAAAATGTATGGCAAGACGGTAATGGGCGTGTTCCGCACTACATTCCTCGCCGACGAGCATGGCGTCGTCACTCGCGTCATCGGGCCTAAGGAGATAAAGGTCAAAGAACATGCCAGCCAAATCTTGGGGTGAAGGCTCTCGCCTCGCTTCCTTTTTTTAGCTTAGCCCGTGGGGCGTGTACACAAGGCCTTTTATCATTCGCTCGTGTCGTTTTTGTAAATAATTATTGCCAAAATTTAACACTTGGAGACAGGTGCTTTTAGAGCGGAAAAAGGGTAGCCTTACGCTCTTTGACAATGCCGTTGACCGGTTTTTGGCCAAAAAACATTGCCGTTACAGTGCAATCGCGTTGCCGTTACACCGTAATCGCATCGCCGTTACACTGTAATCGCAACGCGATTGCACCGTAACGGCGATGCGATTGCACCGTAACGGCGATGCCATTTTAGCGAATTTGCGACACCGGGAAACCTATAAAAATATAATTTCTTGATAGTCAGCTGTTTATCAAAACGCCCCATAATTACGTCATTTCCAACCAAGCGACGCCTTGGTTGAAAAAAATCGATTCTCAGACGACCATTTGTAAAATATTATTATCTGCTAAAGTCGGTAATCCTTTGTCGTATTGCACGGGGCGGTCTTGTGTGCTGGACGAGGCCTTCAAATAGCTATAGCTCAGGAATTCTTGTCTCCTTATAGCAGGCAAAGACTTGTTAACACTAAATATTTATCATTAGAGCGATGCAATCCATTCACATTAAGAAAAATCTTCCTCTTGATTATAAACACAAAAAAGGAAGCCTTCCTCAAGCTTCCTTTTAGTTGAATCGTGATTCCGTAGGGATTCGAACCCTAGACCCACAGATTAGAAATCTGTTGCTCTATCCAGCTGAGCTACGGAACCATCCATTATGATTTTAGCCACTCGGAATTACGTGAATAATCCGATATGGTTCTGCAAAGTTAACCATTTATTTACAATTGCAAAAACGGAAGGTGGATTATTAATCACATTTAGGCAATATTAACACAAGTCTAAGACGGAATTAAGATTATCTATTGCATGCGATAAAAGGTGTACTCGGCAAAGCATTATCCGCGACGATGCAATCGCGATGTAAATTCTTGACAAGACGTTAATTTTGCGAAAATAGGGCGTTTTTCACAAGATAATATTGTAATTTTGCACCGATATTATGCATGAAATTATGCAGTAATATATGCACTAAAATATATGCATTAGTAATGTGGACATATTTAAGGACTAAGTCTTTCATCATATTATTCATTTCCGCCGTGGTATGTGCTTGGGCAGGAAGCAGCTCGCTTCTGCCGGTGAAGAAGCATGAGGCGGGGAAGACAGACGGCAAGGGAAGCAACGATTCTACAAAAATAGAAACGGCCGAGATAGATACACTCTCGATGGATTCACTCCAGCTTGCGGTTTATCATCACAACAAGGCTGTTGACGACTCCATCAGGGCCGATTCAATAAATCGCGCGAGCAAGCGTGGCATTGACGCTCCCGTCACCTATTCGGCTAATGACTCATTGGTCTATGACGCCATGACCAAGGACGCCAAGCTATATGGCAACTCGGAAGTGAAGTATGAGAACATGGACTTGAAGAGCGACAAGATTCGCATGAACCTCGACTCTTCTCTCGTTCACGCCACCGGCTCGCCAGACAGCACGGAGAAAAGCGGCATTAAGGGTCGCCCGGTCTTCGTGATGGGAGCCGACAATTATGACACCGACACCATTGCTTTCAACTTTAAGACCAAGAAAGGCCTGGTGCGGAACGCGTTGACCAAGCAAGAGGATGGTTTCTTGAGGAGCAAGCTCTCAAAGCGTACGGCCACCGGCGACGTCTATCTCGCCCACGGTCGCTATACCACTTGCGATAAGGAGCATCCCGACTTTTATATCTCCCTTTCCCGTGCCAAGGTGCGCCCGGGCAAGGATGTGGTTTTTGGCCCGGCCTACATCGTCGTAGCCGACGTTCCTTTGCCGTTTGCCATACCTTACGGCTTCTTCCCGTTCACGAAGAGTTACAGCTCCGGTTTCATAATGCCAAGTTATGGCGACGAGCAGAATCGTGGTTTTTATCTTAGGGATGGAGGCTACTATTTTGCCATTAGCGACAAGATGGACCTCAAGCTCATAGGCGAGATATACACCAAAGGGTCATGGGGACTCACGGCCACGAGCAACTATCGGAAGCGTTACAAGTATAATGGCTCGTTCCTCTTCAGTTATCAAGACACGCGTACTGGCGATAAAGGCATGCCCGATTATGCCAAGCAGACCAGTTTCAAGTTGCAATGGAGCCACAGGCAGGACGCCAAGGCCAATCCGTTCATGTCCCTCTCAGCGAGTGTCAACTTCGCCACGTCGAGCTATGAGCGCAATAACCTGACAAGCATGTACAATCCGCAGTCGCTGACACAATCGACACGTACGTCTTCCGTCAACTGGAGCACCACGTTCTCGAGCATCGGCATGACGCTGAGCTCCACGGCAAACCTGAGTCAGAACATGCGCGACTCCACAATCTCGATGACGTTGCCTGACCTTAACATTAGCATCTCTCGCTTCTACCCATTCCGTCGCAAGCATGCCGCTGGCGACGAGCGATGGTATGAGAAGATAGCCATGAGCTATACCGGCCAATTCTCCAATTCCATCAACACAAAGGAAAACAAGCTGATGCATTCAAGCCTCATCAAGGATTGGCGCAATGGATTCCAGCACAACATCCCGATAAGCGCCAACTTCACATTGTTCAAATACATCAACCTCAATCCATCGTTCAACTTCACCGACCGAATGTATACCAACAAGGTTACCAAGTCGTGGAATGAAAGGACGCAGACGGAAGTAGCCGACACCACCTATGGTTTCCACAACGTGTACAACTGGAACCTCTCGCTGTCGGCATCGACGAAGATTTATGGTTTCTGGAAGCCAAACCGCAAGCTTTTTGGCGACAAGGTGCAGGCCATACGTCATGTCATAACGCCAACGGTGAGCTTCAGCTACGCTCCTGACTTCAGCGCGTCGCGCTACGGTTATTATCAGACATACCAAAAGACGGATGCCGACGGCAATGTCTCACTCGTGCAATACTCGCCTTACCAAAATGAGCTGTATGGCGTGCCAGGCAGAGGCCGCACCGGTAGCATTTCTTGGAGTTTCGACAACAACATAGAGATGAAGGTGAAGAGCGACAAGGACTCTACCGGATTCAAGAAGATAAGCCTTATCGACCAGCTTGGATGGTCTATGTCGTACAACATGGCCGCTAAGGAGAAACCGCTCAGTGACTTGACGGTCAACCTCCGACTGAAATGGTGGAAAAACTATACTTTCAACATGACGGGCGTATTCGCGTCGTATGCTTACGAGCTCGACGATCAAGGCAAGCCTTATGTCGGCAATCGCACCTATTGGGGCATGGGAAAGTGGGGACGCTTCCAAGGCATGTCACAAAACATTTCTTATACCTTGACACCGGAGAAAATAAAGAAGCTCTTTGGTGGCGCCAAGGATGATAACACAAAAAAGAACAAGAAAAGCGATGATGACGAGATAGACACCGACATAGAGAGCAATGTCGACGACACGATGATAGACGCGCAGCATGGTGCGTCGAAAGATGACAAGGGTGGCAAGGCCGATACCGACGGTGATGGCTACATGAGATTCTCAATGCCTTGGTCGCTCACCTTCGGATATGGCATAACCATGAGCGAGAATACGGATATCAACAAGTTCAACTATAAGACCATGCGGTATCCGTATAAATTCACGCAGACGCTTAATGTCAGTGGAAACCTCCGCATCTCCGACGGCTGGAACATCAGCTTCTCCTCGGGCTACGACTTTGACAACCACAAGGTGTCGATGACCACCGCCTCATTGCAGCGCGACCTTCATTGCTTTAACATGAGTTGCTCTGTCGTCCTCGCTCCTTACGCAAGCTATAATTTCACGTTCCGTTGCAACGCCTCAACGCTTACCGACGCATTGAAGTATGACAAGCGGTCGGGTTACAGTAACGCCGTTCAATGGTACTAATCATAAATTTAAGATGAGGAAAAATACACAGGCAATTCATTTGCCTTATCGCCGACGCGACGCTTATGACGCTTTGAGCATGCCGGTATATAATGCCGTGGCGTACGAGTTTGACGATGCCAAGACGATGGCCGACGCTTTCTGTGAGAGAATAGACGCTCCAGACTATTCACGCTGTGAGAACCCCACGGTCGACAATTTTGAGGATCGCGTGCGTGCCCTTACCGACGCGTTCAGCGTGACGGCGCTTAACAGTGGCATGGCGGCCATAAGCAACATCATGCTCGCGCTGACGGCCCAAGGCAAGAACGTGGTGTCGTCAACACACATGTTTGGCAACACCTTTGATTTGCTCAACCGTTCGCTGAGGAAGTTCGGTGTAGGCCTCCACACGACCGACCTCACCGACATGGAAAAAGTAAAGCAAGCCGTAGACGACAACACTTGCTGCATCTTCGTGGAAATAATCACCAACCCGCAAATGGAGGTCGCCGACCTCGCGGCTCTCGCAAGTGTGGCACACGAACACCATATCCCTCTCGTCGCTGACACTACTACCATTCCTTTCACCATGTTCTCGGCTAAGAAGCTTGGGGTAGACATAGAGGTCGTGTCGTCAACAAAATACATCAGTGGGGGTGCTACGTCACTCGGCGGCTTGATAATAGACTATGGCACCGACTATACCCAAGGTTTCACCTCAACGATTAAGAGTGAGCTGCTTTTCAACTTCGGCGCTTACATGACCCCACAAGTGGCATTCATGCAGACCATGGGCCTTGAGACCCTTGACGCGCGCTATCGTGTGCAGTCGGCAAACGCGCTTGAGCTTGCCAAGAAATTGCGTGGGTTGAAACAAGTAAAGTCGGTCAACTACGTGGGCCTAGAAGACAATAAGTTCTATAAGCTGGCACAAAGACAATTTGGTAAAACGGCTGGCGCCATGGTTCGCATCGACTTGGAAGACGAAAAGTCATGCTTCAGCTTCCTCAACAACCTCAAGCTCGTGCATCGTGCCACGAACCTCTTCGACAACCGCACGCTTGCCATTCATCCATACTCAACCATCTTTGGCAATTTCACCCCAAAGGAAAAAGCCGATATGGACGTGCTCGATACTACCGTGCGCCTGAGCGTTGGCTTGGAAGACGTTGACGACATCTTCGGCGACATAAAGCAAGCCTTGGGTTGACTTTAAGCAATCCTTGAATTAATAATTGCCTTTTTAGGCTAAAGCGATTATACACAGCATGAAATACGATTTCAATACAGTAATAGACAGAAAGGGCAGCGGCGACCTCATGCACGAGGCCCTGTTGCCACGTTGGGGACGTGACGACCTGCAACCCTTGTGGGTGGCAGACATGGATTTCGCGGTTATGCCCGACATCCTTGACGCGTTGCGCAAGCGTTTGGAGCACCCAATTCTTGGTTACACCGTGGAACCAACCGACTATCGCCCCGCGATAATAAACTGGATTAAGACACACCACGACTGGGATGTAAAGCCAGAGTGGATTAGCTTTATACCGGGAATCGTCAAGGGCATAGGGCTTATCAGCAACCTTTTCTGCAAGCCAGATGAGAAAATCATCGTAATGCCACCGGTTTATCATCCGTTCTTCCTTGTGCCACGCGCCAACGAGCGTGAGGTGGTGTGGAATCCGCTGAAAGTTCATCCAGAGGCGCTTGAGGCCGACCACGTGGAGGCTGGCGACTATTATGAGATGGACTTTGAGGGTCTTGAGCGAGTTTGTGATGACAAATGCAGAATACTTATCCTGTGCAATCCTCACAACCCTGGCGGAGTATGTTGGAGTCGTGAGACGCTCGTTCGCCTTGCGGATTTCTGCTACGACCACAACATGCTTGTCATCAGCGATGAGATACATTGCGACATGGCCCTTTTCGGACACAAGCACATACCTTTCGCTTCTGTCTCGGAGAAGGCCGCACAGATCAGCATCACCATGCAAGCTCCCACAAAGACATTCAATATAGCGGGAATCGTGTCTTCTCATGCCATAGTGCCCAATCCAGACATCCGCAAGCGTTTCTTTGGCTGGCTGAAGGCTAACGAACTTGACGAGGCGCATATCTTCGCCCATATAGCCACCATTACTGCTTTCCGTAAGGGTGGTGAATGGCGCAGGCAGATGCTTGCCGCCGTGGAAGACAATATCCGCTTCGTCGAGGACTTCTGTCGTGAGCGTATGCCGCAAATCAAGCCCATTCGTCCAGAGGCAAGCTTCTTGGTGTGGCTCAACTGCCAAGGGCTGCGCCTTGGTCACGATGCCTTGCTCGATCTGTTCATCGACAAGGCGCATCTTGCCCTCAACGACGGTGAGATGTTCGGGCCTGGTGGAGAAGGTTTCATGCGACTGAACGTCGGTTCGCCAAAAGCTTACATTGAGGCGGCACTGGAAAAACTCGCACGTGCTGTTGAAGAATACGCTTAAATGAGACTGTATCCATACCATTACCGCTCACTTCTTTCACTTGGGCTCCCCATAATGATAGGGCAGTTGGGGATGATAATCTTGGGGTTCGCAGACACCATGATGGTTGGCCACCACAGCACCACAGAGCTGGGCGCCGCGTCTTTTGTCAACAACATCATTAACCTTGTCATCATCACGGCCACTGGTTTCTCTTATGGTCTGACTCCAATAGTGGGCGGGCTCTTCGGGTGCGAAGAGCTGCCGCAAGCAGGCAGGGCGCTCCGCTGCGCGCTGCTTGCAAACTTGATGGCCGGGGCGATAATGATGGCGGCTCTGGGCATACTGTATTTTAATATTGGCAATATAGGGCAACCAAAGGAGTTGCTGCCCTATATCAAGCCATACTATTTGGTACTGTTGGCTTCTATTCCATTCGTGATGCTGTTCAACGCTTTTAAGCAATTCACCGACAGCATCACGGAGACACGCACGTCGATGTGGATTCTGCTAACTGGCAATTTGCTCAATATCATCGGCAACTATGTGTTGATTTACGGCAAGGCGGGCATGCCTGAGATGGGAGTGGTGGGAGCCGGCGTGGCAACACTCCTCTCGCGCGTTGTTATGGTGGCACTGTTCCTTTTCGTTTTCCTTTCGAGAAAGAAGATGCGGCCATATCGTGAAGGTTTCTTTGTTTTAGGTTGGTCGAGGCAGTTGGTGCGGCGCCTGGTTTCGCTCGGCACGCCCATAGCCTTGGAAATGGGCATGGAGACAGCGTCGTTCTCGCTGTCGATAATCATGGTAGGCTGGCTGGGCACCATTGCCTTGGCATCCCACCAGGTAATGATAACCATATCGCAGTTCACCTTTATGGTTTATTATGGATTGGGCGCTGCTGTTGCCGTGCGCACAAGCTACTTCAACGGCCAAGACGACCGTGACAACGTTCGCCATACCGTTGTTGCCGGTTTGCAAGTCATGGTGGCCTTGGAGTTGTTGTTGAGTGGCATTATCTTCTTGTTGCGCAACCACATTGGCGGTTGGTTCACCGACTCAGCGGAAGTGTCATCGACAGTCATCTCGCTCATGGTGCCATTCTTCATCTACCAGTTTGGCGACGGTCTGCAAATCAATTATGCCAACGCCTTGCGAGGCATTGCCGATGTAAAGCCACTCATGGTAATAGCCTTCATCGCCTTCTTCGTCATTTCTCTCCCAGTGGGTTATTTCTGTGGCTTCGTGCTCAATTTCGGACTTGTCGGCGTGTGGATGGCGTTTCCATTCGGGCTCACATCGGCAGGTGTCATGATGTGGTATCGCTTTAAGAAAGTCTACGTATAGCGAAGGTTACTTCTCTAATTTTTTGATGACTTTCGCCAGTTCCGCCCAATGTTCGTCGGTCATGGAGTTAGGTGTGAATAGGCTTATGCCATTCGCGCCTGCTGCCATCGCCGATTCCACGGCTTCCTCTATTTCTGAAGGCAGCAATCCGGAGTTTTCAGGGTCAACCACCTTGTCCTTGTTTTTCCAGTCATGGCAGATGAAAAGGCCGCTATACAGCAATATGTTCTTTCCCTTGATGGCCTCAGCCTCTTCCTTGGTTATTTTTCCAACCCAGGCGGCGGGCTCCATGTAAAAGTCGTTGTAGTTCATTGGGAACACGGCGTCAAGTTTCCAGTTGTTCCATTGTTGGCGCACCATCCATTCCGCATGGCTCTTGGGCCCAGGAAACACGTCGGCACTGATTTTCTTGCCTTTTGCGTGAACGGCGTCCGCTATGGCGTTTACGAGGTCAGTCACCGCGGTGCAGCGAAACTGTGCCCACTCCTTAATCTTCGATGGGTCAGTAACCTTTGTGATGTCTATTCCGCTCTGCTTCTTAAATGCTGCCACACAGTCGGGGCAGTAGCAATAGTCGGCCTTGGCGTACTCGCCGTTCATGGTAAGTCCGTACTTGTCCCATAGCCCACGCGCGAGAATCACGTCGGCGTAGCGTATGTAGTCGAGTTGCACGTAGTCGACATCTGGTATTGAGGCTATTTCCTCAAACTTCTCCTTGAGGAACTTTCTTACCTCTTCATTGCGAGGGTCGAGAGTAGTGTAATAAGGCACGTAGGCAGGTTTGTCGTAAGCCGACTCCCCAAGCCGGTTTACCGTGTACCAGCTCTTGGGTTTTCCTCCTTGCACCATGGTCGGCACCCACGCGTGATATTCCAGTCCAACCTTTTTCGCCACCTTTGAGGCAAGGCGAATCTTTTCAATGTCCATGCCGGCGTTGACGCATACGCCAGTCACGCCGTGCTTCTTCCACGCCTTGAAATCTGCGGCAAGGCTTTTCTCATTTGCGTCTTTCTCCAAGCCAGTCCACGCGTATACGGGAATCTTGTTTCCCTTCGCGCTTGCGAGCAAGGCAGTCAATACTAAAGTGAGGGTTAAAAACAGTTTTCTCATGTTACAGTTTTTGTAATATTAAATGGTCAAAATCTTAGTCTTTATGCAAAGGTAATGGTCTATTTCGAGAAAACAATATTAAAAGGCCCATAAAAACTTATTATTACCTCAACGGCAAGAAAAACGAGGAAAAACATTGCCACGTGAGCATAATTTCTTACCTTTGTATATTATGTGAAACATGTTAACTTTTGAACAAATATAATCATTTATGACAATCAATCGTTTATTGTGCTCCTTGTTATGTGCCGTAACCGTGACGGGTGCCACGGCCCAAACAGCCGCGTCAAATACAGAGACGGAGGAGCAAAAAGACAAACGCATGGAGTGGTTCGACCACGCCAAGTTGGGTATCTTCATTCATTATGGCATATACGCGGTCAATGGAGTTTCGGAGAGCTGGTCGTTTTACAACAAGTACTTGCCATACGAGCAGTATATGAGCCAGCGCGATGGCTTCACCGCCAAGAACTATGATCCGAAGGCTTGGCTTGACCTCATTAAGGAGAGCGGCGCCAGGTATACCGTTCTCACCACAAAGCACCACGATGGCGTGGCCTTGTGGAATACCAAGTATAGCGACCTCAACACCGTGAAGGCCACGGCCGCAAAGCGCGACATCGTGACGCCGTTCGTGAAGGAGGTGCGCAAGCATGGTCTTAAACTAGGATTGTATTATTCTTTGATAGATTGGTCTAACCCTGATTATCCCAATTTCACGCGTACCGATACACGTTATAGCGTGAAAGACGACTCCGCCAGATGGAAGAAGTTCCTCAAGTTCGACTTCGACCAGCTTGGCGAACTCAACCAGTACAAGCCAGACCTGTATTGGTTTGATGGCGACTGGGAGCAGACCGCTGACACTTGGAACGCTAAGGGCCTGTCGGCTTTCCTGCGCAAGGCTAACAAGAATGTCATAATAAACTCTCGCATACAGGGCTATGGCGACTATGCCACTCCTGAGCAAGGCGTGCCCGTGGTGCGTCCGCAAGACAAGCATTGGGAGCTATGCATGACCACGAACGACTCGTGGGGCTATCAGCATGCCGACACCAACTATAAGTCGCCTTATATCTTGTTGCGCACTTTCGTCGATTGCCTCTCGATGGGTGGCAACATGTTGCTCGACATAGGCCCGAAAGAAGACGGCACGATACCTGAGGAGCAAGTGGCTATTCTAAAGGAGTTTGGACGTTGGACAAAGAAGCACAAGGAGGCCATTTACGACACGCGTGCCGGAATACCTAACGAGCATTTCCAAGGTTACACCACTCTGAACAAGGCTGGCGACATACTCTATCTCTATTTGCCATATAAGCCCAATGGCCCGATAGAAGTTAAGGGACTGATGAACAAGGTTAACCGCGTGTGGGTAGTTGGCGACGGCGAGATTATACCTTGGAAGGTGTACAACAAGAACTATTGGAGCGACGTGCCAGGCAATCTGTACATCGACGTGCCAGAACGCTCGCTTGACCCAATGATAACCGTTGTCGCCGTATTGCTCGATGGTCCGATAAAGCTTTACCGCGGAGCGGGCAAGGTTATTGAAAGCAACTAAACCCACTGATTAGTTACCGTTTCGATGAAGCATATCATTCTTTTACTTTCCATCTTGTGTTCCGTCGCGTCGTTTGCCGCAAACCACAAGGAGTATGCCGCCAAGGGCGATACGATCATAAAGGTCTTTGAAAAGGCAAACGTGCGTTTCGTGCCGTCGAAGCTTGCCAACTACAATGCCGCCGACGCAGACGGGATCATTCGCCTTGTGAATGGGCGAATCATCCTGAAGAAAATCCACGTGCCTCATTATGAGCGCGACACGAGGGTGTATATAAAGACCACGGTGGCTTCCAATGGTGACCGTTGGGACAAGTCTGGCTCGGTGTTTGTCTTGCCAAAGAAGTCGGCCATCAACCTCATGACAATCGCTGAGGGCAAGAACCGTTTCCCTGCCGTAGACTCCACTAAATATGAGAAGTTTGTTGGCATTGTCGCAGGCAAGGATTATCTTCCCACGGTAGAGTTGATGCGATTCATGACACCCTTCGGCGTTGGCTATTATAGTGGCAAGGACAATGAGCTGTCGGCAAAGCGGCGGCCTGTCTACATACCCAAATGGGCCGACTGCGTGGAGTGGGGACAGGACATCTCCAGCTTGTATCCAGAGCTTGAGGATGAGGCTTATGTGGGCGTGTTTATTGACACATGGACAGAGCAGGGCTATTTGGCAAGCGTGGACTTGCAGTTTCAGGAGAGTCCCGTGAGCTGTGTGCGTATGCCTCGCGCCCACGTGTTGCCACTCGTCAACACGGTGTATTACATCGGTCAGGAATATCCCGACTTGTTCGCGCGCCGACCGCTTGTGACCGATTTCAACCTCCCCAAGGGAGCCAAGAATGTCAAGTTGAGATATATAGTTACCGGTCATGGAGGTCACGATGGTGGCGATGAGTTCACGCCACAAGAAAACATCTTGTCAGTGGACGGCAAGGTGGTGTACAAGTTCACGCCTTGGCGCGATGATTGCGCTTCGTTCCGCCGTTTCAACCCCGGCACGGGAGTTTGGCTCGAAAAGCGGATGGCTTCCTACATTGGCGAAGACGGCAATTATACGGAGAAGGAGATAGAAGAGCCAGTCGGCTCGTCAGACTTCTCTCGCTCCAACTGGTGTCCTGGTTCCGATGTCGCTCCAGAGGACATACCTCTCAATGGTTTGGCTTCCGGGCATCACACGTTGAGCATTGCCATACCCCATGCACAACCCATAAAGGGCAACGAGATGAACCACTGGCTCGTCTCGGCTTATCTGGTCTGGGAAGAATAGTTACTGTAATTGTTAAGGGCCGGCCACTTTACTTGTGGACCGGCCCTTAATAATGTGTTATTTCATTTCAAACTTGCCGTTTTGGTCTACGACATATCGCTTGCCCGTTCCGCCTACGAGAATGCTCGCCGTGAACAGGTTGGTTGTTGCCTCTATCTCCACGTTGCTGCCTTGGGGCAAGGTGGAGATGTCGTCTCCGGTCAAGCCAAGTAGCGAAGGTGAACTGGTGTAGGCACCTCTCTTGCCGTGGCTTTCAAACTCAGCGTGGAACAAGGCCCACAACAGTTTATATGCCGCCATGTCGTAAGGGTAGTGGAACTCGTCGTTTCCCGTTCCCACGGCCTTGTCGGAGAACTGCAAGAAGCCCCATTGGTTAGGAGCGTGCATGTTTATTTCGCCAGTGGGTGTCCACACCCAGTTTTCCTCTGGTCCGCCTTTCTTCAGCCATTCCACACGCGAGAAATTAAGCCTCCACGTGTTTCCTGCCTGCAATGGGTTTGTGAAGTTGCGCGTTATGGCCTTGTGTGGTATGGCCATCTCCACTGTCCACGAGCGGTCGCGGTCGTTCTGCTTGTTGAGCGTGCCGTCACGTTGCACGGCAAGTTTCATGCCAGGGCAATCCCATTGCACGTAGAAGTTGCCATTCGAGCGATAAGCACGGTCAAGCATCAGGTCGAACACCACGCCACGCGCGTTGTTCTCAATCTCAAAATAGCATTGTCCGTCGCCTGTTGGGTCGAGAAACACCTCAAAGTCGTTGTCGTGATATATTATGGTGTCGCGTTGCGTCAGGTTGGCCACTATGTTAGGCTCCTCCAGCACTGCCGACACATATAGATAGTCGTCGTCCCACATCATGCGGGCCTTGGTGTCGTACACGGGCTTGGGAAAATCCTCACCGCTGATGTCTACAAACGATTCTGTCTCGGCGGCCTTCGCCCACGACTTCTCGTTGAGCTTGCCGTCAATCTTTATTTTCTCGTTTGTGCGGTGGCACACATAATGGCGTGGCGTTGTCAGCAGCCGCGCGTATTTCTTTAGCAGGCCGTCTTGCGCCATGGAAGGCATGGAGAAAGCGAAGGCAATGGCAATTGCCGGAAGGATAGACTTGTTCATTTTTTATTGTGGATGTTTTTTAATAATGTCGGCAGAATGAAATGTTCTGTGCAAAGTTAATAAATAAGTTTGGAAATCCATCCCTTCCGTGCCATTCCTATAGTTCCAAAATATGATCTTTCGGCGTATGAAATCGAAATTTACAATCCCCTCAGCGTGTCTTCTGGTATGGTCGTACCCAAGAAGTCGTTCAGTGCCTTGTAAGGGTTTTCGCGTTTTTCAACGGCTGTTTTCATTACCTCAAAAGCCTTTAGCGCGAGTATTTGCGGAGAGTCTTGACAGCCAGTGCATTGCAAGGCCACATATTCTGCCGCGCGTTTCAGTTGTTCTTCGTTATTAGTGTGTTTCATTGTATTTTCTTTTTTATATTCCGAACCATTTGGTGACACATTTGCTTAATGATGACCGTTTCACATAGTTGTCCCATTCGTCGAACCCTTTCCACTTGCGCAAATGGCGAGGAAGCCACCATTGCTCGCCCAAAGGAATGTAGTTTAACCATCGTCCGCGGTTCATGCTGTCTATACGAGCCTTGTCTTCTGGTGAAAGTTCAAAGTCGAATATGGAGATGTTTTCTTTCAAATAGTCATGATTCCAGGTCTTTGGAATCATTATTATGTCTTGTTGCATCATCCATCGCAGCACTATTTGCACTATAGAT
>JALEJI010000067.1 GCA_022769825.1 Prevotella sp. | reverse complement strand
AAGTGCGTTGTCTACGTCGTCGCCCCACAGATAGGCGCGTGCTGTAAGCAGAACAGTGGCGTAGTAGTTAAGGCGCAGCTGACGATAGCGCATTGAATTGTCAAGGTTCACTTCGTCGTATTCGGCACGCGGACCCTCTGTGATGACGGGATCGGACTCGGCAAGCAGGTTCTCGGCTTCCTTAAGGTCGCGCAAGATGTAGTCGTTGAGAGCGGTCTTCGCATTATGCATGGTGAGTATCTGAGGCTCGGTGGTGTCGTTGTACGGTATGCCACGACCCTCAGGATTCTTGCTGTATATAGGGCCGAACCAACGCAACATGTCGAAATGTATCATGGCACGTGCTGCGAGCATCTCTCCCTTGAGCATCTTGTATTCGCGCTGCGGAAGCACCTTCTTGCCAGTAGCATCCTTCTCGATATTGTTCAACACTACATTGATGTTCATGATGGTGGAATATGCCTCATTCCATGTGCTGCTCAACACGGCAGATACGCCGTCTTCGGTATAGTCCCAATTGGTAAGGGCACGCAGATACTTATAATAACTGCCCTGGTTGCTCTGCTCCACGGTGTAGTATTGCCCCAGAATGTCGAGGTCTCCATAGCTCAGCGTCTTGCCGTAGAGCGATGAGCTTGACATGCGGTTGTAGACGCCGTTCACCGCCGAGTAGAATCCGTCCTTGGTGGCAAACTGCTGCTGCTCGCTCTGCTTGTCGTTGGGCTGGGTGTCGAGCCAGTCGGTGCATCCACAGAGCATCGCGCAGATTGACACCGACAATGTTATTATATAATTGTTTAGTTTCATGTTGATGCGTTTTTAAAGGGTTAATGATAGTGCGAACGACACGCTGCGGGCGTATGGGTACGACGTTCCCCTCTCCTGCTTGATGGTCGTGAGGCGGAAGATGTCGTTCATGTAGGCGTTGAGGCGTATGGAGCTCATGCCGAAGCGGCGTGCCAGCTCGGGCGAGAACTCGTAGCCCACCCTCAGCGACTCGAGCGACCATGAGTTGTCTCTCTGCACGAAGCGCGACGACATGGGCGTGGACACGGAGTTGGCTATGTCCTTAAACTGCGCGCGGTCGCCTGGCTTCTGCCATCTGTCGTAGAGGGCACGCTTGTCCTGGTTGTATATCAGCGAGCCGGTGCTTATGTTCTCCACCTTGTTGAAGAGCACGGAGTTGAACGAATATCCACCCACGCGATAGCGGAAGTCGGCGCTCACAGACAATCCCTTCCACGAGAACGACGAGCCGAGCACGCCTTCTATGGTAGGACGGCTGTTGCCCACGATGACCTCGTCGTCGTAAGAGAAGTCGTAGGTCAGCTCACCGTTCTTCTTGATGAATATCTCACGACCTGTCGCCGGGTCGATGCCAGCCGAGCGCACCACCCAGATATCGTCGGTGCTGGCACCGTCGTAGTAGCGCTTGGTTGAGCGGTTGGCCCCCTCACGCTCTTTCGAGTTGAACGACTCGAGCTTGTTGCCTATGCCCGACAGCTTGGTGGTGCCGGTGCGCAAGGTTCCGCGCACGTTCCACCACAGGCGGTCCTTGATGTGGCGTATGAGATAATATGTGGCCTGTCCGGTGAATCCCTTTGAGGTCTGCTTGCCGAAGTTCTTGTATATCTGGTTGCCAGTGGCTCCCGACGACGCCGGCATGTCGATGGTGATGAGCAGTGGGTCGGTGGTCTTGTAGTAGTAGTCGCCCACGAGTTTCAGGCGGTCATTGAGAATGGTTATGTCGAAACCTACGTTGCGGTCTATGGTTGTCTGCCACTCCAGGTTCGGGTTGCCGAGCTGTGCCAAAGACGTGGTCATGCCGAAGTAGTTGAATGAGTTGAAGTTGTAGCGGAAAGTGGTGAGCGTGGCCGACGACGAGAAGTTCTGGTTGCCTGGGTTACCAATCGAGGCTCGCAGCTTGAGGTAAGTGATGCCGAGCCCTTTCAGCCCCTCCTTGATGAATTTCTCGTTGTGCAGGTTCCATGCCAGTCCCACGGCCCATGTGCCGATGTAGTGCTTGCTACGCCCGAAGACCGACGAGCCGTTGACACGGTAGCTGAAGTCGAGCAGGTAGCGGTTGTCGTAAGAGTAGTTGCCTATGGCGTAGGCGCTGACGGCACGGTTTATGGTCTCGCTGTATCCGGGCTTGCCTCCATCGGGATAGCCGTTGGCGAACGACGGCAGGTCGTAGTCGCCCACGGGGAATCCCACTGCCGAGTATCCGTTGTATGTGCTGTTGGTCTGCGAGAGGTAACCGCCAAGGGCCACGTTGAACATGTGCACGTCGGCCAGCACCTTGGCCCATGTCATGGTGAGCTCGCCTTCATACTTGTTGGTCTTGGTCTGCCCCCAGCTGTAAGATCCGCGCTTGGTATACTCGGTCTCATAATATGCCGTGGAGCGTGGCGAATAGAAGGTCTTGTTCTCGCTGCTGATGTGCGAGAAGCCTACGCGCGCCCGTATCTTCATTTCCTGTATAGGCGTGTATTCCGCCACGAACTTGTCCGACAGCGAGAAACCTCCGCTCTTGCTGTAGCTGTTGAGCGACGCGTCGTAGAGGGGGTTGGAAGCCTTGATGTCATCATTATACTCGAGCCATCGCTCCACCTCGCCGTTCTCGTTGCGCTTGGTATAGTAAGGGTTGGCGTTGGCATACTCGGAGAAGCTCACCATCGGGTTCTGGCTGTCGGTGTTGTCGAGCGAGAACTTGTTGCTGAATTGCAGTTTGTTCAGACGGTATGTGAGGTCAATGTTGCCGCTGATGTTGTCGCGCTTCGAGTTTTTCATTATTCCGGTGATGCCGTTGTAGGAGAATCCCAGTCCGAAGGTGAAGGCGCCCTCACCTCCCTCGGCATATATGGAGTGGCGGTGGTTGAGACCGGTGTGCAGCGGCTCCGACAGCCAATAGGTGTCCACGCCGCGCGCTATGGCCGCCAGCTTCTCGTTGTACGACTGCATGAGGCGTAGCTCCTGTTCGGTATTGTTGAAGTTGCTGTATCTGCCCACGAGCTTCTCAAACTCGAGCTTCTCGGCAGAGTTCATCAGGTTGTAGCTCGTGAGGTCGGCCCACTGCACGTTGGCTGAGCCGTTGTAGGAGAGGTTCAGGTGTCCCGACTTGGGCTTGATGGTCTCCACCACCACAACGCCGTTGGATGCCTTCGAGCCGTAGATGGCAGTGGAGGCGGCGTCTTTAAGAATGGTGATTGAGGCTATGCGGTTCATGTCGAGGTTGTAAACGGCCTCGAGCGACGACTCGAAGCCATCGAGTATGAACAAGGGCTGGTTGGGGTCCTCGGCAAGCTCATCGCGGGTGCTTATAAGGCTCGACTTGCCGCGAATTTCGATATTCGGCATGTGGTTAGGGTCTGAACCGAACTCGCTGTCAAGGACGTTGAACGACGGGTCGAGTGTCTTCAGACTGGCAATGGCGTTCATGGTGCCCACGCTCTTTAGCTGTTCGCCAGAGAATGTGGAGGCGGAACCGGTGAAGCTGTTTTTCATCTTATTGACGACACCGGTCACGACAACGTTGTCAAGCTCGTTGACGTCGTCCACCATCACCACCTTGAGCGTGTTTTGACCCTTGTAGGTCAGTCGTTGGGGCTTCATGCCCACCGACGCGAACTTGATCTCCGTGCCATAACCGATGGGCTTGGTAGACGTGAAGTTACCGTTGGCGTCGGTCACCGCTATCAGCGTCTTGCCGTTGGCATACACGCTTACGCCAGGCAATCCCTCGCCTGTGGTGTCGGTCACGCGTCCTTTTACCGGATTCTTCACCGGCGCGCCTTGCGACGAGGAAGAACCTTTCACTTGGTTGTTGCTTTGCGAATACGCAATCATTGGAACCGACAAGGACAACGTCGATGCCAACAACACAGAAAATCCTTTCGAGGCGAATTTCATATACATATTCTGTTGTTATTTAGGGTTTAAATTAGCGAAGTTAAGATTTAGCATGCAAGCAAGTCATTGTATAACTATATCAGCTATAATTTGCCCAATGTTTGCGAAAGTCACGAGCTTTACATATTTATAATGCCACAAAAACACTATGAATAAAGAAAACTTGACAATTGCAAAGGTATGTATAAAATTTATAATACAACAAACTTTTTTGCATTTTTTTTACCATGCACGCGAAGCGGAAGGCAAAAACCGACGCGAGATGGCTTGTTGAAATGATTAGCATAACCCATCAGGGCCTTATTCCTCGGTGAGGAATAAGGCCCTGATGGTGTGTAGGATTAATAGATGCCGCTTATATCATCTTCAGCAGCTCTCGCATGCCGTCTGACGCGCCTTTCTGTATCTGCGTCACGTTGCTGTCCACGCCCACGGGGTTGGGGTCTATGAGGTAGACCGGAGCGGCTTTTGGCACGAACTGTACCAGGCCGGCTGCCGGGTACACCACGAGCGACGTGCCTATGATGACGAAGATGTCGGCCTGTGACGCCGCCTCGGCCGCGGGCTCAAGCATGGGCACGCTCTCGCCGAAGAACACTATGAACGGGCGAAGCAACGAGCCGTCACCGGCCTTGGTGCCGGGAGCCACGTCGTTGTTCTCAGGGGTGAGCTCCTTTATATATCTTGAGTCGTAAGGGTTGTTGCTGGAACACACCTTCGTCAACTCTCCATGCAAGTGGATGACGTTTGTAGAGCCAGCCTTCTCGTGAAGGTTGTCCACGTTTTGAGTCAGCACCGTCACGTCGTAGTCTTTCTCCATCTCGGCTATCAGCTTGTGTCCCTCGCATGGCCGCGCGTCCCACAGCTTGCGCCGCAGCTTGTTGTAAAACTCTGTCACGAAGGCGGGGTCCCTCTCCCACCCCTCATGGCTCGCGACCTTCTCCACGGGATAATTCTCCCACAAGCCGTCGTTGCCGCGGAACGTCTTGAAACCACTCTCCACGGACATGCCGGCACCCGTCAAAAACACCACTTTCTTCTTCATATCTCAAATATTTTCCGCTTATATCCTATTATTTCCACAAAAATACTAAAATAATATGATTATGCTACCAAAAAAGCGTAACTTTGTGCGATAAAATTATTTTAGACACAAATCTTAAATAGAAAATAATGGACAAAGTAAGCTACGCCCTTGGCATGAGCATCGGGCACCAACTGCAACAGATGAACGCCACCGACCTTAACATCGAAGATTTCGCGCAAGCCATCACTGATGTCTTCAACGGAGACGCCAAGCTGTCTGACGCCGAGGCCCAGGCCGCCGTTCAAGACTTCTTCAGCCGCAAGGCCGAGGAGCAGGCCAAGGCCGCCAAGGCCGAGGGCGAGAATTTCCTTGCCGAGAACGCCAAGAAGGAAGGCGTGAAGACATTGCCGTCTGGCCTGCAATATAAAGTGCTGCGCGAGGGCGACGGCCGCAAACCGTCAGCCACCGACAAAGTGGAGTGCCACTATGAGGGCACGCTCATCAACGGCGAGGTGTTCGACTCAAGCTATCGTCGCGGCGAGACTGCCACGTTCGGGCTCAACCAGGTAATCAAGGGTTGGACAGAAGGCCTGCAGCTCATGCAGGAGGGAGCTAAATACCGCTTCTTCATCCCCTACAACCTCGCTTACGGCGAGCATGGTGCCGGCCAATCCATTCCTCCCTACGCAGCCCTCATCTTCGACGTGGAGCTGATAAAGGTGAAATAAGGCATACGGATTCAAGACATGGGCAATATCGGAGGTCTCGTCACATGGGCATTCGGTACGATTGGTAATAACTTCTTAAAATAATACCGTTATGGCCGCATTAGTGTTTATGACAATTAGCTTGATTTTCGCCGTTTGCTTTTTAATATGGATGAAAACCCCTCAAGGGAAAGAATCATTAGGTTTAAAATAAACAATAGATAACAAATGAAAACATTAAAGACTTTGGCCATCATGGCCACCGCCGCATTGACTTTCTCGGCTTGCGGCAACTCGTCAGCTCCAAGGGCTGACCTCAAGACTGACATCGACTCCATGAGCTATGCCATCGGCTTGCTGCAGTCGCAGTATGTGCGTCAGGCCATCCAGCAAGGTCAGGTGATAGACACCACTTATATCGACGACTTCGTGAAAGGTATCAACGAGGGCGTGAACGCTGGCGACGACAAGAAGAAGGCCGCTTACATCATGGGCCTGCAAGTTGGCCAGCAGCTCTCTACACAGCTCGTGAAGGGCGTGAACCAACAAGTCTTCGGCGACGACTCAACAAAGACCATCTCGCTGAAGAACCTGCTCGCAGGATTCATAACCGGCGCTACAGGCAAGACGGGCCTCATGACCCCGGAAATTGCCAACCAAGTGGCACAGAGCAAGATGGAGCAGATCAAGAGCGCAACCATGACCAAGCAGTATGGCGCAAACAAGGTTGCCGGCGAGAAGTGGCTCGCTGTCAACAAGAAGAAGCCAGGAGTGGTGACTCTCCCCTCAGGACTGCAGTATAAGGTCATCAAGGAAGGCAAGGGCGCCATTCCTGCCGACACCACTACTGTGAAGGTTCAATACGAGGGCCGCACTATCGACGGCAAGGTCTTCGAGAGCAGCTACAAGAACGGCAACGGCCCTGTGTCGATGGTGCCCGCGCAGATGATTCCGGGATGGACACAGGCTCTCACACGCATGCCTGAGGGTTCTATCTGGGAGGTTTACATCCCACAGCAGCTCGCCTACAAGGAGCGTCAGGCTGGCAACATCAAGCCGTTCTCTACTCTGATCTTCAAGATTGAGTTAGTTAAGGTTGGAAAATAAACAATGAGGAAAATTATTTTGTTCGCGGCCTTCTTGCTTGTCGTGGCGGCCAACTCAATGGCTGCCGGCGGCAAGAAAAAGGTTGCGAAGAAGTGTGACAATTGCACAGAGCAGCCCGTAAAGCTGCTTACGTCGTCCGATTCTACAAGTTATGCCGCTGGCTATGCGGCCACGGAAGGCTTGATTCAGTATCTGACACAGCGTCTCAATGTTGACACGGCGCACATCGACGCGTTCATCCGCGGTTTCCGCGAGGCTCTGGACAAGGTCAACGACCCAGCTTTCTCTGCCTATATCGCCGGCAACAACATCGCCGAGCAAGCCACGAAGCAGATTATGCCAGGCATGAGCCGCGAGCTGGTGGGCACCGACGACAGCATAGCCGCCAAGCCTTTCTACGAAGGATTCTTGGCCGGCGTGAAGCAAGACACCACGGTGTTCAAGGCTGAAAAGGCACGCGAGCGTTTCCAGGAGAAAACCACGCTGGCACGCGAGACACGCAACCGCATCTACAAGAAGGAGAACGAGGAGTGGCTCGCAAGCAACAAGACCAAGCCAGGAGTGGTAACCTTGCCATCAGGCCTTCAATACAAGGTCATAAAGGAAGGCAACGGGCCAAAGCCAAATAGCACCGACGAGGTTGAGGTCGTCTATGAAGGCAAGACCATCAACGGCAAGACCTTCGACGCCACAAAGAACCACGGGGGCAGGAAGACCGACGCTTTCCGTTGCGACCAAGTGATAAAAGGATGGACCGAGGCCCTCACATCCATGAACGTAGGCAGCAAGTGGGAAATATACATCCCTCAAGACCTCGCCTACGGATCACGCGAAGCGGGAGAGATAAAGCCCTACTCCACCCTCATCTTCACCGTTGAACTGGTGGGCATAAAAGCTCCAGAGGCAAAGACAGACAACGCAAGCAAGGCTACGACGGGCACGAAGCAGGCTTCAAACACCACTTCTAACAAAAAGAAAACCGCCGCGAAGAAAAAATCATCTTCAAGGAAGAAATAACTTAACTAAATGCACGGATATGACAAAATATCCGTGCATTTTGTTGTTTATATCATTTTAATTGCCTACTTTTGCTACCATATTATATACATTCATAGTAATTAGAAACTTAGAGGAATATACAATATGGAAAAAATAGACAAGCTTGACAAGAAAATTCTCTCAATTCTTTCCAAAAACGCACGCATACCGTTCAAGGACGTAGCGGCTGAATGTGGCGTATCGCGCGCCGCCATACATCAACGTGTGCAGCACCTCATAGAAGACGGAGTCATCACCGGCAGCGGTTTCGACGTCAACCCACTGAGCCTCGGCTATCACACTTGCACATACGTGGGAATAAACCTTGAGAAAGGATCAATGTATAAAGACGTGGTAAAGAGGCTTAATGCCATTCCGGAGATTGTTGAATGCCACTTCACCACTGGATCATACACCATGCTCATAAAATGTTATGCCAAGGATAATGAGGCACTCATGGACTTGCTCAACAACAAGTTGCAGACCATACCCGGCGTAGTGTCGACAGAGACGCTCATCTCTCTTGAGCAAAGCATAAAGCGCGAGATTCCCGTACACGTAGACGAATAAGAACCGCTGACAAGCGGACAGAACCGCCAACAAGAAGAAACAGTTGACGAAAAGAAAAAACGTAGACGAACTCTAAACATGAAATCATTCGACTTAGGCGAGCACCTCAACGACATCTATGCCGCCTTCCCTGAAGCCAACCGCCAACCGGTGATTGGCATCACAGCTAATTATACTAACGGAGACGCGGCCCTTCGCGACAAATATTACGAACAAGTGGCCCGCGCCGGCGGAACGCCTGTCATCATTCCGCCAATAGCCGACAAAAACGCCATCATCAACACCCTGGAGCACATAGACGGACTGCTGCTCACTGGCGGGGCCGACATCAACCCGCTATGGGCTGGTGAAGAGCCTTCACCACAGCTCCACTCCATCAACGCCACGCGCGACGAGGCTGAGCTCTTGACCGTGCGCCTCGCCTACAACAGGCAGATACCGATGCTCGGAATATGCCGCGGCATACAGACCATAGCCGTGGCCTTGGGCGGAAAGGTGTGCCAAGACATCAACAGCGCCTCTCCTACCCTATCAGACGGCGCCACGGTGATGTCGCGCATAAAGCATTCGCAAGACGCCGACAGGCAAGAACCTACCCATTCCGTGAACATCAAGCCCGGCACCACTCTCAGCAAGCTCTACGGTGAGAGGGCTTTCGTCAACTCGTTCCACCACCAGGCAGTGGCAAAGACGGGACCGCGATTCAACGTGTCGGCGACATCGCCCGACGGCATAATCGAGGCAATGGAAAGCAACGAATACAAGTCGATAATCGGAGTGCAATGGCATCCTGAGTGGCTTGGCGATGATGGTCTGCCACTCTTCTCTTGGCTCGTGGAGAGAGCCAATGAGTTTCGCGAGGCAAAGGAGCTACACGAGCGCATACTCACCCTCGACACGCATTGCGATACCCCGATGTTCTTCCCGCAGGGCGTGCGATTCGACCAGCGTGACCCTCGAGTACTCTACGACTTGCACAAGATGACCGAGGGACGGCACGACGCCGTAATCATGGCCGCCTACTTGCCGCAGCCACAGCTCGGCGAGCAGTTCTCGCAAAAGGTAGACATAGCGGGAATAATAAGGCACAACCCTCAACTGCAAGGCTTGTCCACACAGCTATCCCCTACCCAATACGCCGACCTCATATTCGACAAGCTGGAGCAGATCGTGGACGAGAACAGCGACTATATCAGCATAGCACGCACACCTGCCGACCTCTACGAGGACAAGCGGAAGAACCGCAAGTCGATAATGTTCGGCATTGAGAACGGACTGGCACTCAACCACGACTTGGCCAACGTGCGCCATTTCGCGCAACGTGGCGTGGTCTACATCACGCTCTGCCACAATGGCGACAACGACATTTGCGACTCAAACCGCGGATCGGCCATGCACAACGGCGTGTCGGAGTTCGGGGCAAAGGTCATACAAAAGATGAACGACGAGGGCATAATGGTTGACCTCAGCCATGCCTCGGAAAAGTCGTTCTACGACGCGCTCGACATCAGCCGCACACCGATAGTGTGCTCACACAGTAACAGCCGGGCACTGTGCGACGTGCCGCGCAACCTCACTGATGACCAGATGCGCGCGCTTGCCGCGAAGGGTGGCGTGGCCCACACCACGTTCTACCACGGGTTCCTGCGCAAGGATACTTCTGAGGCAACTATAATGGACGTGGTAAGCCATCTCGAACATGCCATCGACATCATGGGCATAGACCACGTGGGCGTGGGTACCGACTTCGACGGTGACGGCACCGTGCGTGGATGCGCCGACGCCTCTGAACTCATCAACTTCACCTTGCAACTGCTGCGCCAACGATATTCGGAACGCGACATTGCCAAGATATGGGGCGGCAACTGGCTGCGAGTGATGGCTAAAGTGCAATCAAGCAAGAAGCAGTCATGAAAAGGAAAATAATAGTCTTTGCCGTGTTAGCTATCGTATGCGCCGCAGCCGTGTGGCTCTTCACCTGCGGACCGCTCGCCCACAATAATGACGTGGACAACATAGAAGAGACCGACGAGGTTGAGAAGGTCCAGCCTGTGGGCCCGGCGTTCAACGCCGACTCCGCTTATGCCTTCACCAAGGCGCAGTGCGACTTAGGGCCACGCCCAATGAACAGCGAAGCGCACGAGATGTGCCTCAAGTGGATTGAGAAAAAGTTTAAGCAATATGGATGCGAGGTGACACTGCAACAGGCCGACCTCAAGGGTTGGGACGGTACTACCCTCCACTCCACCAACATCGTGGCGCGCAGCAACCCAAAGGCCACCACGAGGATAATGCTTTGCGCCCACTGGGATTCTCGACCTTGGGCCGACAACGACCCCGACTCGCTCAACTGGCACAAGCCCATAATCGCTGCCAACGACGGAGCGAGTGGCGTGGCTGTGATGCTGGAACTTGCCCGACTGCTCAACAATCCGGCCAACAAGACAGCCATTGGCGTAGATTTCATTTGCTTCGATGCCGAAGACTACGGCGTGCCGCAATGGAGTGATACTCAGGACGATGGCAACTCTTTCGCGCTCGGGGCGCAATATTGGGCTGAGAACATTCCACACGGCTATGCTCCACGCTATGGCATACTGCTCGACATGGTTGGTGGCCAGGGCGCGCAGTTCTATCGCGAGGGCATGTCCATGCAATACGCATCAAGCATTGTCAGAAAGGTGTGGCGCGCGGCAAGGCAAGCGGGCTACGGCTCGTTCTTCCCCAACGACGATGGCGGCATGATCACCGACGACCACCTGCCCGTGAACCAGACGGCAAAGATACCGTGCATAGACATCATACCCTATTATCCCAACTGCCAACAAAGTTCATTCGGACCCACATGGCACACCATTGCCGACAACATCGACAACATCGACAAGAACGTGCTGAAAGCCGTGGGACAGACAATGGTGCAGGTGATTTACAGCGAGAAATAGCAAATATTGAAAACCGAGAAATAGCCATTGCTTGGCGACCGCCGCATTCGCCAAGCGATGGCAGGGTAGGGGATACGAGAAAGGCGAAAGCCAAACCTTCTGGATAGAGCTCCTGACCGAAGTGTATTGCGTGTAGGAGCCTTCCACAAAAACAAATTCACAGGATAATAATATTTTACAATTCGATGTGGGCGCATGCTGCTGTTTGTATTATTAACGCCTAAATATTACCCTAAAGTAAATTACCTTTGGGTAATATTTATTTTTTTAGCACCTAACCATAAACAAATGACAGCATATCAGTCGCATTGTGGCTATTCATTTTATTTAATAGTTTTTTTGTCGGCTTTATGCAAATAGGTTGTAACTTTGCGCCAAAATGAGAAGACTGTTTACATTATTGCTCGTTGTAATCCCCATGCTCGCCATGGCGCAGAAGTTCAACAACGGAGTGAACCCTGAGGACATGGACGTTGACATGGACAACCCCACTTTCGTGCCAATGGTGAAGATTGGCAAGGTGAAGCAGGGTAGGGACTCCATACAATACGTGGAGCTTAACAACATCTGGGTCTATCCGCAACCAGAGTTCAAGAACGCGCGCCAGCGCGCCGCCTACAATCGCTTGATATACAACATCAAGCGCGTGTTGCCAATAGCCAAGGAATGTGACCGCATCATCATAGAGACCGGCGAATACCTGGAACTGCTGCCCAACAAGAAAGCCAAGGACCAGCACATGAAAGTGGTAGAGCAAGACATAAAGAGGGAATACACGCCGCGCGTGAAGAAGCTCACATATTCGCAAGGCAAACTGCTAATCAAGCTCATAGACCGCGAGTGCAACAACTCATCCTACGACCTCATAAAGGCTTTCCTTGGCCCCATACGTGCCGGTTTCTACCAGTCGTTTGCCTGGATTTTCGGAGCATCGCTCAAGAAGTCGTATGACCCAAACGGCGCTGACCGCATCACGGAACGCATAGTAAGGCAAGTGGAAGCCGGACAACTGTAGATTCACCGCATATATGGGTTGTCGACTTATAATAGGTCGTTTATCTCATCTTCCGACTTATTCATCATCTTCGCGACAGCCTCTATTGTCATGCCGTTGCCAACCATTGCCTTCACCATTGCCTTCACTTGACTTTTCTGCTCTTTAAGCTGAGCTTCAGCCTCGGCCAACCTAACCGTTTTCTCGTTCAGCTGCGCCTGTTTCTCGCTCAGCTGCTTTTTTTTCTCCGTGAGCTGCTCGTTGAGCTTCATGACCTGAGTGTCGCGCGCCTCAAGCACTGAGTAAAACTCGTCCTCGTCGTTCATCTCCTGACGCACGTCAGCGTCCATGGCAGCGAGACCCAATCGATGCAGGATGTACATCATGTCTGAGTCGCCGGCGTACTCCTTCTCGTCGAGACAGACAATCTGCTGGTTCTTGGCGTCGCGCTGCGACTGGTCGAAAACGCTGAGCACACGGTCAAGCCTGTTGTTGATCTTGCCGTGGAGCAAAGGTATCTGCACTATGATGCTGTCGTGTATCAGGCTGTTGATAAACGGGTCCTGCATGCCGCCCTCAACCACCTTGCCATCGTAGTCGAACGCGTTATGAGTGACATAAACCACAGCCTTGTCGATGTCGCCAACACGGTGGCCGAGAAGGTAAACGGAAATCATGGGCACGGCATAGCCCTTCAGCTCGCCTTCCTTCACCATGTTCTCCTCGGCATTGTATTGAGCGGCCAGATAGCGGCGGAAGCGAAGTGTCTCGGTGTCTACCCAAGTCTTCTGAAGCTCTATAAGAATGAGACGCACCGTGCCGTCGTCCTCCTTGACCTGGGCGGCGAAGTCGATGCGGAACATCGAAATCTTGTCGCGAGTCACGTTGGGATGCTCATGGCGGCGCATCTCAACGCTTACGACCTCTTTCTTAAGCAAGGCTGACAACACCGTCTTGGCGATGCGCTCGTCTTCCATCAAGAACTTGAACACGCAATCGTATATCGGATTGGCTACGGAATATATCATAATCGTGTGGCTTTTATCTTTATGTCGCTAAGTTAGTGTTTTTTCCCAACACATACAAGACTTTTGAACAAAATACTTATTCTCTTTTTCAAAATGTTCGTATCTTTGCACTTAAAATAAACAAGTTAGCAAAGCAATGGACTACAATTTCAGAGAGATTGAGAAGAAATGGCAGAAACAGTGGGTCGACGATAAAACCTACAAGGTGATAGAGGATGAAAACAAGAAGAAGTACTATGTGCTCAACATGTTCCCTTATCCATCAGGAGCGGGATTGCACGTAGGTCACCCACTTGGCTACATCGCCAGCGACATCTATGCTCGCTACAAGCGCTTGAATGGCTATAACGTGTTGAACCCTATGGGTTACGATGCCTACGGATTGCCTGCTGAACAGTATGCTATCCAGACTGGTCAGCACCCAGAGGTAACTACCGTTGCCAACATCAACCGCTACCGTGAGCAGCTCGACAAGATTGGCTTCTCTTTCGACTGGGACCGCGAGGTTCGCACCTGCGACCCTAAATATTACCATTGGACTCAGTGGGCCTTCCAGAAGATGTTCAACTCTTTCTTCTGCAACGCTTGCCAGAAGGCTCAGCCTATCGAGAAGCTCATCAAGCACTTCGAGGAGAAGGGTTCTGCCGACCTCAACGTAGCTCAGAACGAGCAGCTCGACTTCACTGCAGAGGAGTGGAACAGCTACGACGACGTGAAGAAGCAGCAGATTCTGATGAACTACCGCATCGCTTACCTCGGCGAGACGATGGTAAACTGGTGCCCAGGCTTGGGTACTGTACTTGCCAACGATGAGGTAGTGAACGGCGTGAGCGAGCGTGGTGGCTATCCTGTCATCCAGAAAAAGATGCAGCAGTGGTGCTTGCGTACTTCTGCTTACTCTCAGCGTTTGCTCGACGGACTGGAGACTATCCAGTGGAGCGACTCCATCAAGGAGACACAGAAAAACTGGATTGGCCGTTCAGAGGGTACTGAGGTCGTATTCTCAGTAAAGGACAGCGACGTGAAGTTTACCATCTTCACCACACGTGCCGATACCATGTTTGGTGTTACCTTCATGGTCTTGGCTCCAGAGAGCGAGTATGTTCAGCAGGTAACTACTGCCGAGCAGAAGGAAGAGGTGGAGAAATATCTGGACTACGTGAAGAAGCGCACCGAGCTTGACCGTATGGCCAACCACAGCGTAACAGGTGTATTCTCAGGAAGTTATGCCATCAACCCATTCACTGGCGAAGCTATCCCAGTATGGATTTCAGAATATGTATTGGCTGGTTATGGTACAGGTGCCATCATGGCTGTGCCAGCTCACGATAGCCGTGACTACGCCTTTGCCAAGCACTTCAACCTGCCTATCATTCCTCTTATCGAGGGTGCCGACGTATCGGAGGAGAGCTTCGATGCCAAGGAAGGTATCGTAACCAACTCACCAGTAGCTGGCAAACAGGGCTTGGACGGCTTCTCACTGAACGGACTCACCGTGAAGGAGGCTATCGCAGCTACCAAGAAGTTTGTTACCGAGAAGGGCATCGGCCGAGTAAAGGTAAACTATCGTCTTCGTGACGCCATCTTCTCTCGTCAGCGCTACTGGGGTGAGCCATTCCCTGTATATTACAAGGACGGAATGCCACAGATGGTTCCTGAGGAGTGCCTGCCACTCGAATTGCCTGAGATTGAGACCTATAAGCCAACAGA
>JALEJI010000012.1 GCA_022769825.1 Prevotella sp. | reverse complement strand
CTTCTTGTTCATTACGGCACGTCAAACGACAAAAGCCGTGCTCAGACCATTGACAAGCTTAACACTCGTGTAACAGACACTTTTCCCGACTGTGCCGTTGTTGAGGCTTATTCGGCTCCGTCGGTGATAAAGATGCTTGCAAAGCGTGGCATCAAGAAACTTAACGTTTCGCAAGCTCTTGATTCGCTGAAGGCGCTCGGATGCAACAAACTCGTTGTGCAGAGCACGATGCTTCTTGATGGAGTGATGACAGAGATGCTGAGAAAAGAAGTGGGCAAGGTAAAGAACGACTTTAGAGCTGTATCTGTTGTTCGGCCATTGCTTTACTCGGTAGACGACTGCCAGACAATGATAGAGATGCTAAACAAGAGTATTCTTGAAGACAAATCTGTAGTAGCCAAAAGCTCACAAGTGGTGCTTGTTGGTCACGGTAGCGATAGTCCGGCAAATGCCAAGTACTGTCAGATCGACTATTTGTTGAAAGCTGAAGGAAAGTCTTCGTGGCATGTCGGCACGATAGAAGGTTTTCCTACGATAGAAAATGTGGAACAACAGTTGAGGAACAGCAAGAACAAAAACGTGATCCTTGTGCCTCTGCTCTACATCGCTGGTAACCACCAGAAGGATGATATTGACGGTGTGTGGAAAACACAGCTTCAGACAAAAGGTTACCATGTGGATGTGTTAGGGAAAGGGCTCGGAGAAATGGCCGAAATTCAAGACATGATCATTGCTAAAATAGATGCTCAAATAAAGGCAGTAAACTCTGAAAAGGCTGAATAAAATGTCGTAATCTACAGAAAAAAACAATGCGACAAGTCATAATAAAGAAAAAAGGGAGATGGCCTTACACACAGACAAACTAATACAAAAAAACAACAAACGTAATTATATGAACAACAGAATTCTACTTTTTGTCGTAGCTGCTTCGCTTGGCTGCGTAAATGCCGTGGCAGGCAATGTTTATGAAGGGACGAATGGAGATAAGGACATTAACAAATCAATAGATCTCAACCCAGTAGTAGTAACCGGAAACGGACACCACCAGTTGCTTAAGTCAACCACGACACCTGTGCATGTGCTTTCACAGCAAGCAATAAAGGAAACAGGAGCGACCGACTTTCAAGATGTGCTGACAAAGCTCATGCCACAAGTATCGTTCTCTCCTAACGCCATGGGATCATACATCCGTGTTAACGGCTTGGGAAACAAATATGTGCTCGTTCTTGTCAACGGCAAAAAGATGATAGGCGATATTGCAGGCAATGTTGACTTAAGCCGCATCAACATGTCAAAGGTAAAACGTATTGAGGTGCTCGATGGTGCTGCCTCTGCCCTTTATGGCTCAGATGCCATTGGTGGAGTGATAAACATCATCACAGACGAGAAGACGATGGACAACGTTGTCGTGTCTTCAGACACACGACTATCGGGAAAAGGACAATTCTCTGAAGGTGTGAACCTTGACGTTACTTCAAAATATCTTGACTCTCACACCTCGTATTTTCATCAAGAGGCTGACAGCTATCAGAACAACAACATGGCCGTAGATGCTCACGGCAAAGAGTATGAGACGATAGCACCGCTGTTCATCGGTTTCAACTCAAACGTAATAAATCAGCGTTTCGACATAAAGCCTGCAAAGAATTTCTCGATGTACGCAGGCGGATCATACAGCTATAAACTCACCGACCGTCCCAAGTCTCGCAAAGACATTACAGGAGGTTCCGATTATGACATGCGCAGCGAAGGATGGCGTTGGGAAGCAGGCGCAAAATATAAAATGGGCAAACACTCTGTGCTCTTCGATTTCGTTAACGACAACTACCACTACGGAAACCTCTATCAGGTGGCAACGAAGACCCACGACGTGGGAAACTTCGTGCGCAACAAGTCGCAAAAATACTATGAGGCTGAACTGAAAGGCGTATTTCATTTCTATGACAAGGCAACAACGATTATCGGTGCCGACTGGCGTAATGACTTTCTCACGGCAACAAGCGGCGACGTAAACAACAATGTCTATACACTTGCCGGATATGTGCAGCACGATATGGAGATTATAAAAAATGTTAGTGCAACCCTTGGCATGCGCTACACCAAGCATGGCACCTTCGGAAACAACTTCACACCCAAAGTGGCTTTGATGTATGCTCCAGGCAACTTCCGCTTCCGTGCTGCCTACTCACGCGGTTTCCGCGCACCAGGTCTTGACGAGCTCTACTACCACTACTTCAAGATAATGGGCAAGCGTCCTGTCATAACGTTCGGAAACACAAACCTCAAGGCAGAAAGCAGCAACTACGTCTCGTTGAGCGCAGAATACAGCAACAAGTTTCTTACGCTCTCTGTTATGGGCTACATGAACTTTGTTGACAACATGATCGTAAAGGAGAACATCACGGTAGACGATGCTGTTCGTGCAGAACTCGCATAACAGTTTCCTGAGGCAACGGCCGACCAGCTTGCACAGCTGAAAACCTACGGCCACTACATTAACAGCAATAAAGGTGTGGTAAGAGGATTGCAGGCTAACGCAACGGTGAGTGTTACGAACGACCTCTCTCTTATGATAAACTATGCTTACACCAACGGCCGATCTAAGAACGCTGGCACATGGACCGTGCTTGAGCGAACCTTCAAGAACAGCTTAACGGCAGGAGCCAACTATAACCACACTTGGCGCAACTACACCCTCGGTGTGAATCTCAACGGCCGCTTCCAGTCGGCCACTTATTATCCTGGCTATGACAATGCTCCCGGCTATGGCGTAATAAACTTGAACACCACTCACACCTTTACCATAGGCAAGATGTATAAACTTGTTCCAAGCATCGGCATCGACAATGTCTTCGACAAGACAGATCATCGCATAGACACTCCTTCACAAAAAGTGGCACTTTACTCGCCTGGCAGAATGCTTGTGGTAGGACTAAAAGTGAATTTCGCAAAATAAAACAAAACTTTTTAATGGAATATCAAGGAGAGCGGAAACATTAGAGGGTTAGTGTTCCGCTCTCCTTGCATTGATTGCATATTAAATAATGACAAAAAAATTTCTTTTGAAACTTCATCTGTACCTCTCTTTGCCTTTGGGTGTTGTCATCATGCTTATATGCCTGTCAGGAGCAACACTCGTGTTCAAAAATGAGATAAGAAATGCTCTTGAAATGCCAAAAGTCATTGCGCCACACGCAAAGAGCATTAAAGGGGATCATGACATAAAAGCGGGTGATGAAGAAAGAGTTGGCAAAACCATTGGCAAGTTTTCTTCCAAGGACGCTCCTTATGGAACAACGACAAAAAGAGATTTTTTCTCCTATGTCACCAAGTTTCACACCAGTCTCATGATGGGACCGGTTGGAAAACTTATAATCACCTATACCACATTGCTCTTTGTCTTCATCTTGATAAGTGGTATATTTGTTCTTCTGCCGAAAGACAGAAAGCAGTTGTGCCAACGCTTTAACCCAAATCGTTCATTAGAGATTTTTTCGTGCAAATAGTCAGGTTATAGTAAATTGTACCATCGTAATAGCATCTGTATGCTAACACAATATGCTTTTTCTATCCTATTCATAGACAAAAAGAAAGCGAAATTTTCTAATGACCGATTTGGGATAAAGAGCCAACCATCAGGTTTACGGTTGGCTACGGAAATACAACAATGAAAGCAGGGCGACCCATCATCGGGCCGCCCTGTTTTTTTTATTCTCTCAAATTTATGTTTAGAGGTGTTCTCCGTTTAGAGCTGGAACTTGTAGCCAATCGTTACCTGGAACACGCTGTTCTTGCTGTCAAGGCCGTCAAACGCCTTTGTCACGCCCCAGTTGTAACGTGCATCAAGCACCACATTGCTAATCTCGTAAGAGAGACCTACAGGAATGGACAGAGCCACAGACTTGATGCCATCATAGTCTTTCTTGCTTGAGCTCATGGTGTTGCCATCAACAGTGACGCTGTTGCCAACGTTAAAACCAGGCTGCACGCCAACCTTAACGGCAAGGCCCTTTGTGAGGTAAACGTTTGCCAAGATAGGCACGTTGATGTAGTCGAGCTTGATCTTGTTGTCGGAGTTCTTCATCTTGAAACCCTCCTGAGAGTAGTTCACGCCAAGAGAGAGCGAGAAGATGTCTGAGGCTTGATACTCACCCTCAAGACCTCCCACGAAACCGATGCGGCTTGTAGTGCCCTGGGTGTCGGTCATGTCAGCGATGCTGATACCAGCCTTTGGCTGCAGTGAGAAAGAACCAACTGCGTTTTGCGCGAATGTCGTGGTTGACGCTGCAAGGAGCATCAGAGCGGAAGCTAAAAACTTTTTCATAATCTTGTCTCCTAATTTTTAATTGTGTTGTCTTAATTTAATCCTATATGCTAATCGTCCATTACCTGAATATGAACATGCATCGTCTCTTTCCTGAAAGACGATGCAAAGATAAAACCAAAAACGCGATACGCATGGTGGGAAAACCCTACCGTGCAGTTGGGTTTTCCCTATTAAGGGTTAGTTCTTGCTTAATGCCAATTATTATGGTTCTTCCGGAAATTGGGGTGATGGCATTACCGTAGTGCTTTGAATCCTGACTTGGGAAATACCCTTCCCTGGCAACCATGAAGAAGCCTACGCGTTATCAGCGCGTCTCTTCACCTTGCCATTCTCAACCGTGTAGAGGCGGTCAAACTCTTCCTTGGTGCGCTTCCATCGGTTGTGAGTCCAAAGGTAATAGGCCGGAGCCTCTTTGATTGACTGTTCCAACATCTTGAAGAACCTTCGCGTCACCTCGCCATCGGGAAGGCTCGCCGGGTCGTCAGTGATGGGCACGTACTCCACATCGTAGTAGCCGCGACGCGGACGCGTCATCTTCACGTAGTAGACGGCATCGTTCATCTTGCGCGCAATGCGCTCCGCTCCCGTGAACACGGGTGTCTCGGGATGGTTAAGGAAAGGCAACCAAAGATGGATGTTCTCCCACTTGGGCGATTGATCGGCAATGTATCCGGAAAGGCTGAACTTTCCCTCCCGCTTCCATGTCAAGAGCTGCCTCAAGATGTCCTTCTTTGGCGTTGGCACGCCAGTGGGGGCGTAAGAGCGAATACGAAGAAACAGATAGTCGATAGCCTTGCTGTGCAACGGGTCGTAGATGAGACAGACACGACGCTCTGGGTTCATGTCCTTGCCAACGCGCGAGAGCCACTCCCAGTTGCAATAATGTCCAAGGAATCCGGCCGTGTTCCGGCCTTTGAGATACCACTGCTCATGAACCTCCGGATTCTTGATGCGCAACCTTCGGTTCAGTTCCTTGTCGCTGATGCTCAACAGCTTTATCGACTCAAGGAAATAGTCGCAAAACCAATGATAAAACTCTTTCTCTATGGCCACCACCTCGCGCGTCGACTTCTCCGGGAAGGACGTGACAAGGTTTCGCCTCACTACGCCGCGCCTATACCTTATTACATGATAAAGCAAAGGCATGAGCAAGTCGGAAATGGCATACAGCACCTTGAAAGGCAAGGTGCTGATGCCATAGAATATACAATATACAAGTTTTGTCATATCAAGGTATTAAAAACCTATTTGTTGCCAATCTCTGGCCTGTCCGTCTTTATGAGTCTCAACAGGCGCTCCACGGCCTCGCCCTCGGGTATGTTGTGCTCCACGCACTCCTTTCCCTTATAGAGCGATATCTTTCCGGGTCCCGCGCCCACATAGCCATAATCGGCGTCGGCCATCTCTCCAGGGCCGTTCACTATGCAGCCCATGATGCCAATCTTCAGGCCCTTCATGTCCTTGGTGGCCTCGTGAATGCGCTTGATGGTGTCGCGCAAGTCGTAAAGCGTGCGGCCACAGCCCGGGCAACTGATATACTCGGTCTTCGACGTGCGCAAGCGGCCTGCCTGCAATATGCCAAAGGCCGTGCCCTCTATTGTCGATGGAGCTATGTCGCCGTCGTTCATGAGCCATATTCCGTCGCAGAGACCATCTATCATCAGCGCGCCCATGTCGGCTGCCGCCTCAAGCTGGAACTCCTCAGCGTCGTTCAAACGATACATTTGCGCAAACACCACGGGGTTCTCCACGCCGGCAATCATCATCTCGTGCACCAAGGCGCGCTGAGAGCCAAGCCTGTTCTGGTGGTTGCTCACGCAAACGACCACTATTTCCGGATGCGTCTTCAGGCAAGCGAGATACTCGTCGGCCGGAGTGCCAAACTGCAACACCAAGAACTTCAGCTTAGCCTGGACCATGCTGACAAACGGCATGGCGGTAACGGGGAAGATGGGATACAGTTGCGACTTGTCGTCAGCCTGCACGTAGAGTTGGTAATCCACGACATACCTCTTGCCTTCCTTTCTCTCTTTAGGGAGGTTGGAGCCAACATATATGTAATCGGCCTTCGACGCATCCTCGTCGCGAGCGGCGTTGTCGGCGTTCTCGCTCACCATCACCACGGGCACGTTGCCACCGCCGATGTTGTCCACCGGTTTTGTGGTCCTTCGCTCAGGCCTAAGCCAGTCGAAGCCCTCATAGGTCTCGGCTGGAATGAGCTGGTGACCGGCCTTGCGGTCGATATAGTCCACCAAGTGCCGTGCCACGGGAATCTCCGCCTCGGGCTCCTCGGTCAGCGACACGCGTATGGTGTCGCCTATGCCGTCGGCAAGAAGCGCGCCTATGCCAACGGCGCTCTTTATGCGCCCGTCCTCGCCTTCTCCAGCCTCAGTCACGCCGAGGTGCAAAGGATAATGCATGTCCTCCTTGTCCATCGTGTCTACCAGCAAGCGCACCGAGCGCACCATCACCACGGTGTTGCTCGACTTGATGGAGATTACCACGTCGCCAAAGTCATGCTTCTTGCAAATGCGCAAAAACTCCATGCAGCTCTCCACGATGCCCTCTGGCGTGTCGCCATAGCGGTTGCGTATGCGGTCCGACAACGAGCCATGGTTCACGCCGACGCGGATGGCGGTGTGGTTCTCCTTGCAGATGTCGAGGAAAGGCACCAGCCGCTCCTCTATCTTCTTCAGCTCGCTGGCATATTCCTCATCCGTGTAGTCGTGCTTCACGAACTTGCGCGCCGGGTCCACGTAGTTGCCCGGGTTGATGCGCACCTTCTCGGCATACCGCGCCGCCACGTCGGCCACGCGAGGGTTGAAATGCACGTCGGCCACGAGGGGCGTGGAGAATCCGTCGCGCCGTATGCCGGCGTTGATGTTCTTCAGGTTCTCCGCCTCTTTCACGCCTTGCGTCGTAAGCCTCACGAGTTCTCCTCCGGCCTTGATGATACGCTCCGCCTGTGCCACGCTGCCCTCGGTGTCGTCGGTGCTTGTCGTCGTCATCGACTGTATGCGCACAGGGTTGTCGCCACCCATGTCCAAGGCACCGATATGCACCACGGAAGACTCACGCCGGTGATAATTGAACAAGTCCATTCAGCACTTGAATTTATAGTCGGTTATCGAAGCCAAGTCGGCGTTGGCTTTTTCTATCTTCTTTCCGAGTCCGGCTTTCCACGCGTCCACCTTCTTGGCAATGGCCTCATCGCCCAGGGCCATCATCTCCGCGGCGAGGATGGCGGCGTTCTGTGCTCCGTTCACTCCCACCGTGGCCACTGGAATCCCAGGAGGCATCTGGATGATGGAGAGCATGGCGTCAAGGCCATCGAGCATGCCCTTGATTGGCACGCCAATGACAGGCAGCGGCGTAGATGCCGCTATCACGCCTGGCAGGGCGGCGGCCATGCCGGCGCCAGCGATGATGACTTTCACGCCACGCGCCTTGGCTCCTTTGGCAAACTGCTCCACGGCATCCGGGGTGCGGTGGGCGGAAAGGGCGTTCATCTCAAAGGGAATCTCCTGTTCCTCAAGCCATTTGCAAGCTTTCTCCATCACCGGAAGGTCGCTTGTGGAACCCATGATAATACTAACTAACGGCTTCATACTATTAATAATTATGTTATAAGTTACTTGTCAAATTATAGCCCAAAAGCCTATCACCGTTCCCGACATGAAGCCCGCAACGACTTGCGACAGTGAGTGTTGCCGCAATATCATGCGGCTCGTGCCCACGGCCCCGGCAAAGACGAGGATGACACAGAACCACCACAGCGGATTGAAGGCGAAGAGTATGGAGAACGCCACCAAGGCACCCTCGAACCCTCCTATCGCCGCCGTGTGCGTGGAAATCTTCCACCAAACGTTCACCACGGCGCACACCACCTGTATGAGCAACGCCGCCACAAGGATGTTGGCCATGAACTGCGGCACGTGGAAATAGCTCATCACGAAATAGCACAGCGTATAGCAGATGATGGCGATGATATAAGGCACCATGCGGCTCTCGCGCTTGCCCAGTTGCCATCGCGACCATCCTTGGTAGTTGCGGTAAGCGTGGATCAAGAGCGTGGGCAAGAGTATGGTGAAGAGATACACCGTCAGCATCACCAGGGTCTTATAGAAAAGCGGCATGAGGCTCATGTAGCTGAAGATGAACAACGCCAGCAGCCCTGCCAACGGCAGGTAGAACGGCGTGAACACCATGCTCACGACCCTTGCGGCTATTATAATGTCTTTTTCTCGCATATCTTTTTTTACTCAGGTTAACATCTCCGCAGCCTTGCCACGGGCAGTCCCAGCTGCTCACGATACTTGGCCACGGTGCGCCGCGCCAGCGGATAGCCCATCTTCTTCATCTCCTTGGCCAGCACATCGTCGCTGAGAGGCTTGCTCTTGTCCTCGTGGTTGATGAGGTCTTTCAGCGCCAGCTTCAGCTTGCGTGTCGACATCTCCTCCCCGTCCTTGGTGACGTAGCCGTCGGTGAAGAAGAAGCGCAAGGGGAACGTGCCCCATCGGGTCTGGGCATACTTCATGTTGCTCACGCGCGATATGGTGGAACTGTCAAGTCCAGTCTTCTCCTCTATGTCTTTCAGCTTCATGGGCTTCAGGTCGGCCTCGTCGCCATTCTGGAAGAATCTCTTTTGCCAGTTTATTATGGCCTTCATCGTCACGAAGAGCGTGTGCCTGCGCTGCTTCACCGCCTCTATGTAGCCTTGCGCCTTGTCCACCTTCTCCTTGGCGTAGAGCAGGGCCTCTTTCTCCTTGCGGTTCATGTTCTGCTTGTTGGTGCGGTAGGTGTCTACCATGTCGGTGAACGTTGGCGATACCTTCAGGTCGGGTATGCGCCCGTCGTTGATGGTGAAGGTCACGTTGCCGTCGTCGTCGGTGTCCACGATGAAGTCGGGCGTTATCTGCTGCAGGCTTCTGCCTTCCGTCTCGCCAAGGGCGGAGCCGGGCTTGGGGTTTAGCTTCCTTATCTCGTCGTGTATGATTGCGGCCTGGTCATTGGTTAGCCCCATCGATTGCGCTATCTTGTCCCAATGCTTCTTTATGAAGTCGTCGAAATGCCGCTCCACGACCTCCATCATCATGTCCTTGAGCTTGCCGCTGGGCCTCCGCGCTATCTGCAGCGACAAGCACTCTTGCAGCGAGCGCGCGCCAATGCCCGCCGGGTCAAACGACTGCAACATGCGCAACACCTTGGCTATCTCTTCCACGGGCACGTCAATGCCTTGGTATATGGCCAACTCATCGTCGATGTCGTCGAGGCTCTTCCTCAACAGGCCGTCGCCATCGAGCGAGCCTATGAGATATTCCATTATCTGCCGTTGCCGCTCGGTGAGCTCGGTCTCGCCCATTTGCTCCTTCAGCTTGTCGTAAAACGACGTGGTGTCTCCCCACACGGTCTCCTCGTAGTCGGCGTCTTGGCTGGCTTGCGAGCCTCCATGCGTGGGCTCCGGCATCTCGTCGTCGCTGCCCAAGCTCTCCAGCGCGTTGTCGAGGGCTTCCTCGCGCTCCTCGCGCTCTGTCCTGTCCTCGTAAGAGTCGTCGGCGGCGGTGTCGCTCGCGTCGTCTCCGCCGACGTTATCCTGTTCCGGCGCGTCGTCGTCACGCTTTTCCTCAAGGGCGGGGTTGTCGTCAAGTTCCGCGCCGATGCTCTGCTCCAGTTCGGCGAGTGGCATCTCCAACAGCTTCACCTGCAACAGCTGCTGCTGCGAGAGCCGTTGCTGCTGAACCTGCTGCTGGGTCTGCGTCTGTATGAGTTTCTGTGCCATTTATTTGAAATAGTCTGTGAGTTGGGCCGCTTGCGTGGACAGCGTCTCCGGGTCTTCGTTGCCGAACCGCTTCCAGACGTCGGCGCACGGGGCAAGCAGCGGCGAGCTGGTGGATGTGTACTGGCTGATATAAGGATCGCAAACCAGGAACACGTCCATCACCTCTACCACCTGGCGTGGCGTCTCGCGTATGAGCCTGGCCAGGTCTTTCACCTCTGGCGTGTCTTCCGCCATGGTGATTGGCGTGAGGCGGAAATAGAGGTCGAGAATCATTATCAGCTTCACGGGTGTCAGCGTGCCTATGCCTATGGGCATGAAGTCGCTCTCCCACGACTTGCTCATCTCCACGCCCGCGTAGAAGGCCTGGGCGTTGCCAAAGCCACTCATCTGGCGCAGCAGCGAGATGCCACGCCGCAACTTGGCCGGGCTTCCGGCATACTCATCCCACAAGTGTTGCAGGCGAGGCGTGTCGATCTGGCGCAACCGGAACAAGCGGCGATGTATTTGAGCCGGATGGATATGAAGCTCCAGCGCCACGTCCACGAGCGCGCGGCTGTAGAGGCGTTTCACCCCTTGGGGCTGCCGCAGATAGAGCTGTATGAGCAACAGCCAATAGTCATCGTGCCATTCTTCCCTTCGTGCCATAAGCAAATCTTATCTTGATGATGCCACAAAATTACAAAATTATCCGCAATATAATCTTCAATCCTTTCAAAAAGATTGCGCAGGGGCAATCGTGTCTGTACCACGCCGTGGTAGCGTGAGTACCACACCGTGGTAGCGTGAGTACCACACCGTGGTATTGTGAGTACCACACCGTGGTATTGTGAGTACCACACCGTGGTATTGCGAGTACCACGCCGTGGCATTTTTCTGGTACGCCCGTGAGCCTACGTCATATCCTGCTAAAATAGGTTATCACCTCTTCCCATGTCTTGAACTCGTCGCTGCCAAGCCGTATGGCCGTGGCAAGGAGGTTGTCGGCCGGGCACGTGTCGATGAAGAAGTCGCCGTAGAGCAGCTGCTTCTGGTTGGTGTAGACCACGTGGTCGTGGGCCGGCGTGGAGAGATAGCGCTCTATCCACGCGGCGTTGGCGGCGAAACTGCCATGCTCGTTGGTCGGCGCAGGTTCCACGATGTAGACTTGGTATTTTTCTATCAACTCACGAAAGGCTTTCTGCAAGCTCGCGCGTGGCTTGCCATAGTTGTCGGCGAGGCAGCTGCTGTCGATATACACTATCTGGCGCTCACGCCCTTCCTGCCGGTCGTCTATCCAGCGAATCACGGGCACCACTCCGCCAATGAAGCTCTTGTCGTCCATGCGGTGGGCGCCATGGAAATGGGCGGCCTGTGGGTAATGTGAGCGGAAGAGGTCCCAAGTGTTCACCAGGTTGTCCTCGTCGCCGAACAGTCCCCACACACGGCCCTGCTCTTTGGCCTTGTCTTGATGGGTCATCTCCTCAAGGGCGGTGAAGCACTTGTCTGTCACATCCTTGTATTCTTTCTCCAAGGCCTTGGTCACCATGAACTCCGTCTCGCCGTCTTGCCTCGGGTTCTGCCAAGTCTGCTTTCCGGTCATGCCATGCTCTTTCATGGTCTTGGCCATCTCGAAGGCCGGGTTCACGCAGATACGGTCGAAGCCGTAAAGCATCTCGGTGTACATGCCGCCCATCGACGTGCCTATTATGAGGTCGGGCTTCTCCTCCTCGGCCTTCTGCCTCAACAGCTCCAAGCCTTCCTCGGGATGAAGCGGGATGTCGAAAGCCACGACCTCGGCGCCCGGGAAGGTCTGGCGGATGAGCTTCACCGTGCCTGAGGCCGCCGATGAGCTGAAACCATGGTTATACATTATCTTCTTACCCTGCATGAGGTCGGGGTACTGTGTGACAAACGAATTTTCTTTCTCCATGACGCGTTAATGTTTACAGACTGCAAAAGTAACGCTTTTCCAAAACTTAGCGCACCTATTTTTCAAGTTTGGCGCTCTAAACGCCATATTTGTCACACAACACTTAATATCACTTAAAAAATCGAGCTGTCACAAACCTCCACGGCGTTTTTTTCTTATCTTTGTATGAGAAACAAAAGCATCTAAACTATAATTTTTATGAAACAACGCAAAGGTAACATTTTGTTCCTCATCGCCACCGCGGCCATGCTGTCGGCGCCATGCGGCGCAGGGGCGGCGCCTGTCAAGGTCAAGGCCAAGGCAGAGCCAATGCCAACTTGGACAGAGTGGCACGACTTGCAAGTGAACGAGGTGAACCGCTATCGCCTGCACTCCAACTTCTTCGCTTATGCCAACGAGGAAGAGGCCAGGGGCGGCGACATCGAGAAATCGTCGAGATACCTCTCGCTCGAGGGAGCGTGGAAGTTCAACTGGGTCAGGAACGCCAACGAGCGCCCGCAAGACTTCTACAAGGTTGACCTCGACGACTCGGCATGGAAGACCATGAACGTGCCTGGCAACTGGGAGCTCAACGGCTATGGCGATCCCACATACGTCAACGTGGGCTTCGCCTGGAGATACCAGTACAAGGGGGGCGTGTACCTCGGATGGAAGCCGGAATACGCTCCAGAGAACGCCACGAAGACGAGCGTGCCCGTGAAGGACAACCACGTGGGCTCATACCGACGCGTGATAGACCTGCCGGCATCGTGGGACGGCAAGCAGGTCATAGCCCACTTCGGAAGCGTGACGTCAAACATGTACCTGTTCGTCAACGGCAAGTACGTGGGCTACACCGAGGACTCGAAGGTGGCGGCGGAGTTTGACATCACCAAGTATCTCCACCCCGGCAAGAACCTCATCGCCTTCCAGACCTTCCGCTGGTGCGACGGCTCCATGAGCGAGGACCAGGACTTCTGGCGCCTTTCCGGCGTGGCACGCCAATGCTACCTCTTCGCCAAGGACACCAAAGTGCAGATGGAGAACATCCGCGTGACGCCCGACCTGGAAAACGACTATAAGGACGGCGAGCTGCTCGTAGACGCATGGGTAAAGGGGCAGCCCATGGTGGAGTTCCGACTGCTCAACGCCAACGGCAATGTCGTGGCAAGGCAGACGGCCGACTTCCGCGGACGCGAGGAGGCCACCGTGCGCTTCATGGTGCGCAACGTGAAGAAGTGGACGGCCGAGACGCCTTACCTCTTCACCCTCGAGGCGGTGGTGAAAGACCGCAAGGGCAACGTGGTGGAGGTGATACCGCAAAAGGTGGGCTTCCGAAAGGTGGAGATAAAGAACGCGCAGCTGCTCGTGAACGGCCAGCCGGTGCTCATAAAGGGTGCCGACAGGCACGAGATGGATCCGGATGGAGGCTACGTGGTGACCGTGGACCGCATGATACAGGACATCAAGATAATGAAGCGCCTCAACATCAACGCCGTGCGCACGTGCCACTATCCTGACGACCCACGATGGTACGACCTCTGCGACCAATACGGCATTTACGTCACGGCCGAGGCCAACCAGGAGAGCCACGCCTTCCAATACAGCAATGACCAGTCAACGCCCGTGGCGCAACCGGAGTTTGCCAAACAAATCATGGAGCGCAACCAGCACAACGTGGAGATGCAGTTCAACCATCCTTCAATCATCGTCTGGAGCCTTGGCAACGAGACCGACAACAGCAACAGCTTCCTCGCGGCATACAACTGGATAAAGCAGACCGACACGTCGCGCCCAGTGCAATTCGAGCGCAGCATCTGGCAGGGCCCACACGACACCGACATCTTCTGCCCGATGTATTACACCGTGCAGGAGTGCGAGAAATACAGCAAGGACCCGACAAAGACCATGCCGCTCATACAGTGTGAGTACAACCACACCATGGGCAACTCGGGCGGCAACCTTGCCGAGTATTGGCAGCTCATACGCAAGTATCCTAAGTTCCAAGGCGGCTACGACTGGGACTTCGTGGACCAGGGATTGCACCGCAAGCCCGACTTCAAGGCTTCGCGCACCGTGGCCGACTACGACGCCATCAGCGCCAAGTATGAGCCGGGAACGGGTGGCATGACGCCTCTCTACACTTACGGCGGCGACTACAACAAGACCGACGCCTCTGACAACAACTTCAACTGCAACGGCATCATCGGTCCTGACCGACAGCTCAACCCTCACGCCAAGGAGCTGGCTTACCAGTATCAAAGCATCTGGGTGAAGCCCGTCGACCTCGCCAAAGGCACCATCGCCGTGCACAACGAGAACTTCTTCCGCGACCTTAGCAACTACCGCATGGAGTGGTCATTGCTGAAAGACGGCAAGAGCGTGCAAAGCGGCAGCGTGGACAAGCTCAACGTGGCGCCACAGCAGACAGCCAACGTCGCGCTTCCTCTCAACATTCCAAGCGACGGTGAGGTGATGCTCAACATCGACTTCAAGACCAAGACCGCCGAGCCGCTCATAGCCGAGGGGCAGACCGTGGCCTACGAGCAGATAGCGCTCAACGAGGCCACGCCCGTGACCTACGTGGAGAACTTCAGCACCGAGAAAGTGAAGATACAAAACAAGAAAAACGACCCAACAATCGTCATCGCGTCCGCCAAGGCTACCGTGGCCTTCGACAAGGCTACCGGCCTGCTCTGCCAATACGCTGTCGACGGCAAGAGCATGCTTGGCGAGGGCGGAACGCTGAAGCCTAACTTCTGGCGCGCCGTGACCGACAACGACATGGGCGCCGGCTTGCAAAACCGTCTCAAGGCTTGGCACAACCCGAAGATGACGCTCACCGCCATCGCCGTGGAGAAGATAAAGGAGAGCAAGGGCACGGCGGCGACCGTCACGGCACGTTACGACATGCCTGACGTGAAGGCCAAGCTGACACTCACCTACAAGGTCTACGGTGACGGAACCATCGACGTGGAGCAAGCCATGACAAAGGCCACGCCCGACGCCAAGGCTCCTAACCTGCTGCGCTTCGGCATGGTGATGGACTTGCCTTACAACATGGACAAGAGCCAGTGGTACGGTCGCGGACCGATAGAGAACTACAGCGACCGAAAGCTCTCCGAGCGCATCGGCCTGTACAGCCTCACCGCCGACCAGCAATACTTCCCGTACATCCGTCCGCAGGAGTGTGGCACGAAGAGCGACATCCGCTGGTGGAAACAAGCCAACGCCGAGGGCCTCGGCATCAACATCCAGCCCGTCAGCTCTTGGATGTACGCTGGCGCGCTCCACTACGACATTGCCGACCTCGACGAGGGCATGGAGAAGGCGCAGCGCCACTCTCCTGAGGTGCCGAAGAGCAAGTTCACCGAGCTCACCATCGACCTCGCGCAGCAAGGCTTGGGCGGTACCAACAGCTGGGGCGACCTGCCTCTGGAGAAATACCGCGTGCCTTTCGGCGACATGACCTTCCGCTTCGTCATCACGCCAATGAAATAAAAAGCTCTTCCGGAATTTGGAGTGATGGCATGCGCTTTGCAGGGGCGGACCCTGCAAAGCGCTACCTGATGAACCAATAAAAAGCCAGCATAGGCAAGGAAAATGAGGGAGCGTAAAACCTTCCCTCATGCAAAGAAAAAACTCGCGACCCAGGTGAACCTCACTTGAGTCGCGAGTTTTTTCATGCTATTACCCTTTCGTTATGTTAGCGAATGATAGCCTTTAAGACAGAGAACAGGCAAAAAGACGACGTTTGCGTGGTATAACTTCATTTTATTGATAATTGAGTACAAATAATTATACCCTTTCTTCGATGGGCTGATACCCGAAGGCTGGCTACTAAACATTGCCGAGCGTAGCTGGAAGATCAACCAGCGCGACCTGCCGCCACGTGGCAGAGGAACGGGCTCCTATAGTAAGCGGAACTCTCAAGATTTCATATCAGAATGGCCATGCGCAATACTCCGCAACCCGAAATGGCATGAGATGGCGTGCAGCAGAAGAAATCTGAATGAAACAAGAAGGCAACCAACCGGTTACAACTTGTAACCGGTTGAAATGGCATGAATATCAAGGCTGCATGTTCTTCCTTCTCAGCAACCCCAGTGGGTCTTTTGACAACAATATCAGGTAAATCACGGCTGGCAGCGTCAAGAAGTGGGTGTGTTTGAGGTGAATGGGATGAGGTGTATATGTAAAGAGGCAAAAGGGCCCATTCGACAAATTTGCAATTTATAAAGTAAATTAAAAAAAATCATAAAGAGTTCTCACATTCTTTATGTACCTTTGCCATATATATATGATTTAAGGTATGCCAATAGAACAAGTCAATAGATTACTGATAGTTCTTGCAGAGGAGCAGAAATCAAATAAATGGCTTGCCGAACGTTAGGCAAAGACCAAGCTGCGATTTCAAAGTGGGTGACAAATGCAAGTCAGCCAGACCTTAAAAATCTACTGCGTATTGCAAAAGCATTGAATGTAGATGTAGCAAGATTGTTAAATACGGAGGTGGTCAACGATGACGAAATCTAAGGATGTCGGATATGAACATATCCTGTCTAACCAAGGTTTGCAACTTCCGATAATACGCAATTATCACAAAATGAGGAGAATTAAGTCATGACACCAGAGGAAAAAGCGAGAGTAAAGATTGACCGTTGGTTTGAAGAGGCAGGTTGGCAGGTTGTCAACCGTGATGAGTTCGAGCCTACGATGTCTGCCGTTGCCGTGCGTGAGGGCTTGTTGAAAGGCAATCTCGAAGCTGACTATCTTATGTTCATCAATGGCAAGGTGTGTGGTGTTCTGGAAGCTAAACGTGAGGAGGTAAATGTCGAATCTGATAAGGTGAGCGAGCAAGTGGCTACTTACGCCAAGAGCGTCCCCAACTGCTACCAGACTTGGCAAAAGCCCATTCCTCTTTTATACAAATCTAATGGCAAGGTTGTCTTATCACAAGATTTTCGCGAAACCAACACGGACTGGGATGAAATCAACCGTATTCATACACCAAAGGAGATTGTAAGGCTGCTTGGCATTGACGATCCGTTTGCAGGCTTGCCAACGCTACGCAAGAAGGGATTGCGTGAATGCCAGTACGAGGCCATTACGGAGCTGGAAAAGAGTTTCCGTAGTGGGCAAAACCGTGCGCTCATGGTGCTTGCTACAG
>JALEJI010000048.1 GCA_022769825.1 Prevotella sp. | reverse complement strand
GTACCTTTGACATATTAGAAATTTCTTTCCATAAAGGTACAAAAAAATTATGGAATAGCAAAGCCCGAGCTTGTGAAAGTTCGGGCTTTGTGATATTTTAAAAGAGGGTGTGAATTTTGACACACCCCCTTTTTTTGTTTTATACGAAATGATTAACTCTTATAATAATTAGATCTATGAACCAAAGGCATAATATTGTAACTGCTTTCTTGCTTATTCTGGCAATGCAGTTATTTGCCTTTACTTCGGCTTCTGCAAAGCCCAAGCATTGTCTTTGTCAATGGCGTTAATCTCGGTCGCTACTGGAAGGTAGGCCCTCAGCAAACGCTCTATCTTCCCGGCTGCTATTTGCACAAAGGCCAGAACACCGTGGTGGTGTTTGAGCAGCTTAATGATGAGAAAAAGACAGAACTGGTTGGCGTAGACACACCAGTGCTTGATCGATTGGTGAAAGAATAATACATTTTTAAGCATATCCTTAAATCCTATGAAGAAATCCTATTTCGCAATCGGCCTCTTGGTACCATTCGCAGCTCAAGCTTATGGTGCCAAGAAGGCGAAAGCCAACAGTGACCCTAAAAAGCCAACGTAATTATCATCCTCGCCGATGACCTTGGCTACGGAGACCTTGGCTGCTATGGCGCAAAGAACGTGAAGACCCCAAATGTTGACCGTTTGGCTCAACAAGGCATACGCTTCACTGACACGCACGCCGTGGCTGCGACAAGTACGCCTTCAAGATATTCGCTTCTTACGGGCGAATATGCTTGGCGACGCCCAGACACTGATATTGCTGCTGGCAACGCCGGCATGATAATACGTCCGGAGCAATACACGATGGCAGATATGTTCCGCAGTCAGGGGTACTGCACTTGCGCAATCGGAAAGTGGCATCTTGGACTTGGAGATAAGGCAGGGACACAGGATTGGAATGCGCCGTTGCCTGCCTCGCTTGCCGACTTGGGTTTCGATTACCATTATATCATGGCGGCCACGGCCGACCGTGTGCCGTGTGTGTTTATCGAGAATGGTAGTGTTGCCAACTGGGACCCTGCCGCGCCAATAGAGGTGAACTATGAGCATAATTTCCCAGGCGAGCCGACAGGCAAAGACAATCCGGAACTGTGCTATAACCAGAAGTCGAGCCATGGTCACAACATGTCGATAGTGAACGGCATAGGCCGTATCGGCTTTATGAAAGGTGGCGGCAAGGCATTGTGGAAAGATGAGAACATCGCCGACTCAATAACGTCGCATGCTATCAACTTCATAAAAGCCAATAAGGATAACCCGTTCTTCATATATTTCGCCACAAACGATGTTCATGTGCCTCGTTTCCCGAACCAGCGTTTTCGCGGGAAGAGCGGCATGGGACCCAGAGGCGATGCCATAGTACAGTTCGACTGGTCTGTGGGACAGATAATGTCGACGCTGGAAAAACTCGGGATAGCGGACAACACTCTGATACTGCTAACGAGTGATAACGGCCCCGTGGTTGACGATGGATACCAAGACCGTGCCGAAGAGTTGCTTAATGGCCATGAGCCTTCTGGACCATGGCGTGGCAACAAGTACAGTGCGTTCGAGGGAGGCACCTGCGTGCCGGCTATCGTGTGCTGGCCAGGTAAGGTGAAAGCCGGGCAGACCTCAGACGCGCTCGTGTCGCAAATAGATTTCTTCCGTTCGTTCAACAGTCTTGTCGGCGCGCGTTTGCCACAGGGAAGCGCTCCTGACAGCCAAGACCAAATAAAGACACTGCTTGGTGAAGACACTGTCGGTCGTGATTATGTCCTTGAGTTATCATGGAACCACGTGCTTTCTGCTCGCACGAAGAAATGGAAGTACATTGAGCCTAATGACGGTCCAAAGATGATAACATGTGGACCCAAGATAGAGACAGCTAACTGTCCTTCGCCACAGCTTTATGACATCAGTTCAAGCAAGTGGGAAAGCGACAATGTTGCCGAGAAGACCCCGCAGGTGGTATACGACATGCAGAATATCTTGCGTCGCGAACGCCAGAAATAAAATAATCAGATGCTTCAGCTCGTTCTATTAATGTATGGACTGGATTGATAAGATAAGACGAGTGAAGATTGTTTTCGTGCTGACGGTTATTTTTGTGGCCGTTAGCTCGCTTTTTGTCTCCAAGACGCTTACCGACAACTTGAAGCGGGAAGAACAGGGACGCATGGAAGTGTGGGCGGAAGCGATGAAGTCGCTAAGTAAGGCTGACGGGAACACCGACCTCAGTCTCGTGTTGAAGGTGCTCAATGAGAACGATTACATTCCCGTGATTTTACTCGACCGTCGCGGCAACGTCACAGACTATCGCAATGTTAGTCTTCGTGGCGCCAATCGTGCTGACAGCTTGCGCGACGCACGCCAATTGGCGCTAAACTGGATTGCCGAAGGACACGTCATCAGGGTGACAATAGATAACGTTGACAATAGTTATATTAACGTATGCTATGACGAGTCGCTCATCCTCAAGCGTCTCACTATTTTCCCGTTCGTACAGCTTGCCGTGGTCGTCATCTTCGTAGTCTTGGCGGTGTTTGCCCTTCTTGCTTCAAAACGCGCTGAGCAGAACAGGGTGTGGGCAGGCTTGTCGAAGGAGACGGCCCATCAGCTCGGCACGCCCATCAGCTCGCTTATGGCATGGGTGGAAGTGCTGAAAGAGGAATATCCCGACGACACTCTTATTCCGGAACTTGACAAGGACGTCAGCAGGCTGCGACTTATCAGCGACCGCTTCTCGAAGATAGGGTCTAAGCCAGAACTTGCCATGGTGAGCCTGCAAGAAGTGCTGGCCCACGTAGTGGATTATATCGATCGCCGCACGAGCCACAATGTGGTCATTCGGTGTCAATTACCCGACCATGACGTGATGGTCAACATTAATGCCGCCCTCTTCGAGTGGGTCATTGAGAATCTTTGTAAGAATGCGGTGGATGCCATGAACGGAGGGCCGGGAAAGATAACGATTGTCGTCACGGACAGTGCGCATAAGGTGGCAATAGAAGTGACCGACACGGGGAAAGGCATCAGCAAGAAAAACCTGAAGACGGTGTTCAAGCCCGGTTTCACCACGAAGAAGCGGGGCTGGGGGCTGGGGCTGAGCCTCGCCAAGCGCATTGTGGAGCAGTATCATAAGGGGCGTATCTTCGTCAAGAGCTCTGTCGTTGGACAGGGCACTACATTTAGGATCGAACTGCGGAAATGATTTCTTCCATCAGACAAAAAATAATGTAAACTTAACATCCTTATGTAAAGATATGTTCATAGAATTTGTTACCTTTGCAACAATTATTCCGATGATGGATCATGATATGCAAAATATTGTTCCCGAACCTGTGCTGATTCAACAATTGAAAGCGTCTTCCGAAAAAGCCTTCGACGAGATATACAATCTTTATGCCGGCAGGCTATACGCTTTCTGTATGAAATATATAAAAATAAGAGAGGATGCAGAAGAGATTGTGGAGGATGTCTTTGTCAAGTTGTGGAAAATACGCAAAACAATCCGTCAGCAGCAGTCGCTGAAAGCATTATTGTTCACGATGGCGCATCATGCTATCATTAGCTCTTATCGACAAACGCTCAGCTCCCCGGAATATGCGGCGTTTGTTTCTATAAGGGAAAGGAGCGATGCATCTGATGCTTCGTCTCTTGTTGAGTATAATGAATTTGTGGATCATTTGCATCATGAAATGTCCCTTCTGCCCAATACTCAACAACAGGTGATATATCTTTCTAAATATGAAGGGCTTAGTAATGAGGAAATAGCCCAAAAACTAAATCTAAGCCGGCAAACAGTCAGAAACCAGTTGTCAGTCGGGCTAAAGGCTCTTCGACGCAGCCTTCTTCCTCTTTCAGCTCTGTTTTTGTTTTTTATGAGTTGATTTAACACTTGGGCGAAGTACGAATTTTTACTAACTGCGTCTTATATTAAACACCATAATGATGATGAATATGAAATCGTTGGAAAAGCAATATATCAAAGATACAATTACTTCAGAAGAACTTGAAAGCCTCAGGTATCAGGTCGATAATCAGACTGATGAAGAGCTTTTCAAGGATCTGCAGGCACAATGGATGGATGATGACAATGCCGGGACCGCTGATGCTGATGCTGTACGTATGATAAAGAAGCGTGTGGATATTAGGTTGGGCCGGGAGCGCTCCATTCTTCGTTCCACTTTTATGCGGATATCCTTACTCTCAGCAGCTGCTCTTATTCCTTTCTTGATAGTGACGACTGTCCTTCTTTACCGGCAGAATAAAGATTTGTCAGCCAATGTGGTGACATTCACCACGGGCAGAGGGGAAAAAGCCACTGCCACTCTTCCTGACGGCACTACGGTGATGCTAAATTATAATTCCCACTTGCGCTATAAGACTTCCGATTTTAACAGTAAGAATAGGAGTGTGGATTTTGAAGGTGAAGGTTGGTTTCATGTCGCTAAGAAATCAGGAAACCCGTTCTATGTGAATAGTCGTGGATTGCAAGTGAAAGTGACAGGCACGCAATTTAATCTCTGTGCACGGCGGAATCAATCGGTAGCTACATTGATGTTGTCTGAAGGGCATGTAGCGTTGACCTCTTTGGTCAGTGGCCAGACCATGGCTCTTCATCGCGGCCAGATAGCTTCATTGGATTATGCGAGCGGTAAATTGTCGATAAACCGTTCTATGGATACCCTTTCAGCCACGAGTTGGCAGCGTGGGCTTCTTTCTTTTCACAATACTCCTTTGCAAAAAGTCGTGGCTCAGGTGAAAGGCGTGTATGGAGTAAGAATGACCATAGTAGGGAATGCTCATCCCAATAATTTCACGGGTGCCTTGCCTATGAATAATATTGATGAAGCTGTCATAATACTTTGCAAGGCTTATGGCATGCGTGCTACCTATCGCAAGAATAGCATTCTATTACGACCAGTATCCGTGAGCAAAAACCAATAATGAACATTGGGGCTGGTGCGGAAGTTCATGGTTGACCACCAATTTTTCTATGCAAAAAGTTAAAAGTCAGGATAGCGTGAATGGTGTGAACGAGATTGCGGCCGGGAGGTTCGAAGGGCGAAAAACGGCCTAAAGTTTTTTAAGATTTCTTTGGTACGATTGAAAAAAATATGCGTCTGCCTTTATTGACAATAGTATATTAATCTTTAATTTTTTATTATTAATCTAAGCAACATGGAAAAAACATTTTTTCAGCGGTGTTGTCTAACTATTTTTGCATGCCTGTGTTGGATGTCGGTTAATGCGCAGCAGACGGTTACCGTCCGGCTACGCAAAGCAACGCTGGTGCAGTTGTTCAAAGCTATCGAACAGCAGACGAGCTACGTATTCTCGTATCAGTCAGGCATAGTTGGCAATGGTAAAACCATATCTATTGAGCGAAGTAACGCACAAGTATCGTCAGTTCTTGATGAAGCTCTGCGAGGAAGTGGTCTGACTTATGATATTGTGTCGTCGCATAGTATCGTCATATCAAAGCAGAAGGCAAAGTCCAGTGGCACCTCTCAACACCGTGGTGTCGTGCAAGGCTCTGTTCGGGGAGTAGTGACCGATTCGAATGGAGATCCGGTGATTGGTGCGAGCGTGAAGAGCCAGGGGGGGCGTATCGGTGCCGTGACAGATAATGCCGGTCGCTTTGAGTTAGCTGTTCCTGAAGGAACGGTTCTCGAGATATCTTATATAGGTTTTATGACGAAGACCGTAAGGGCTACGGGTCGTTCACTCAAAGTGACTCTTTCTGAGGACACCAAGCTCATGGACGAGGTTGTTGTCGTGGGATATGGAACGCAGAAAAAGGTCAATCTGACAGGAGCTGTGGATCAGATTGATAATGAGGTCCTGAAAAACCGCCCTTCTGCCAACCTCTCTCAGATGCTTGAAGGTGCGGTGGCTAATCTGAACATCCAGCTTGCAGATGGCAAACCAGGGCGAGGCTCTACGTTCAATGTCCGTGGCGTAGGATCTATCAACGGCGGGAGTGCGTTGGTATTGATAGACGGCGCACCGGGTAATGCCGATATGCTCAATCCTGATGATGTTGAGAGTGTGTCGGTTTTGAAGGATGCTGCCTCTGCTGCCATTTATGGTTCAAGGGCACCTTACGGTGTGGTCCTTATAACGACCAAGGGTGCCAAGAAAGGTAAGCCAGAAGTAAACTACTCCTCTGAATACACTTTCCAAACTCCGCAGAATGTCCCCGACCTCGTCACGGATGGTTATGAGTGGGCACAGCATTTCTATGATGCGCGATATGGCTATTACCATAAGAACCCGACAAGCATGAACCAAAGTCAGAAGTTCTCTATGGCTTGGCTTGAGGAGTATAAGCGCCGCCATGATGAGGGTGATTTTGGTACTGTCATCTCTGATGGTTCTATATTAGATAAGAACAGCTATGTCTATTATCCGGAGGGAACCGACTGGTACGATCTTCTTTATAAGGATCATACATTCACTACGACTCAGAACGTGAGCGTATCCGGGGCCGACGGCAAGTTCTCTTATTATGTCTCCGGGCGCTATTTCAACTATGGAGGATTGTTTAATAGTGCTACCCAGACGGATAAATACACAAAATATAATTTTCGTGCAAAAGCCGGATACCAGGCAACAAAATGGTTGAAGTTGAGCAACAATATGTCGTACGGGTTTTCCAAATATTATAATCCGATCAATTATTCGGATAATGGCGGAACCGTATGGCGTAGCATCAACGATGAAGGCCATCCTACGGCGCCTTTGCGGAATCCAGACGGCACTTTCACTTCCGTTGCGATTATTGGCGGTGTAGCTGATCTGCTCTATGGCAAAAGCGGAATAGACACGCATACAAAGGTCTTGAAGAATACAACCTCTGCTGATCTGTCCTTCTTGAAAAATACGCTCAGGTTTCACGGCGACTTTACCTTTTACAATTCTAGGAATGACAGTTATAAGAAGTTAGTGAAGACTCCTTATTCGCAGGCAGTAGACAGTTTTGGAGAAAGTATCCTCAGCTATACTTCATACGGAACCATGACCAATCTGTCCAAGACTTGGACGAAAACGGATACTTATGTATCCAATATCTGGGGTGAATATGAGAACACGTTTGCTCAGGATCATTACTTCAAGGCAATGGCGGGATGGAACTATGAGAAGAGCTCCACGGAAACGCTCTATGGTTATAACAGTGATCTGTTGACAGATGACGTTACATCACTTTCTTTGGCCATGAGCAGCACCAACCGCAATATCTATAACACGTATTCAGCCTATCAGTATGCCGGTCTTTTTCATCGAATCAACTATAACTGGAAGAACCGTTATCTGGTAGAGTATGACGGACGCCTCGACGGATCGTCCAAGTTTTCTTCTAACAAGCGGTGGCACTATTTCCCATCAGGATCAATAGGCTGGCGTGTGACGGAAGAGCCTTGGTTCAAAGTAAACCCATCTGCAGTCAGCAATCTTAAGCTGCGTTTCTCTATTGGCTCACTGGGCAACGCCAACGGATTAGGAAATTATCAGTATAAGCCAATCATGAGTGTGGCAAAATCGGGATACGTTCTTAACGGAACCCGGCAGAATTATGTTTCGCGGCCTGCTGCCGTTCCTGAGAGCCTGACGTGGGAAAAAGCTACCACGTACGACTGGGGTATGGATGTAGCGTTCCTCAAGGATCGCCTTTCGGCCACGTTCGATTACTATCTAAGAAAGACTACAGGCATGATTACCTCTGGTCCGACTGTCCCGGATGTGTTTGGTATTGCTTCTCCCCGAGGAAACTATGCAGACCTTTCAACACGGGGTTGGGAACTTACGCTGCAATGGAAGGATCGGTTCAACATGGCCGGTCGCCCATTTAATTATTCTGTTCGTGCAACTCTTGCCGATCACTATTCTGTCATCGACAAGTACAATAACGCAACGATGTCTCTCACGACAAGCAATGGCGGCGGTTATTATAAAGGGAAGCGCCTTGGTGAGATATGGGGATTCGTGATTGATGGCTTGTATCAGAGCCAGGCGGAGATAGATGAGGATATGGCTAAAGCTAATGCGGCCGGGCAGAGCCGTTACAATACGCTCATGCAGAACTCCAAAGACTGGAAGATGTATCCAGGTGATGTTCGTGTAAAGGATCTCGATGGAAATGGCTACATCTCTCGTGGAAAGAATACGGTAGATGATCCGGGTGACCGTAAAGTGATAGGAAACACGGAGGCCCGATACATCTATAGCTTCGGGTTCAATGCTGATTGGAATGGCATTTATTTGAGCGCGTTCTTTCAGGGCGTAGGCAAACAAGACTGGTATCCTTCCAGTGAGAGCCCGTTCTGGGGACAGTATAACCGCGAATACAATCAGATGCCTAAATGGATGGAAGGCAACTACTGGACTGAAGATAATACGAGCGCTTATCTTCCGCGCTATGCTTCCCGCTATAAGATTTTCTACCAAGGCAACCAATATGCCAATACGCGATATCTGCAAAATGTGGCTTATCTGCGGTTGAAGAACATACAGATCGGTTACGACTTGCCTAAGAGATGGATAAGTCATGTCGGTTTGCAACGGGTGAACATCCATGTGTCTGGGGAGAACTTGTTCACCTGGTCTCCTCTATATAAGCACTCCAAAGACTTTAATGTGTCAAATATCTATGGCAGTGATCCGGATCTTATCAGTTCTAATATGGGCGACGGCAACAACTATCCTATGATGAAGTCGTTTAGCTTTGGACTGAACATTACCCTTTAATATGAAAGCTTTTAGGATACGTATAAACAGATCAAAAAAATGAAATATATCAATCACATCGTGTCATGTTTCATGGCAGTAATGGCCTTTGCGCTTGTGGGTTGCGATCTCGATGAGAATCCAAAGTCTGAGGCCTCGGAGAGCATGATCTTCAGCAGTGAGAGTGGTTTGAAAACCTTCTCTTGGTCTTTTTATCATGTGTTGCCGGATCGCTTGTCGGCTTCGCATATGGATGAATCGTGCGACTATGGGGCAAAAAGCTCGCTTTCCAATATGGATATGGGCCAGTACACTACCACCACTTCCAGCAGCTGGGGGTGGTATGCACTGAGTAATCTCAATTATTTCATCAACCATAACAATAATACGGCAGTTAGTCAGACTGTGCGCGATAATTATAATGGCATAGCCCGCCTGTTCAGAGCTTACTTCTATTATCAGAAACTTATCGTTTATGGGGCTGTGCCATGGATCAGCAAGTCGTTTGAAGATCCGGATGATCCCAAACTGATGGACCCGCGTGATTCGCGCGATACCATTATCTCTCATATTATTGACGATTTAGACTTTGCGGCCTCGCACATCACAACCAAGACTGTGACCAATGGCTCAACGCTCGTCAATCGCTGGACGGCATTGGGACTTAAGTCTCGAGTCTGCCTTTTCGAGGCATCGTGGCGGAAGTATCATGCCAACGACGATCTTGACTTTGCCAGAACAGGATGCTCTAAATATACTGCCAATGATCTGTTCAAGTTGGCGGCCGATGCGGCCAAGCAAGTGATGGACGGCGGTGTATACAAGTTATACATGTCTTCAAGTTATGCCAATGGACGGGGCGCTTATCGTGCTTTGTTCACCTCAACAAATGGTCTGACAATGGAAAACATGCTCTGCATTGCCACAGACCCGGATAACGCGCTGCCAGGCGATGCCAACTGGTGGTACAACTCTTCTACGAAAGGCGTACAGTTGTCGATGAGCCGTAAGTTCGCGAAAACATATCTCAATCGCAATGGCTCTCCTTATAGCGATAAGAATGCTGATGGTACCTACAAGTCATTCAAGGAAGAGACTATGAACCGCGACTTGAGGCTTAACCAGACGATCAGAGGCTACGATTATACTCGCAAGAACACATCCGGCAATTATGTGAATACTACTCCGGACATTGGGGGCAATAATCTGACAGGTTATCAGTTTACTAAATATGTATACGATGATGTCAGCTACGACAATGCCGCTAAAAACGACAACAGCTATCCTCTGATGCGCTACGCTGAGATCTTGCTCAATTATGCTGAGGCTAAAGCCGAACTTGGAACGCTGACCGACGAAGACTGGGCGAAGACAATCGGCGCGTTGAGGGTCCGTGCGGGAATTACCGGCGGAACGGATGAGACGGGAACTCTTACGACAAAACCCGTCAAAGCAGAGCCTTATATTAAAGCCTATTATCCCGGGGTGACAGATCCTGCTATCTTGGAAGTGCGTCGTGAAAGGGGAATAGAACTTTGTCTGGAAGGCTTCAGGTTCGATGACCTCAAGCGCTGGAATATGGCTCAATTGTGGGTTGATGATCCTTGGGAGGGTATTTTTATCCCAGCTCTCGATCAGCCTGTTGACCTCAATGGTGATGGCACCTATGATGCCTATTTCTACGAAACGGGAACGGTTCCGGATAATTATAAAGCCATAGGTGTGTATGTGGGTACAGATAAGAAAAACGTACTCAACGTGGAAAAAGTCAATGGTGGCTATCTAATCAAATATAATATATCCGGAAGAGACTGGCCGAAGAGACAATATCTCTATCCAATACCTCAGGTGGTTATTCAGAAGAATCCTAACCTCACTCAAAACCCGGGCTGGGAGAATAATTGATCATAATGATTGATTACAAAGAGCATTAATACGCATCGGCTGACGTGCGGAGGAGAATTCTCCGTTGAACGTCAGCCGATCTTTTTTAGAGCGTCAGACAATATGTTCTCATGTAACCATTATTGGTAACAGCTAACACTACATTTGAAATATTGTTAACAAGCATCAGATCTCTTGTTTGGTATTGTTTTTTTTGCTTACATTTGCGAAGTAATTATCAAAAAAACATAGCCTTATGAAAAAGTATTTGTTATTGTTGCTTGTATGTTTCTGCACAAGTGCGGTGATGGCGCAGAGACCATTTGGGCCTACTTATTTAGGTACGTTGGCTGGTTTGACATTGAATTTAGATGACAATGTGCCAAATCGCTATGAGTTTGAAATTCCTATGCCGAAAGAAAAAGTCAATACCACGACATGGCAAGACACTTATTTAGAAGAGGGTTGGAATCAATGCTATTATGAGATATGTATTTCCATTAACATGAATCAATATTAGGAAACTTTACTCCTGCGTTATTATGAGGTTAAAAGTCATCTGTACATTCTTGCTGTGTCTGTTTTGGATTGCAAACCTTGCAGCCCAGTTGCCTCATGACTTCCGCTCAGAGCAGATATTCTTAGGTGTCGCCAAGACGGAGTGGGCACCAAACGACACGATAGAGGCGAATGGCATTGTCACGTGTTTGGCGAGCGGAAACATCCGTCCTTATAGCCGATACCTTTATATAGAGTTGCTTGATTCTTCAGATTCCGTGATGGTGCGGCAAAAGGTGGGATGCGATGAGAACGGACGTTTCCGTGCTCGAATACCCACTGTGTCGGTCGTGAGCGTAGGCGTTTATTACGTGCGAGCTTATACCAACCTTATGCGCAACTTTTCAGGGGAGAACTTCGCCTTGCAGCCAGTGCTTATAGGCGAGGCTTTCCCTAAACGAGAGAAAGGAAATGGCGTGTTGAGATGTTCGATATATCCCGAAGGAGGATTCCTCGTTGAGGGACAGGTGCAAGGCATTGTTGCCTCTGTCACGGATTATTCGGGGAAAGCCATAAGCGGAGTAAAACTTTCAGTTGTCAACGATAAGGGTGACACCCTGTGCGTGGGTAAGACCCGGACATCGGGTTTGGCCAATTTGAAGTTCGTGCCATTGGCCGCGAGGCATTACAAGTTGTTTGTGACTGACAACGGCGTGACCACATCGCTTGAAATTCCGCAAGCGTACCCAGACAGGATGAAACTGCAATGCGCCATCAATGGCAATAAATTGATGTTTGAGGTGCTCAACGCCAATGGTTCATTGCCCGCCAGCAGGCTGTATTTGTACGACAAGGCGAATGGTCTCGTGTTGATAGGTAAGGGCCGGCCATCGGGTATCGTGCCGCTTGGCAATCGACTTGGTGTCACCACGGTATTCTTGACCGACAGCGTCGGGAATGTGTTGTCAGAATCATCTTTGACATCAAAATACCGAATGACGGAGTTGCCGTCGTTGCCCGATACCATTGCCGCAGACAGCATAGGCGCGTGGCTTGAACGCATCGGCTCAAGCGATGGCAAGAGCGTGTTCGCGCGTTTCGCCACAAAAAATGAGTGCTGGAACCAGTTTGCGGAAAGCGAGTTGCAGTATAAATCGGATTACGCTTCCCCATTGCCTTTTCCCGATAATTTCTTCAAGGAGAATGCCAAGAACAGGTCGGTTGACTTGCAGGATTGGCTCTCCACGGCAAAATTCAGCCGCTTTGCCATTCGCGACGCTATAGCCAAGGACACAGCCTTGTATGTTTATATGCCAGAGATGAACATGACCATACATGGCGAAGTGAGCGCGGTTTACTCAAATGCGTCAGGCGCATCGCTTGTGGCTTACAACACGGAGAGCAATAACGTTTATGATACCACGCTTGACAAGGACGGACGTTTCCGTATGGCCGTGGACGACTTCGCCGATGGTACGTCGTTCTTCTTGCAGACGATGGACAAGCGCTCAAAACCGGTAGACTCAAAAATCATCCTTCACAACGATAGCTATCCCTCTGTGTCGCCGCATGAGAAATACTCGCTGTGGCAATCGGAATATGCTGAATCGAAGGCCACGGTCAACGGCATGATGCAAGGGGGGCAGTTGCCCGATGTCGTGGTGAAAGCGCGCGTGAAACGCGACGAGCATTTGTCGACCGAGAAATTTTACTCTTACAATTATGTTGGCAGAGAGAAGATAGAGCAATACAACTACCTGTATTTGGTGGATATACTTAGGGGAATACCATCTGTCTTGGTAAGGTATAACCCCGAAAATAGTAAAAATCCATGGCAAATATCCAGCAATAGGGGAATGTCCACACTTAACGCCAGTAGCGAGGGCCTCGTGATATTGCTTGACGGCTCACGTGTTGAGAATGAGCAAAAGGCAGACGTGCTTCAGATGTCAGCCGACGAGATTGAGACCGTGGAGCTCTTGCGGCCATGGCAGGCCCTCGCCTATACATGGGGTGCTGTGGACGGCGCGATAAAAGTGACGACGCGTGGCGCGGACAAGTCGAAGGTTCGCTCGAAAGGCATTTTCTATACTCCGTTTGGGTTATCGGTGGTAAAGGGGAATCCCAAGACAACAGTCACTCCGGGCAAATACCGGCTGCTTATGGATGTGGTGTCGCCAACAGGCATAACCTCATTCGAGCGTGACGTCGTGGTCAGCGAATGAGGGAAAATAAAAAAACTTTGTGAATAAATTGCGAGTTGTTTTGGCTTATATCGGAAAATATTAGTAACTTTGCACACCAAATGTGTAGTTTAGAGGAACTTAAGATAGATTTGAAGGATTTGAGTGAGGGCGTGAGCACGTTCCGCTTCAATCTCGGTGATGCCTGGTTTGAGTCGCTCGAAGAGGGCGAAATCAAGCAAGGCAATGTCAGCGTGTCCATAGACGTTGACCGCACTGATGACTATTTTAACCTCGACTTCCACGTTGAAGGCTTTGTCACGGTGCCTTGCGACCGTTGTCTCGACGACATGGACCAACCCATCGTCAGCGACCAGCACCTCGTGGCAAAGTTTGGAGAAGAATACTCGGAGGATGATGATATCATCACGGTGCCTGAGAAAGAAGGAATGCTCGACACCTCGTGGCTCATCTATCAGTTTGTAGAACTCGCCGTACCACTCAGGCATGTGCATGCACCTGGAAAATGCAATCCTGCCATGATGAAGATTCTTGAAGAACATTCAGCCGCCCGAAGCGGTGATGGTGACGACGAGAAACCTGTGGACTCGCGATGGGCTGCCCTCTCGCAAATAAAAATCAATAATTAAAATTAATACTCAAAATGGCACATCCAAAAAGAAGACAGTCAAAGACTCGTACACTTAAGCGTAGAACTCACGATAAGGCCGTAGCTCCCACGCTGGCCGTATGCCCTAACTGTGGCGCTTACTATGTTTACCACACGGTATGCCCAACTTGCGGCTACTATCGTGGCAAGGTCGCTATCGTCAAAGAGGCCGCTGAGTAATGGCTAAGGTCAACGCAGTGATTACGGGCGTTGGTGGCTATGTGCCCGACTACATCCTCACCAACGAGGAGCTGTCGCGCATGGTGGACACCAGCGACGAGTGGATCAGAACGCGTGTAGGCATCAGGGAGCGTCGCATTCTCACCGAGGAAGGCCTTGGCGCCAGCTACATGGCCCGCAAGGCCTGCAAGCAGTTGCTGAAGAAGACAGGTGCGGATCCCGATTCCATAGATGCCCTTATCGTCTCAACGACGACTCCTGACTATCCTTTCCCGTCAACGGCAAGCATCGTCGTCGGCAAGCTCGGACTGAAAAACGCTTTCGCGTTCGACATGTCGTGCGCTTGTTGCGGATTCATTTACGCCCTCGACACCGCGTCGTCGATGATACAGTCGGGACGCTACAAGAAAGTGATAGTTTGCTCCGCGGAGAAGATGTCGTCGGTCGTTGACTGGACAGACCGCCAGACGTGTGTCCTTTTCGGCGACGGCGCGGGTGCCGTGCTCGTTGAGGCTACTGAGGAGGAAGGTGTGGGTTTCCAAGACTCCATGCTCCTTACCGATGGCAAGGGCTTGCCTTTCCTTCACATGAAAGCTGGAGGCTCGGTATGCCCGGCGTCCCATTTCACCATTGACAATCGTCTGCACTACGTCTATCAAGAAGGCCGCACGGTGTTCCGCCACGCGGTGACTTACATGAGCGACGACGTGGCAGAGGTGATGCAGCGCAATGGGCTGGACAACACCAACCTCAATTGGATTATCCCACACGAGGCCAACCTCCGCATCATAGACGCGGTGGCAAAGAGAGCCAACTTGCCTCTCGACAAGGTGGTTATCAACATTGATCACTATGGCAATACCTCGTCCGCCACGATACCATTGGCACTTTGGGACAACGAGGCCAACTTCAAGAAGGGTGACAATATCATCTTCACAGCCTTCGGAGCAGGTTTCGTTCATGGTGCCATCTATTACAAGTGGGGTTACGACGGTGCTTCCGCGGGAACCGACGCAAAGTAACGTTTATATCGCATCTTAAATATCAAGCGCGTTTTTCTTGCCGTTGCGGCAGGAAAAACGCGCTTGATATTTTATTTCTACAACATATTTTCCGGCTTTTAGGAGAGTTTATGATGAAAAATGGCTAACTTTGCAACAGTGTTACACTCAATGAAATAGAATTCTTTTTCAATGCATAAGGCCGGTTTCGTAAATATTGTAGGCAACCCCAATGTGGGCAAGTCTACGCTGATGAACCAACTCGTTGGCGAGCGCATCAGCATCGCCACGTTCAAGGCACAGACCACTCGTCATCGCATCATGGGCATCGTCAACACCGACGACTGCCAGATAGTCTTTTCCGACACTCCGGGCGTGCTGAAGCCCAACTACAAGATGCAGGAATACATGTTGCAGTTCTCTGAGTCGGCTCTTGCCGACGCCGACATCCTGCTCTATGTCACTGATGTCGTGGAGAACCCGGAAAAGAACCTCGACTTCGTGGAGAAGGTGCGGGAGATGAGAATTCCCGTCTTGGTGCTTGTCAACAAGATAGACGAGCTACAGGGCGCGAAGTCGACAGAGCGTCTTGGCGAGATAGTGGAGAAGTGGCATTCGCTGCTCCCCAACGCGGAGATTCTGCCCCTGTCAGCTTCCAACAAGTTTGGCGTTGACATGCTCATGAAGCGCATCAAGGAGCTGCTTCCTGAAAGCTCGGCTTATTTCTCTAAAGACCAGCTCACCGACAAGCCCGCGAGGTTCTTCGTCTCGGAGATTATCCGTGAGAAGATATTGCGCTACTACGACAAGGAGGTGCCCTATTCCGTGGAGGTCGTGGTGGAGCGATTCAAGGAAGACGAACACCACATCCACATCAACGCGGTGATTTACGTGGAGCGCGACTCCCAGAAAGGCATCATCATAGGCCATCAAGGCGTGGCGCTGAAAAAGGTGTCCACCGAGGCGCGCAAGGGCCTTGAGCGATTCTTTGGCAAGTCGGTTTATCTCGACATCTTCGTCAAGGTAGACAAGGATTGGCGCAACTCAGAGCGTGAACTCGACAATTTCGGTTACAATCCGCAATAAGGATTGTGTACATTAATCAATGTTTTTCTCCCCTGACTGCAAGGCAGGGCGCACTCTCGCAAGAGGCGAGGGCCGAAGAATGTTAAACTTCAGAAATCAAACAATTCAGAATGGCAAATTTAGTAGCTATTGTCGGACGCCCCAACGTGGGTAAGTCCACACTTTTCAACCGTCTCACACAAAGTCGTCGCGCCATCGTGAGCGACGTGGCCGGCACCACTCGTGACCGTCAGTATGGCAAGTGCTCATGGAGCGGCCGCGAGTTTTCCGTGGTAGACACTGGCGGTTGGGTGGTCAAGTCAGACGACATATTCGAGGACGCCATACGCAAGCAGGTGCTTGTGGCATCAGATGAGGCCGACCTCGTGCTTTTTCTCGTGGATATTGAGACAGGCGTGACCGACTGGGATGAGGACGTGGCCAAGATCCTGCGCCGCGCCAAGTTGCCCGTGATATTGGTGGCCAACAAGGTAGACAACAGCGGCATGGCTTATGCGTCCGCGGAGTTCTACAAGCTCGGTTTGGGTGACCCTCAGTGCATCAGCGCCGCCACGGGTGGCGGAACGGGCGACTTGCTCGACCTGATAATCACCAAGCTGCCTGCCGACGACAAGGACGACCTTGAGGACGAGCTTCCGCGTTTCGCCGTCGTGGGCCGTCCTAACGCGGGCAAGTCCAGCATCGTAAACGCTTTCCTCGGCGAGGATCGCAACATCGTCACGGAGATAGCCGGAACCACGCGCGACAGCATATACACGCGATTCAATAAGTTCGGCTTCGACTTCTATCTCGTCGACACCGCCGGCATACGCCGAAAGAACAAGGTGTCGGAAGACCTGGAGTTTTATAGCGTGATGCGCTCCATTCGTGCCATAGAAAACAGCGACGTGTGCATCCTCATGATTGACGCCACTCGCGGCATCGAGGCGCAAGACATGAACATCTTCCAGCTCATTCAGCGAAACAACAAGAGCCTCGTGGTGGTGGTCAACAAGTGGGACTTGGTGGAGGACAAGAGCCAGCAAGCCATCGACACTTTCAAGAACGCCATTTACAACCGCATGGCGCCGTTTACCGACTTCCCCGTCATCTTCGCCTCCGCACTGACGAAGCAGCGCATCTTCAAGGTGCTTCAGACGGCAGTGGATGTCTACAAGAACCGCACGGCACATGTGGGCACCAACAAGCTCAACGAGGTGATGCTGCCTATCATAGAGCAGACACCGCCACCATCGACAAAGGGTAAGTTCATAAAGATAAAATACTGCTCGCAGTTGCCCAACACGCAGATACCATCTTTCGTGTTCTATGCCAACCTGCCACAGTATATCAAGGAGCCTTACCGTCGCTTCTTGGAGAATAAGATTCGTGAGAACTGGTCTATGCACGGTTGTCCAATCAATGTGTTCATCCGTCAGAAATGATGCGCAAGTTTTTCTTTTTCCTGCTGTTCCCGCTTCTTGTCGCTTGTTCCGGCAAGCCTTCGGGTCCCGATGCCGCATTGTTGGCGTCGCAGGCCGCAAAGATGTATTATGACCAGTTGCTGAAAGGCGACTATGGCAGTTTCGTGGATGGACGCTACCAACCCACGCGCATGCCCGAGAGCCTTCGTCAGCAGCTCATAGCCAATGCCAAGATGTTCGTGGCGCAACAGGAAAAAGACCATAAAGGCATAAAGCTGGTGTCGGTGACCGATGGCCGTGCCGACACCGCCAAGCATGTCGCCAACGCTTTCCTCACGTTCACCTATGGCGATGGCAAAAAAGAACAAGTCGTCGTGCCCATGGTGGAGGTGGACAAGGTGTGGTATATGAGATAAGGCGCAATGCGCCAAATGACATCAATTTAATTTGATAATAATATTTTACAAAAGGTCTTCTGAGAATCGATTTTTTTCAATCGAGCTGTCTCTTTGTTGGAAATGACGCGATTACAGGCTGTTTTGATAAATTATTGGATATCAACACGTTATAAGTTTTACGGTTCCCAAGCGTTGTTTTTGCGCTAAAATAGCGTCGCCGTTACACTGTAATCGCGTCGCCGTTACGGTGCAATCGCGTTGCCGTTACACCGTAATCGCGTCGCCGTTTCAGTGTAACGGCGACGTCATTTGGCTACTATGGCAACAAAATCTGGTCAAAAAGCCGCCTGCGGTGTAGCAAAGGGGCACCTCCAAGCCATTTTTCCGCTCTAAAAGCACCTGTTCCCAAGTGTTAAATTTTGGCAATAATATTTTACATTTTAGCGTGGTCGCGTGTTGTCGTTCCTTTGTTTCCACGTCAGTGCGTGAGAGCGTAAAGTGCCGGCTTAGCTTTTCCTTTCGGCCTCCTTCACCTTGCGGAACAGGTCGGAAGCGAACACGAGGTCATTGAGCTGCTCGTTGGTGGAGTCAATCACCTCGTCCTTGGTTCCCTGCCATTCCTTATGCCCCTTATAAATGAAAATGATGTTCTCGCCAATGCCCATCACGGAGTTCATGTCGTGGGTATTGATGATTGTGGTTATGCCATATTCCTTTGTTATCCCCGACAGCAGTTCGTCTATCACGAGCGATGTCTTCGGGTCGAGTCCGGAGTTCGGTTCGTCGCAAAACAAGTATTTCGGGTTGAGCACTATGGCCCTTGCTATCGCCACGCGCTTTTGCATGCCGCCGGATATCTCAGCGGGATACTTGTTTTGCGCGTCGAGCAGGTTGACACGCTCCAGGCATTCTTGCGCCCTCTTGTCGCGCTCGCGGCTGTTGAGCGATGAGAACATGTCGAGTGGGAAGCGCACGTTCTCCAGCACGGTGAGCGAGTCGAAGAGCGCCGAGCCTTGAAATACCATTCCCATCTCTCGCCTTAGTTCCACTTTGGCTTTCTTGCTCATCGTGACGGTGTCTCTCCCGTCGAATAGCACCTCGCCACTCGTTGGCGTGAGCAGGCCGATGATGTTTTTCATCAGCACCGTCTTTCCTGATCCGCTCTGTCCGATTATGAGGTTTGTCTTGCCCGTCTCGAACGTGGTGTTGATATCGTGGAGCACCGTCTTGTCGCCGAAGCTCTTGGTCAAGTGTTTTATTTCTATCATGACAGTAATTCAGTTAGGAAGACATCGGAGAAGAGAATCAGCACGCTGGAGCACACCACGGCGTTTGTAGAGGCCGTGCCCACTTCCACGGAGCCGCCCTCTACCGTGTAGCCGAAGTATGATGAGACGCTTGATATGATGAAAGCGAAAAACAGGCTCTTGATGATGCTCATCCACACGAACCACTCGTTGAAGGCGTGGTGCATGCCGGAGGTGAGGTCCTCGGGCGACATCATGTGGCCCACGAAAGCCGTGGCGTAAGCGCCGACGACGCCAAGCGCCGACGAGAAGATTACGAGGAAAGGCATGATGGTGACCAACCCCAATATCTTTGGCAAGATGAGGTAGGAGGCTGAGTTCACGCCCATTATGTCGAGGGCGTCTATCTGTTGTGTCACCCTCATGGTGCCAAGTTCCGAAGCTATGTTCGAGCCCACCTTTCCAGAGAGAATCAAGCACATGATGGAAGACGAGAACTCCAGCAGCATGATTTCTCGCGTCACGTAGCCCGTCACCCAATGTGGCATCCACGGACTTTGGATGTTCACCTTCATCTGTATGCAGATGACGGCTCCGATGAAGAAACTTATGAGCAGCACTATGCCTATGGAGTTGATGCCGAGTTGCGACATCTCCTTCACGTAGCGTTTGGCGAACATCCGCATGCGCTCCGGGATGGAGAACGTGCGCCCCATAAGCATGAGGTAGCTGCCGAAGGTGGTGAGGTAACGGTGTGCTAAACGTATGATGAACATGCTTTTCCTTAATATTAAATATGTGTGAGAAAGACCCTAATATGTGTGCAAAAGTACCCAAAATCCCTTTAAAACCGTAATTTAATGGAGAGTTTTTCCCTTTCGCGTCGTTATTACTCCTTTTTTTATTAATTTTGTGGCAAAAATACACAGCACAAGCTATGGATATGGCAGAAGATATTATTCAGCAACAGCAAGATGACGTCCAGGGGCAAGCAAGCCCAGTGGAAGATGCCGAGCGTCTCGACGAGATGATCATGGAGCGGTTGCCACGCCAAGAGCTTCATACTCAAGGACTGGTGAAACGTTATGGGCGTCGCACCGTTGCCGACCATGTGTCGTTCAACGTGAAGCAAGGCGAGATAGTGGGATTGCTTGGCCCCAATGGCGCGGGCAAGACCACGTCCTTTTACATGACCACCGGACTTATCATCCCCAACGAGGGCCACGTATATATCGACGACAAGGAAATCACCGATTTCCCGGTCTACAAGCGCGCTCGCGCCGGCATTGGCTATCTGCCGCAGGAGGCCAGCGTGTTTCGCAAGATGTCGGTGGAAGACAACATCATGTCGGTGCTGGAGATGACCAAGCTCACCCATCAGCAACAGCTTGACAAGCTCGAGAGCCTCATCGCCGAGTTCCGCTTGCAGAAGGTGCGCAAGAACATGGGCGACCGCCTGTCGGGTGGCGAGCGTCGCCGCACGGAGATAGCGCGCTGCCTGGCCATAGACCCGAAGTTCATCATGCTCGACGAGCCGTTCGCCGGAGTGGACCCTATTGCCGTGGAGGACATCCAGCACATCGTTTGGCGACTGAAATACCGCAATATCGGCATCCTGATTACCGACCACAACGTGCAGGAAACTCTCTCTATCACCGACCGTGCCTACCTGCTCTTCGAGGGGCGAATACTGTTCCAGGGACTGCCGGAGGAGCTGTCGGAGAACAAGATAGTGCGCAAGAATTACCTCTCCGACAACTTCGTGTACCGCAAGTTCCAGTCCAACGAGGACGATCGTGCTTTCGCCGCCCAGGCACGCAAGCAGCTGCTCAAGGAAATAGGCATGTAGGGTGCTTTTTGAGCGGTAAATCAACTTATACCGTTAAAAAAACACATTTTATTATCTATATATTAGGCGCTTTCGTTAAATAGCACTAACTTTGCAAACCGACTGTGCTTTAACAGTCTACAAGGCAGATATATAACAATAAAAACAGAAATAAAAGACAATGAAAGTATCATTCGATTGCCCCGATAAAATCAACGGTCTGCTGACTGTCACTATCGAGGAGGACGACTTCAAGAACGATGTTGAGAAAGAGCTGAAAAACTACCGCAAGCGCGCCAACGTGCCTGGCTTCCGTCCCGGCATGGTGCCAATGGGCCTTATCCGCCGTCAGTATGGCAACGCCGTGAAGATGGACGTGGTGAACAACAAGCTTTCCGAGGAGGTTAACAAGTACATCCAGGACAACAAGATCAATATGCTCGGCATGCCTTTAGGCTCTGAGAAGCAGACTCCTGTTGACCTTGAGAAGGACGCTCCTTACACTTTCATGTTCGACATTGCCGTGGCTCCTGAGTTTGACATCGAGCTTTCCGACAAGGACGCCATCGACTACTACGACATCACCGTCGACGACAAGCTCGTTGACCAGCAGGTCGACGGCTTCGCCTCTCGTTTTGGCGCTTACCAGAAGGCTGAGGAGTATAAGGAGGGCGACGTGCTGAAGGGCGACCTCCGCGAGCTCGACGCTGAAGGCAACACCAAGGAAGGCGGCGTTGAGATTGAGGGCGCTACCGTGATGCCACAGTATCTCAAGGACGACGACCAAAAGAAGCTCTTCGAGGGTGCCAAGGCTGGCGACATCATCACCTTCAATCCTTACAAGGCTTATGCCGGTGGTGCAGAGGTGGCAACGCTCCTGAAGGTGGAGCGCGAGAAGAAGGACGACTACCAGGGCGACTTCAGCTATCAAATCACTGAGGTGCAGCACTTCGAGAAGCACGCTGTCGACCAGGAGCTGTTCGACCAGGTGTTTGGCAAGGACGAGGTGAAAGACGAGAAGAGCTTCCGCGAGAAGATCGCTGAAGGCGTGAAGCAGCAGCTCGCCACCGACGAGGACTTCCGCTTCTTGCAGGACCTTCGCAAGTATGCCGAGGAGAAGGTCGGCCAGCTCACTTATCCTGAAGCACTGCTCAAGCGCGTGCTCAAGGAGAACAACAAGGACAAGGACGACGAGTTCATCAACAAGAACTATGAGGCAAGCCTCAAGGATCTCACATGGAGCCTTATCAAGAACAAGCTCGCCGAGAAGGCTGAGGTCAAGGTCAACGACGACGACGTGAAGAACGTTGCCCGTGAGATTGCTCGCGCACAGTTCGCGCAATATGGAATGCAGAATGTCGGCGAGGAATACGTCAACAACTACGCTGAGGAGCTGCTCAAGCAGCGCGACACGGTGAACCAGTTTGCCGAGCGTGCCGTCGACGAGAAGCTCGTGGCAGCTATCAAGCCTGTGGTTAAGCTGAACCACAAGGAGATTTCTCTTGAGGACTTCAACAAGATGGTTACTGCCGAGCAGGCATAACGCTTAATAAAGATACAAAAGGGTGGCCCCGTGCGCGTGTGAGACATGCGTACGGGGCTTTCTCGATTGTGTAAAAACGCGTTTTTTCGCCATTTGCATAAAAAACATCTTGAATATATTTGTTTTTTATGCGGAAATGGTTATCTTTGTAAAACGAAAGGACTTGGCAAACAATGTGCGGGGGCGTTCTCCTTGGCACGAAGTTTGTTATTTAATGAACCATTGTGGGATGATTCCCTTGGTTCGTTAATATATAATAGAAGGAAAAACATGAACAACGATTTCAGAAAATTCGCTACTCAAAAGCTTGGCATGAATGGCTTGGTGCTCGACGACGTGGTAAAGGCGCAACAGCAATACCTTAACCCCTACATCCTTGAGGAGCGCCAGCTTAATGTCACACAGATGGACGTGTTCTCACGTCTCATGATGGACCGCATCATCTTCCTTGGCACGGAGATAGACGACTATACCGCCAACACCCTTCAGGCGCAGTTGCTGTATCTCGACTCGGTGGACAACGGCAAGGACATCTCCATTTATGTCAATTCCCCCGGCGGCTCCGTCACCGCCGGTCTCGGCATCTACGACACCATGCAGTTCATCACCTCCGACGTGGCCACTATATGCACAGGCATGGCGGCGTCGATGGCCGCCGTTCTCCTCGTGTCGGGACAGGAAGGCAAGCGTTTCGCCCTGCCTCACAGCCGCGTGATGATTCACCAGCCCCTTGGCGGCGTGCAGGGCCAGGCGTCCGACATCGAGATTGAGGCGAAGGAGATTCTCAAGTTCAAGAAAGAACTCTACACCATCATATCAGAACATTCGCATCAGCCTTACGACAAGGTGTACAAGGACTCCGACCGCAACTACTGGATGACAGCTGACGAGGCAAAGGAGTATGGCATGATAGACCAGGTATTGAAGAAGAAATAAATGAAAAAGAAGACTTGTAGCTTTTGTGGCCGTGGCGAGGACCAGGTGAAGCTGCTCATCACGGGCATCAACGGCTTTATCTGCGAGGATTGCGCGAAGCAGGCTTACAAAATATCTGAGCAGGCGGGTGCCTACGGCAATGGGCAATACGAGAGCGAGCCTTATCGCCCCAAGAAGGATGTCCCCAAGCCCGTGGAGATAAAGAAATATCTTGACGAGTATGTCATCGGCCAGGATGAGGCTAAGCGATACCTCTCCGTGGCCGTGTACAACCACTACAAGCGTCTGCAACAGCCCGATACCGACGACGGCGTTGAGATAGAGAAGAGCAACATCATCATGGTGGGTTCCACCGGCACGGGCAAGACCTTGCTGGCGCGCACCATCGCGCGTCTTCTCGACGTGCCTTTCACCATTGTCGACGCCACCGTGTTCACCGAGGCCGGCTATGTGGGCGAGGACGTGGAGAGCATCCTCTCACGCTTGTTGCAAGTGGCCAACTACAACGTGTCGGCGGCAGAGCGAGGCATCGTCTTCATCGACGAGATCGACAAGATAGCCCGCAAGGCCGACAACCCGTCAATCACGCGCGACGTGAGTGGCGAGGGCGTGCAGCAGTCGATGCTCAAGCTCCTTGAGGGAACGATGGTGAACGTGCCGCCACAGGGCGGACGCAAGCACCCCGACCAGGAGTACATACATGTCGACACCAAGAACATCTTGTTCATTTGCGGCGGAGCCTTCGATGGCATAGAGCGCAAGATAGCCCAGCGGCTCAACACCCACGTGGTGGGTTACAACTCCGTGCAAAACGCGCGCAACGTGGACAAGAAGGACCTCATGAAATATATCGTGCCGCAAGACCTCAAGTCGTTCGGTCTCATACCGGAGCTCATTGGCCGTCTGCCGGTGCTCACACATCTCAATCCCCTTGACAAGGAGGCGTTGCGCCGTATCCTCGTGGAGCCGAAAAACTCTATCGTGAAGCAGTACACTAAGCTGTTTGCCATGGATGGAATCACTCTCACGTTCGAGGACGAGTGTCTTGACTTCATCGTGGACAAGGCGTTGGAATATAAGCTTGGCGCCCGTGGACTGCGTTCCATCGTCGAGGCCATCATCATGGACGCGATGTATGAGATTCCGTCAAAGCGAGTGAAGAAGTTCAACGTGACGCTCGACTATGCCAAGCAGCAGCTTGACAAGGCACACCTGCAGAAGCTTGAGTCTGCGTGATACCGTTTGACCATCCCTAAAATGTGAATGTATGAAATTTGATCTTACAGAAGCGCTGAAGAAATATTTTGGCTTCGATGCCTTCAAGGGCGACCAGGAAGCCATCATCGCCAACCTCTTGGAGGGTAACGACACCTTTGTGCTCATGCCCACAGGAGGAGGCAAGAGCCTCTGCTACCAATTGCCGTCGCTGCTTATGGAAGGCACCGCTATCGTGGTGTCTCCCCTTATAGCCTTGATGAAGAACCAGGTGGATGTCATCAATGGCTACAGCGAGGACGACTCGGTGGCGCATTACCTCAACTCCTCGCTCAACCGCGCGGCGATAAACCGCGTGGAGAGCGACGTCAAGAGCGGCAAGACGAAGCTGCTCTATGTGGCTCCGGAGTCGCTCAACAAGGAGGACAACCTGCCTTTCTTCCAGTCGTTCAAGATCTCTTTCATAGCCGTGGATGAGGCTCACTGCATTTCGGAGTGGGGACACGACTTCCGTCCCGAGTACCGCAACATCAAGCCCACGCTGGAGAAGATAGCCGCGGCGCGCAACGTGCGGCACATCCCGGTGATAGCCCTCACGGCCACCGCTACCGACAAGGTGAGGATAGACATCAAGACCAACCTCGGAATGCCCGACGCCAAGGAGTTTAAAAGCTCGTTCAACCGCCCGAACCTTTACTATGAGGTCCGGCAGAAGGTGAGCGATGAGGATACCGACAGCCAAATCATAAAGTTCATAAAGTCGCACGAGGGCAAGAGCGGCATTATCTATTGCCTGTCACGCAAGAAGGTGGAGGAGCTTGCCAAGAAGCTGACGCTCAACGGATTTCGCGCGGCCCCCTATCACGCCGGCTTGGACAACGAGGTCAGGGCCAAGACGCAAGACGACTTCTTGAAGGAGAATATCGACATAATCGTGGCCACGATAGCCTTCGGCATGGGCATCGACAAGCCCGACGTGCGTTTTGTCATCCACTACGACATACCCAAGAGCCTTGAGGGTTACTATCAGGAGACTGGCCGCGCCGGCCGAGACGGCGGCGAGGGCATCTGCCTGGCCTTTTATTCCCCGAAGGACCTGAAAAAGCTCAGCAAGTTCATGGACACCAAGAGCGAGATGGAAAAGGAGATAGGCCGTCAGCTCTTGGATGAGACGAAAGCCTACGCCGAGACTTCAGTGTGCCGAAGGAAAGTGTTGCTCAACTACTTTGGCGAGACGTACACACAGGACAATTGCGGCAACTGCGACAACTGCAAGCGTCCAAAGAAATTCATCGAGGCTACCGATGCCTTGGAGTGCGTGCTCTCGGCCATCAAGGCGCTGAAAGGGCAGTATGAGCAAAACTATGTCGTTGACTTCGTGCGTGGACGCGCCACCGACCATATAGTCAGGGACGGCAACGACAAGCTGCCTGAGTTTGGCAACGGAAAGGAAATAAACAACGACATAGCCTCCATCTGGAATCCTGTCATACGCCAAGGCATGATAGCCGGGTACATAAGGAAGGACATTGAGCACTATGGACTTCTGAAAATCACGTCTTCGGGAAAGGAATGGCTCAAGGAGCCGCGCCCGTTCTCCGTCGTGCCCGACCGCGAGTTCGTGGATAGCGATGATGGCGGCGAGGGCGGCACCTCCGCGCTCGACTTGCCCCTGTACCAGCAGCTTAAAGGCTTGCGGCACGACGTGGCCAAGAAGCATAACATCCCGCCGTATGTCATCTTCCAGGACATATCGCTCACGCAGATGGCTACCACGTTCCCCCAAACCATGGAGGAGCTGCAGCAAATACAGGGCGTGGGGCAGGGCAAGGCGCGCAAGTTCGGCAAGCCGTTCATAGAGTTCATAAAGAAATATTGCGAGGAGAACGACATCGAGCGCTCCGACATCATGAGGGTCATCACCTTGCCAAACAAGTCGAAGCGCAAGCTCAAGATCATAGAGATGATAGACCGTCGCATACCGTTGGACGACATAGCTGAAACCCAGGGCCTCGATTTCGACGAGTTGCTCGACGACATGGAGTCGATAGTGAACAGTGGCACGAAGGTCAACATCGACTATTACGTTACCGACGAGGACGTCATAGACCAAGACGAGATGCAAGACATACTCGACTATTTCCGCCATTCCGATACCGACGACATCGACACGGCCATCGACACGGTTGACATCTACGACGACGATGAGGGCCTCACCGCCGAGGAGAAGGCGCGGCTCGTGCTCATCAAGTTCCTCTCTGACGCTGGCAACTGATTAGGCCGGCGTTCCACATTAAATCATCATGCATATTATATCCTGCGGGTTAAGAGGCGGCCAATGGTCGCCTCTTAACTCTTTTTATAGCATTTATTTATGCCATATTGATGATTTATTGCTGAATTATTGCTAATTTTGCATGCAATAAATTTATAAGGTCACTTTATATGTCATCATTTGTTGCAGATAAAATTGTCATGGACGGTCTTACTTTTGACGACGTCCTACTTATCCCTGCTTATTCCAATGTATTGCCAAAACAAGTAAGCCTTCAGGCCCGCTTCTCTCGACACATTCAGCTCAACATCCCATTCGTGACGGCTGCCATGGACACTGTCACGGAGTCGTCGATGGCCATTGCCATCGCTCGTGAGGGTGGTATTGGCGTAATCCACAAGAATATGCCTATCGACGAGCAGGCTCGACAGGTGGCTATCGTCAAGCGTGCTGAAAACGGCATGATCTACGACCCCGTGACCATACGTCGCGGAAAGACCGTGCAAGACGCTCTCAGGATGATGGCCGAGTATCATATCGGTGGCATCCCCGTGGTGGATGGCGAGAATCATCTCGTGGGCATCGTCACCAACCGCGACCTGCGTTTCGAGCGCCACATGGATCGCCTCGTTGACGACGTGATGACCAAGGAGAACCTTGTCACCACTCACCAGCAGACCGACCTTGCCAACGCCGCGCAGATTCTGCAAGAGAACAAGATTGAGAAACTTCCGGTCGTGGATGGCGACAACCATCTCATTGGCTTGATAACATATAAGGACATCACCAAGGCAAAGAACAAGCCAAACGCTTGCAAGGACGACAAGGGCCGTCTTCGCGTGGCGGCTGGCGTAGGCGTTACCGTCGACACCTTGGAGCGTGCCCAGGCTCTTGTCGACGCTGGCGTTGACGCCATCGTCATTGACACCGCCCATGGCCACTCCGCTGGCGTGGTGGGCAAGCTCCATGAAGTGAAGAGCGCGTTCCCCGAGCTCGACGTCGTGGTGGGCAACGTGGCCACAGGCGCCGCGGCCAAGTACTTGTACGACAACGGCGCCGATGGCGTGAAAGTGGGTATCGGCCCTGGCTCTATCTGCACCACGCGTGTGGTGGCAGGTGTCGGCGTGCCGCAGCTCTCAGCCGTCTACGACGTGTTCAGCGTGCTGAAGGATACCGACGTGCCTCTCATCGCCGATGGTGGCTTGCGCTATTCAGGCGACATCGTTAAGGCCCTTGCCGCCGGTGGCAACTGCTGCATGATTGGCTCGCTTGTGGCTGGCACGGAGGAGAGCCCTGGCGACACCGTCATCTACAATGGACGTAAGTTCAAGACATATCGTGGCATGGGCTCGCTTGAGGCCATGGGCCAGAAGAACGGATCCAAGGACCGCTACTTCCAGAGCGACACCACCGACGTGAAGAAGCTGGTGCCGGAGGGCATCGCGGGCCGCGTGCCTTACAAGGGCACAGTGCAGGAGGTCCTCTACCAGCTGACAGGTGGCTTGCGCTCAGGCATGGGCTATTGTGGCGCGCACAACATCGACGAGCTGCACGGGGCCAAGTTCACGCGTATCACGAACGCAGGTGTCATGGAGAGTCATCCACACGACATCACCATAACCTCGGAAGCACCAAACTACTCGCGTCCGGGCGAAGAATAAAGCATGAAAATAAGAAATACACTTTTATCAGCTATGGCGGCCATTGCTACTATCGGGGCAATGGCTGTGCCGTCAGGAAGGGTGTCGTCTTTCAACGCGTTGGCAGACGACACGTCCAAAGTCACGACCGACACGTCAAAGGCAGCGGAGGTCGTCGTCCCGCAACAGTCGGTCATCGACGAGGTGATTTGGGTGGTGGGCGACGAGCCTATACTTAAATCAGACGTCGAGGAGATGAGAATGCAGGGACTTGCCGAGGGCATCAACTTCGGCAGCGACCCCGACTTCTCCATCCCCGAGCAGATTGCCGTGCAGAAGCTTTTCCTGCACCAGGCTGAGATAGACTCCATCGAAGTCACCGAGTCGGAGGTGGCGACAGGCGTGAACCAGCAAATCAACCGTTGGGTCGAGATGGCCGGCTCCAAGGAGAAGCTCGAGGAATATCGCAAGCAGAGCATCAGCGACATGCGCTCCGATCTTCACGACCAGTTTCGTGACCAGCAGTTGATTCAGAAGATGAAGGAAAGCTTGGTGAAGGACGTCAAGGTCACTCCGGCCGACGTGCGTGCCTATTTCCGTAATCTTCCAGAAGACAGCATACCTTTCGTGCCCACGGAAGTTGAGGTTGAGATTCTTGTCAGCGCCCCTCGCATCAAGCAGAGCGAGATAAAAAGGGTCAAGGACGAGCTGCGCAACTTCACCGACCGCGTCAACAAGGGTGAGACCACGTTCTCCACTCTCGCGCGCCTCTATTCAGAGGACCCTGGCTCGGCCCGTCAGGGCGGTGAGCTGGGCTATACGGGGCGTGGCGTGCTCGACCCGGCTTTCGCAGCCGTGGCGTTCAACCTCACCGACCCGAAGAAGGTGTCGAAGATAGTGGAGTCGGAGTTTGGCTATCACATCATACAACTTATCGACAAGCGTGGCGACAAGATCAACGCGCGCCATATCCTCCTGAAGCCGAAAGTGTCGGCCGACGAGGTTGAGGGCGCGATGCATAGGCTCGATTCCATAAGCAACGACATTCGTTCCGGCAAGTTCTCGTTCGAGGAGGCCGCGTCGTATCTCTCTGATGATAAGGACACCCGCAACAACGAGGGACTGATGTCGAACAGCACGGCCAACGGAATGACGTCTCGTTTCCAGATGAAAGACCTGCCCACGGAAGTGGCGAGAGTGGTCGACACGTTGAAGGTGAACGAGATTTCCAAGCCTTTCGAGATGATCAACTCAAAGGGCAAGACCGTAGCGGCGGTGGTCAAGCTCAAGAGCCGCGTGCTCGGCCACAAGGCCACCATTACCGAGGACTTCCAGGTGATGAAGGAAGTGGTGCTCAACAAGGAGCGCGAGAAGACCATACACGATTGGGTGGTCGACAAGATTAAGCATACCTACGTGCGCATGTTGCCGCAGTATCGTGTGCCGGGGAAATATGAATACCAGGGATGGGTGAAATCTTAAGAAATAGGGGAAGGGTGTTGGCACTCTTCCTTTTTGTGGTGCTGGTGGTTTGCGGAATGACCCCCTCGCGCAAAAGGCGGAGGGCGCTTCGCAAGGTTGACACGCGCGTTTATCTTAGGCATGCCGACGAGTTGAAGTACGACCAGTTCGGTCCCAACCCCGACGCGCAGATAGCGAAGGGACATGTGCATTTCATCAACCGTGGGGCCACGTTGCTGTGCGACAGTGCCTACTACTACCAAGCCACCAACTCTTTCCGTGCCTTTGGACATGTGCGTTTCCGCCAGGGCGACACGTTGTCGCTCACGTGCGACAACGCGTGGTACGACGGAGAGGGACAGATGATGCAAGCGCGAAAGAATGTGGTGTTGCATCATCGTGGGCAAGTGCTTTACACGGACAGTCTCAATTATGACCGTCTGTACGACAACGCTTATTTCTTCAAGGGCGGACGACTCGTCGACGGCAAGAACAAGCTCTCATCCGACTGGGGAGAGTATAACACCAACACCCGTCAGGCGGTGTTCTATTACGACGTGCAGTTGCGCACGCCGAAGAACCGCGTCTCTACCGACACCTTGTATTATGACACCAAGAAATCGATAGCCCATATCGTCGGCATGTACACCCCAAACCGTGGGCAGGGACATGCCGGGCCGTCAATCATACACAACCAGGGTGGGGTGGTGAAGACCACCGACGCCTTCTTCAACACCAAGACCGACAGGGCGCGTCTCTACGGCCGCTCGACGGTGGTGGACAAGGAGAAGACCATCACGGGCGACACGTTGTTTTATAACAGCACCACGGGGCGCAACCATGGTTATGGCAACGTGGTGTTCGTCGACACGAAAAACAAGAACAAGCTGACGGCGGGCGAAGTGGCTTACAACGAGAAGACGGGCAAGGGATTCGCCACCAAGAAGGCCCTCGTCGTGGATTTCTCGCAGAAAGACACGCTCTACATGCACGCCGACACGCTGCGCATAGAGACATTCAACATCAATACCGACAGTGTGCATCGCCGCGTGCATGGCTATGACCACGTGCGCGCTTATCGTGCTGACTTCCAGGCCATGTGCGACTCGCTCGTTTACGACACGCGCGACTCGTGCCTGACGATGTACAAGGATCCTATCACGTGGAGCGATGGCAGGCAACTCACGGGCGAGAAAATCCTTATCTTCACCAACGACTCCACCATCAAGTTGGCCCACGTCATAGGCCAGGCTCTCTCCATTGAGCAAATGAAGGACAGCGTGCATTATGGCCAGGTCTCGTCGAAAGAGATTTACGCCTACTTCAATGGCGGCAACATCCGCCGTAGCGACGCCGTGGGCAATGTGCGCGCCATATTCTACCCGACCGACAAGGGCGATACCACGCTTATCGGTCTCAACTATGTGGAGTCGGACACCATGAGGATGTACGTCTCGCCCGCGAGACAGCTTGAGCGCATCTGGATGCCCAAGGCCCAGGGCACGCTTTACCCGATGACGCAGATACCGCCCGGCAAGGACAAGCTCGACGTGTTTCAATGGTTTGCCGACTTGCGTCCCACGGGGCCTGACGACGTGTTCGTGTGGCGTGGCAAGCCTAATGGCACATCGCTCAAGGTGTTGCAGCGCCATGCGCCTCCTTTGCAGAAATTGCCTGGCGGCGAGGCGAAGCAGCCACGACAGAAAGAAAATGCCGATGAAAAGCCCGCGACAGGGAACACCAAAATAAACAAAGCTCAAAAGTAAGCGTATGTCTGATGTTATCCAGCTCTTGCCCGATTCCGTGGCCAACCAGATAGCGGCTGGTGAGGTGATACAGCGTCCTGCCAGTGTCATAAAGGAACTGGTGGAGAACGCCGTGGATGCCGGCGCGCGCCATATTGACGTGTCGGTGGTCGACGCCGGACGCACGTCGATACAGGTCATCGACGATGGCAAGGGAATGTCGGAGACCGATGCCAGGCTGGCTTTCGAACGTCATGCCACGTCCAAGATACGTCATGCGGAAGACCTCTTCAACCTTCGCACCATGGGGTTTCGTGGCGAGGCGTTGCCTTCCATCGTCGCCGTGTCGCAGGTGGAGCTCAAGACCCGCACCGCCGACGACACCCTTGGCACCGACATCTGTTTCTCCGGCTCCAAGGTGCTGTCGCAAGAGCCGTGCGCTTGTCAGCAGGGCGCCAACTTCAAGGTTGAGAACCTGTTTTTCAATGTCCCGGCGCGCAGGAAGTTTCTCAAGTCGAACGCCACCGAGCTAAACCATGTTATCACAGCCTTTGAGCGTATAGCGTTGGTCTATCCCGACATCGCTTTCTCCCTTCATTCGAACGGCAGCGAGCTTTACAACTTGCGCGCCGGCACGTTGAGGCAGCGCATCGTGGAAGTCTTCGGCAAGCGCATCAATGCCGATCTCCTGCCCTTGAGCGTGGAGACGTCGGTCTGCGGTTTGTCGGGGTTCGTGGGCAAGCCGGAGTCGGCAAAGAAGAAAGGCGTGAGGCAGTTCTTCTTCGTCAATGGGCGTTACATGCGCCATCCTTATTTCCACAAGGCGGTGCAGAGCGTCTACGAGCGAATGGTGCCGCAAGGCGAGCAAGTGCCTTATTTCATCTATTTCGACATCAACCCGCACGACATCGACGTAAACATCCACCCCACGAAGACGGAGATAAAGTTTGAGAACGAGCAAACGGTCTACCAGATTCTTCTCGCCGCCGTGCGCGACGCGGTAGGGACGTTCAGTGGCGCTTCGGCCATAGAGTTTGACGTGGAGGGCAAACCCGACATCCCGATGTTTCAGCCCGAAGGTCAACCTTCCGATTTCGCAATGCCCAAGGTCGACTTTGACCCTCAATACAATCCCTTCGCGGCGTCCAAGCCGCGTGCCACGCCAAAGGCCGACTTGGGCTTGGGTGTGACGGGTGCCCATGATGTTGGCGGTGGCTTTGACAGCGCTGACTTTTTTAGTGGCGGCGTTGGCTCGTCTGCTTTGTTCGCTGGCCAAGACGCGCCCGCCCAGGATGCCCCAGACTCCCTCTTCTCCGGTCCCGTGCAAGAAGGCTCAGCTCCGGAACTGGAAGACAAGGCTCCTGCCCATTACCAATATAAGGGCAAGTACATCATGACCGCGGTGAAGTCGGGCTTGATGGTCGTAGACCAGCACCGTGCCCATGTGCGTGTGCTCTACGAGGATTACCTCCGCAGGTTGTCAAACCATAAGATAGCCTCGCAAAAGGTGCTGTTCCCACAGCAAGTGGAACTCTCGTCAAAGGAAATGGTCACCTTGACCACTGTCAAGGACGCTTTCTCTGAGTTCGGCTTTGAGTTGTCGCCGTTGGGCGCGTCGTCTTATGGCATTAACGCCATACCAGAAGGCTTGGAGGGTATCGATGTGGCCAGTCTCCTTCATGACTTGCTTTCCGATACCGACGCCGAGTCTCCGTTGGCTAAGATTCACGAGGGCATGGCCGCGTCGCTCGCGCAAGCAGCCGCCATTCCTTACGGTCAGGTGCTGTCGAATGATGAGATGGAGGACCTCACCAATCGCCTGTTCCAGTGCTCCAATGTCAACTACACCCCAGATGGTCGTGCCACGTTGTGCATTATCAAGCAGAAAGACATAGAGACCATGCTTGGCTGAAAATCATTCTGCTGCACTTATACATGCCATGAAAGCCCTAATATAAGAAGTGTGCTTATATAATATGTAGGCAAAACAAAGAGTTTTCTGAAAAAAGTCGGGAAAAAGTTTGGTGGGTTCGCGAATTGTTAGTACCTTTGCACCCGCAAACAAGAAACAAGGGCGTTTAGCTCAGTTGGTTTAGAGCATCTGCCTTACAAGCAGAGGGTCGGCGGTTCGAATCCGTCAACGCCCACAGGGGTGGTTCCCGTAGTGACTTAGGTCGCTGCGGGATTTTTTTTATGTTACCATTTCTAAAAAATCATTACTTTTGTGGTCTTTTCATAAGGATTTTGTAATTTTGCATCCATGTGAACTGCAAATCGCGTTTACATTCAGCATGGAAATCACAGTCAGGTAATACGTATTATAATAAATAGTCAAATGAATCTTGATGTATTGACGGCAATCTCGCCTATTGACGGTCGTTACAGAGGCAAGACGGAAGCCCTTGCCGATTATTATTCAGAGTACGCGCTCATTCGTTATCGCATCCGTGTGGAGATAGAGTATTTCATTACTCTTTGCGAGCTTCCTCTCCCGCAGTTGAAATCGTTCGACCATAACCTCTTCCCGCGTCTTCGCGATATCTACCTCAAGTTTAACGAGGAAGGCGCACAACGCGTTAAGGACATAGAGAAGGTCACCAACCATGATGTCAAGGCGGTTGAGTATTATATCAAGGAGCAGTTTGACGCGATAGGCGGCTTGGAGAGCTACAAGGAGTTTATCCATTTTGGCCTTACCTCGCAGGACATCAATAACACGTCAGTGCCATTGGCGTTGAAGGAGTCGCTTCATGATGTGTTCTATCCTCAAGTTGAGGAGCTCATCGCCCAGCTCCAGACCTACGCCGATGAGTGGAAAGACGTGCCGATGCTCGCCAAGACCCACGGCCAGCCAGCGTCCCCAACGCGTCTCGGCAAGGAGATAATGGTGTATGTGTACAGGCTCACCGAGCAGCTCAACACCCTCAAGGCCTCTAAGATAACCGCTAAGTTCGGCGGCGCAACGGGCAATTTCAATGCCCACCACGTGGCTTATCCCGACTACGACTGGCGCGCCTTTGGCAACAAGTTCGTAAGCGAGAAGCTCGGCTTGGAGCGTGAGCAGTATACCACCCAGATTTCCAACTACGACTATCTCGCCGCCATCTTTGACGGCATCCGTCGCATCAACACCATAATAATAGACCTCGACCGCGACTTCTGGATGTACATCTCCATGGACTACTTCAAGCAGAAGATCAAGGCCGGAGAGGTGGGCTCATCGGCCATGCCTCACAAGGTCAACCCAATCGACTACGAGAACAGCGAGGGCAACCTCGGCATGGCAAATGCCGTGCTGACGTTCCTTGCCACCAAGTTGCCTGTCAGCCGCCTTCAGAGAGACCTTACCGACTCCACCGTGCTGCGCAACGTTGGCGTGCCACTCGGCCACTCCGTCATCGCCATACAGTCTACGCTAAAGGGCTTGCGCAAGCTCATCCTCCACGAGGAGAAGATAAGCGCCGACCTTGACAACACGTGGGCGGTTGTGGCAGAGGCCATACAGACTATCCTCCGTCGCGAGGGCTATCCTCATCCTTACGAGGCTTTGAAGCAGCTCACCCGTACCAACACGGCAATGACGGAAGAGACCATCCACGATTTCATCAACAGTTTAAATGTCAAACCGGAGGTTAAGCAAGAGCTCCTTGCCATCACTCCGCATAATTACACAGGTATTTAGTTTCAAAATGTATTATGTCTGTGAAGGCCTATAGTGATATAGTCTTCGCGGATCAAGCAAGTTACTACTATGTCAGAAGAACAGGAAAAGACGCAGGCGGCCCAAGGGCCGCAGAAAGATGCCCGTGAGGGGTATTCACACGTTAGCGGACATCAGAATCAGAGAGACTTCAATCCAGGCACAGGGCGCACGCAGCGTCCGCGCATCCACGCCACTG
>JALEJI010000045.1 GCA_022769825.1 Prevotella sp. | reverse complement strand
TAAGTCTGGTTGACTAGAATTGGTACACCATTTTGATATGGTAGTTTGGTCTTTACCTAATTGTTCAGCCAACCATTTGTTCGTCCGCTGCTTTTCTGCAAGAACTACTTTTAGCCTATTTAAATTTTTACTACCATATAGTAATCGTTTCTCTTGGCAAAGATACTGCTAATTTCTCTATATAAAGAAAATCTAAATAAAATTTATAGCTTATTTGCAACAAAATGAATTAAATTCTATTATTAAGCATGTGTTTCTTGTTTTTTGCTTGATTAAAATGCGTTCATATTTGTACCAACAAAAGCTAAATTCCTGATTAAAAGTATGGTTTATTTTCGAGGAGGTTAAGTAGAATTGTAAAATATTATTGTCGAAATTTAACACTTTAGAACAGGTGCATTTAGAGCGGAAAAAGGGTAGCCTTCCGCTCTTTGACAATGCCGTCTGCCGGTTTTTTGCCAAAAAGTTTTGCCGTTACAGTACAATCGCGTCGCCATTACACCGTAACGGCAACGCGATTACACCGTAACGGCAACGCGATTACACCGTAACGGCGATGCTATTTTAGCGAATTGGCAACGTCTGGAAACCGTAGAAATCACAACTTGCTAATAGTCAAGCGTTTATTGAAATGCCCCATAATCGCGTCATTTCCACGCAAGCGACAGCTTGGTTGAAAAAAACGATTCTCAGACGACTATTTGTAAAATATTTTGATATGTATAGCATTATGCCATCGTGCCAAATCCCGGAAGACCCTTATTTATTTCTTTTATTATGTTCGCGTTCAGAATAAAATGCCTAAATTTGCAAGTGTTAATAGATTGTAAAATAACAGAATTTATTAGCAATGGATACACTGTCTCAATTTCGCTCTATTGAGGAACTTGTAAAAATGCTCGGCCGTGAGAAAGTGCTGTTGCGCGAAATGTTCGAGCGACGCAAGTCGATGGCGTTTCGAGCGAGTTTGGCATTTGAGATAGTGGAATACAAGCGCGAGCGTGTACGGTTTCTCATTGACCATGGCGTAATACATGCAAATGGTGATTTCCTTGAACTGGAGGACGTTTACGTGAAGTTCTTCGAGGAGGTGCTCGACATGAACGAGGAAATAAGCGTGGCAAGTGTAAAGGAGTATATCGACTCGCTAAAGGAAAACATCAACTACTGGCTTGAGGAAACCAATGAGCAACGGCGCTTCGTGTATATGGGCAACGTGCGGAAAATACTCCGGCGCATTGGGCTCCGCACATTGAAAAACATTATCGACCTCAAGCGCAAAGTTGACGTGGCATATAAGCAAGAACCCAACTACAAGATAAAGAAGGAGAAACTTGTCAAGCTTGACGAGAAACGCAAGGGCATAAAGACGCTTATGCAGGAGTGTGAGCGACTGATGACAGATCGTGTGGCTTTCTTCCGCATGACCGCCGACCCTGACATGCAGCGCACATGTATGGATGTGCGCAATGATTTCACCGATGCCGACCACAACCTGCTTGAGATAGAGAAACAGATAATCGACTATATCAACCAGATAGAACAGCAAAGCATTCTGTTTAAGAAGATACGTCGACTTAAATACCTGAAGGACCAGCTCACATGGCGTGAGGACACCGACATTCAGCATGTTTTCGAGACCCGCAACCCGCTTTGGATGGAACAGCGCCCTTACAACCGCATACGCCTCTCGCTCGACATGCTACGCGGCAACGAGGAGCTGTACAGCATCATAAGGCGTGTGGCAACCAAGGCTGGCGTACGCCGCTTGTCACGAACCGAGAGTGAACCGATCGACAAGGATTTCCTGGAGGATTCGGTGGAGAAAGTGCCGAGCGTGAACACCACGGAATTGTGGAACGCTTTCAAGGCGCAAGGTGCCGACCTGTTTTCGTTCATATTGAATTATCACTACACCATGCCACGCGACATCCACGATCATGTGGTTCTGTATTGCCAGATGGCAACCATGCACAGTGGTGAACTTAGAATAACGGACGACTACCATACATACAACAACATTGAATATGCTTTGATCTATGCGAACTAACACACAACGAATATACGAACTTATGAGCCGTGGCACTTTCATCTCCGTAGACAGTGCCGACACGGAGATAAAGCACCTCTATGCCGACATAGTGGAGAACCTTGCCGACTATGAGGCCTATTTCATAGAACTTGGACTGCGGCTTGAATCAGGTGACGGCTATTTCTATTTCTCACGTCCCAATGAGTCGAGGATAACCATTGAGCAGAAGCTGCAGAGCTTTGCCCAATGGGTCGACATTCTCGACTTCCTGAAAACATTCGACGTCAGTTTTTCTTCCGGCACGCAATTCCGTCCCGCCACAATTCTTGAGAACGTGACCCTTAATGTGGATTTGCGCGAGAAGGCGAAGAAACTCTACCGAAAGCAAACCACCAACCAAGAGATAGTGGACAAGCTTGTTGACGACCTTGTGGGCATGGGCTTTGCGGAACTTATAGACGAGCAGGATGGCACGTATAAGGTGACCTCGGCATTTCATTACGCAGAGGAGCTGGTCAACCTCATAACCATCTACAACGAGGACGACGCGACAGAAGGACAATAATACAGATAACTTATGAGACATCTCAATAAAATAATATTCATTAATAGCGCAAACATACCATACGCCGAAGTCATGGTTGATGGCAATGTGCATTTTGCCGGAACACAAGGCGTCGGTAAAAGTACTGTGCTGCGTGCCCTTTTGTTTTTCTACAATGCCGACAAAATGCGCCTCGGAATACAACAAGGGCAGAAGTCGTTTGAGGAGTTCTATTTCCGGCAGAGCAACTCGTTCATTATATATGAGGTAAAGACCGGCAATACCGCCTATTCTATCCTTGCCATGCGCAATCTTGGCAAGATAGTTTATTATTTCATTGACGCCCCTTATCAGCGTGACTGGCTTGTCGATAGTGGCGGTAGGGTGGAAAGCGACTGGATAGCCATACGAAAGAACATATTGCGTGACAGAAACGTTGACATAAGCAACAAGATAGACACCTATGAGCTTTACCGTAACATAATTTTCGGCAACATGTACGACCGCACACACCGTTACGACAAATACGCCATTGTGAAGAGCTCAAAGTATCAGAACATTCCACGCTCCATACAGAATGTCTTTCTGAACAGCAAGCTTGATGCCGACTTTGTGAAGAACACCATAATACAGTCGATGACTGATGTCGAGGAGTCGATAAGTCTTGCCACGTATCGTCATCTTGTCGCTGACTTTGAGCGTGAGTTCGACGAGATAGACTGCTGGTACCGAAAGGACAGCAACGGGCAAGTGGCTGTCAGGATGAAGGCGTCAGGCGTTGTCGACACTTACAGGCTGCTTGTGGCTATTGGACAAGAGATTGTTCATGCCTGGCATTGCCTCAATTTTGCCGTGAACAATACACGCGAGCAAATGCCGATTGTGGAGAACGAGATACACAACATAAAGGAGCGGCTTGTGCGACTGAAGGAGCAGACAGATGAAACAAGAAAAGAATACAACAGCCGGCACGAGCAGCTGATTCGCGAGATAGGCGCGATACAGTTGAAACTTGCCGAGATAGGCGCGAAACGCAAGCATTATGAAAAAATAGACATCGCAAGCATAATAGACTTGGATTCGCAGTCTCCAAAGCTTGAAGCGGAGAAGCGACAAAAGCAAGACATGCTCTCCGCTTTGCAAAGACAGTTTGAGAGCGTGACAGACAAGTACAAGACCCTGTACAAGGGACTTGACGACGAGTTGAAGACATTCGATTTGTCGCAGAAAGAAGAACTCAACCGACACCGCGGCAATCTGTTGACAGAGCAGGATAGATTGCAGAGGCAGCGCGACTCCAAGAAGAAAGTGGCTGACGATGCGTATAAAGAATGGACTGAAGCATCTGAGGAGCGGTATGCCGCATTACAGGGCAGCTGTAATAGGGCCGACAAACGTTTGTCTGAACTTCAATATTGGCATCCCATGGAGAAGCAGACAAAGATTTGCCATGAGGAGATTCTTGGTTTTCAGCAGACTGAAAATGAACGGAAAAGCGAATTGGCGGTTGTCTGTAGCCAAATAGAATCACTCCGTAAGGAAGGTCAGCTCGAATTGGACAAACTTGAGGGTAACTATAAAGTGAAGGACGAGGCTCTTCGCAAGGAACTTGAAAGGCAGCAAACAGAACTTGCCGCTACGGAAGGGTTGCTTGCCCGTTGGGATGGCTCGTTGTATGAATGGCTGGTGAGGAACAAACCAGGATGGGAATCAACAATAGGCAAGGTCGTTGACGAGCAGAACGTGCTTTATGCCCAGGGACTTTCGCCAGAACTTGTGTCGGGAAGCGAAAGCTGTCTGTTCGGGGTGAAGGTTGACCTTGATGCCATTGCACGGCATCACCGCACTCCCGATGACTACCGGACGTTGCAGAAGTCGCAACGCGAGGCTATATATGCGACAAGGCAAAGGCTGAGAGCTTTGCAGGCGATTAAGGAGAAAGAAATCAGCAGCTCGCGTAAGAATTATAGCCAGAAGTTGTCGGAACTTAACCAGCAGAAGACCAACCTAAGCGTTCAGCTCCAGCAACTGCCGGTAAAAACAAGAGATGCGCAAACGCGTCTTCACCAGATTGAACGTGAAGAGGAACAACTTGTTGCGCAAGAGCGCGAAAAACGCCAGACTGCTTACAATGAAGCACGCCTTGGTCTGGAAAAGGAGAAGGAGCAGCGCAAGGAGCACCGACAGTCGCACGACAGGGAAACAAGAGCGGCTGAGAATGAGTATAATATTGGCGTTGACGCTTTGCGGAAGCGTTTCGACTCATTCTCACAGAAACAAAAGAAGGAGGCGGAGGCTTTTCGAGCAGAACATTCTGCCCGTAGAAGGCTGATGGAGCAGCAGGAACGCGACGAGCTGAAAGGGCTTGGAGCCGACACTAAGGCTATTGACGAGTGCCGTGGCGAGATTGGGCGTCTGCAAGCGGTGTTGGACAAGATCGCGCGAAACCACGACAATGTTGTCGAGTTCCGCAAGGATGAGAAGGAACTGTTATCGCATGAGGGTGAATACCGGGAAAGCAAACAACGCTATGAGGCAATAGATGTGCAGGCCAGCAAGGATTGTGACGAAAAGTGTGGCAGACTTGCCATGATGCGCTCTGAGGAGCAGGCCGCGCTCGACAAAGGCAATGCCAGATGCTCTGAAATGAAGGAAGGCTTGAAGCAGTATGACCAGTTTTGCGGAATTGAGAACATCATCCCCGAAAAGCTCTTGCAGGATGATGATGTGGAGCGAACGTCGGCTACTCTTGGCGACCTTGTGGCGACAATGCGAGGAGCAATAAACCGCAAACTCCAGAAGCAGGATGACCTCAAACGTGCGGTCAACGCGTTTAATACCCACTTCTCCCAAAACAACACGTTCCACTTCATCGTTCCGCAATACGACGAGGATTATTTGGCGTTTGCCCTTAACCTGCAGGACTTCATCGACAACAACAAGATAGAGGAATACCGCAAAAGGGTGAGCGAGCATTATAATTCCATTCTTCAGAGTGTGTCGCGTGAGGTGGGAGCGTTGATGAACCATAAGGGTGAAATCAGCGGCATCATCAACGATGTAAACCGCGACTTCCGCGAGCACAATTTCGCGGGAGTAATACGCAGCATTGAGTTGCGCTCGGAAGATTCTTCTGACAGATTGGTGTTGTTGCTGCGCGACATCTGCAACTTTATCGACGAGAATGCCTTGTCGATAGGCGAGGTCAACCTTTTCTCTGGCAACAACCGTGACAAGGCTAACGACCGTGTGGTTGACTATCTCAAGAAATTCATGAAGCAGCTGCAGCGTGAACCGTCGCGCACGGAGCTCACCCTGTCGGACACGTTCCGGCTGCAGTTCCGCATTGAGGAGAACGACAACTCCACCGGATGGGTGGAGAGGATAAACAATGTGGGGTCCGACGGCACGGACATATTGGTGAAAGCGATGGTCAACATTATGCTTATCAACGTGTTCAAGACCAAGGCCTCGCGCAAGCATGGCGACTTCATCATCCACTGCATGATGGACGAGATAGGCAAACTGCATCCGAGCAATGTAAAGGGCATATTGCAGTTTGCCAACGTGCGCAACATCTATCTCATCAACAGCTCGCCGATGGGATACAATGCCGACATTTATAAATACAACTATCTGCTGACAAAGGACAGCAAGTCGAGAACCCACATAAAGCGTCTGCTTACGATAATGTAGCTTATGAAACTTTCAAGAATGACATTGGCAAATCTCCTGCGGCTCAGCAATGGCGAGTCGATAGCGGCAAGCGGCTTGCGCAAGGATATTGCCGAGGAACTTAGAAAAGAGGGCTTGTTGACTGTGCGCACGCAAGGCAGCCGACGTACCATGCGCGCCGTTGATTGTGCGGCGTTAAGGCTTTATGTCGAGGCCAACTATACAATGATGGACCTTGATGAGGCTGCGGCTATTGTAAGCGGCGATAATGAATTGACGAGAGCCTGTCTTGCCGAGGCAACTGGCGATTCAAAGCTTGTCAATGTCCGCTCATGTCCAGGCTTCCCGGTTAATGCTTATTCGCCAATAAGATGTACGTTGCACGGACGGGAATTGACAGTATGTCCACCAGAAGGCAGCTTTATGTTTATTTCCGATTGGAAGGAATTTGCGGTTGATGCGGATGCGTTGGTTGTCGGCATTGAGAATATGGAGAACTTCCGCAAGGTCAGCATGCAACGTCATTTGTTCGAGTCGGTTTGGGGCTGCAACGCAAGGCTTCTTTTTGTCTCACGCTATCCGCAGTCTACCGACTTGCGCTCGTGGTTGCGGTCAATCCCGAACAGGTATATTCATTTCGGCGATTTTGACCTTGCCGGGATAAGCATATTCCTCACCGAGTTTCATTACTGTCTTGGCAACAGGTCTTCCTTTTTTATCCCGAATGACATAGAAGAACGCTTGCGTAACGGCTCGGCTGACAGATACAACAGTCAGTATGTGCGTTTCCATAATCTGCGGTGCAATGACGTGCCGGAACTGCAATCACTTGTTGATTTGATAAATAAGTATCACAGATGTTACGACCAAGAGGGATATATAGAAGGGTGATGTAGTGGATTCTTTATTCCTGTGACACGGAATCGCCGAGTCTTGTGATGCTTTTCAGTCCATTGATGACAGCGTCCAACCTCCCTTGGCAGCTCCTTTGCGATGTCCCACTTCCCAAATCATCCTGGAAGCCTCAAAAGGCATCTCCACATAATCGGCAAGGATTAATACCTTATAAGTGGTCTCGCCGATACCCATTGGCTCCCCCATAGCCCAGTCTTTGAAATTATGGGCTATGGACGTGAGGTTAACACCTTTGTCTTTCACGATCTGGCGTTTTGCCCTGCTTTTGTAAAAATATTAAAAAAGGGAATGATAAATCAATAATGATACTCTATTTTATTAACTTTGCATTGATAAAACTAAGCTGGATGCTTTTTAAGGTATGAGACAACAACCCACTTTTTGGCTGGAAGTGCGCAAGGAATACGTGATAGAGAATTTCGCGGCCTTGCTGCCATATTTGCGTGGCTATCAATACGACTCGAGGATGGAGGCCGATGATAGCGATTTCAACAAGACGTTTCGCTGCTTGAGAGAAGTGGTGGACGACATTTGTCAGTCCATGAGCGGCGACAACGTGTATCTCCACACCCCATTGCGATGGGACGAGGACACGCTGAAGAAAAACGTGGGATTGATGGCCTCTTATCTCCTCGCGGCGCAAAAGAAGGGGCTGACCGATGATCATGCCTTGTTGTCGTTGTGCGACATCCTGCTTAGCGTGGAAAAGAATCCCGACCTTGTCGTGCTTTCCTATTTGAAGGACGTGGTTGTCCATTGCGCCGCCAACGCGGAGGTCGTGGTCTACGGGTTCAACTGGGACGACATCGAGAAGATTCCGCAATTCTCGCTGTCCTTGTTCTTCCAAAAGGCCGTGAAGACCACATTCCGTAAGCCAGAGGAGGAGACGGCGATGTTTTACGAAGGCAAGGGATTGGTCATGATGGCCGAAGGCGGCGTCAAGCTGCTGCCCATGAACAAGCAGGCTTACGACAAGGGCAATTCGGTGTCGCAATTTGAGCTGCCTGTTGGCGTGAGCATAGCCGTGAACAGGACGGACAAGAGCAACAAGACCGAGTTTCCGGAGCTTATAGACACGTGCACCGACATGCTCCGCTCGCTCGACAATGTGGTGCCGAGCATAAAGAAGGAGCTGAAGGAATATGAGGATGGCGACATGCTGAAGGTAAGGGTCTTGGGCGAGAAGTTTGGCTATGTGGAGTGTGAGACCATTGACCCCGACTACGAGAAGATACGGGGCAACGTGTTCATTCCGTCTGTGCTGTTCAAGTATTACAACATCTTCTCCATATCCAAGGAGAATCTCATAGGCACGTTGCAGACCAACGACGTGTTGATGGTGAAGAGGCAAAAGATAGAACGCTACAATTTCTACCCGTTCATCCTCGACATGCAGGTGTTCAAGGATTTCAACAGTTACCAGATAGAGCATGTCCAACCCTATTCGTGCGATGCCATCCATCTTACGGAGTTCGGCAATGGCTTGGGCAACCGCTGGCTCACCGACATGGGAATGCAAGTCAACGTGATTGGCGAATTGACTGAGGACCAGCAGTATTGCGTCGACAACGACCAGCCTGTGCGCATACAGGTCTTTGAGTCTAAAACCGACAAGAACGGCAACTGGATTGTCAACGGAAGGTACCTCTTTGGGGAGTCATCCACGTTCGTCGGCTCTCGCAACGAGTTCGTGGAGAACGCGCGCGACAAGTTCATTGAAGACTTCCTCGACTATTATTATGAGGAGCCAGGCGAAGACCAGCAAGTGGCCACGAGGCAACTGTCGCCCACGGCCATCCCCATGCTTGTCAACGTCTTGAGCTGTTGCTCCCAGCTCGTTGGCGACACCACGCTGCGCTATCTCTATCTTTTCGCCGCCCGCTTCCTGGCGGCCATTGTCTCCGACGATAAGAGCCGTGCGTTCTTGCGCCAGAAGATGCGCTACGTGGAGTGCCTGGTCCACTTTGCCATGGGCGACGAGACGGCCTCCACGCTTAACCTGCGTCACGACGACGACCTGCCAGAGTTGTCGGCGCTGAGCAAGGAAGAGGCCGTGGTGGCACAGATTGCCAAGTACCAGGACATGGACGTTGAGCGCAAGCCTCGCTCGGCAGGGTCTGACATCAACACAGCCTACCTTGAGGAGATGATCTCAGCGTCTAACGTGTTGCGAGGCAAGCTGGAGCCATCGGAGCTGAACCGCATAAAGAAAGGCATTGCCGACTACTTGCACGTGGCCGACGTCTACCGCAACATCACGCGCGAATACACCGACTATGGCGAGGAGAGCGACACGCTCGAGTTCAAGACATCTATCGTGTTCCCGCCAAACAACGGCATGCAAGCCGACCCGCAGCAACAGCAGTGGGCCATCCTCAAGGCCGTGTGCGGCTTCCTCAACACCGTCTCCGGAGGCGAGATATTGCTCGGCGTTAACGATTATGGCAGGGCCTCGGGGTTGAAAAACGACATAAGCTATCTTTGCGCCCACAGGTACATAAGCACCATGACGATGGACAGCTATCGCCTGTATGTGAAGACCGTCATCGACAAGGCCTTCCGCGACAACCGCAACGTTGAGGGCCTTGACGTGACCTCCACCGTTATCACTTACGTTATTGAGCGCAACAACGAGGGCGACGACTTGCTGCGCATCCATGTCAATCCTTACGAGCATGGCATAGTGTCGTTTAGGGAGGAGCACTTGCCCGAGGGCGTCTCGCGCTCCTATTACCGCACGAGCGGCGCCACGGTGAGGATGGACGACAAGCTCATGAAGCTGGTAAAGCAACGTAAAAACTTATAACTTGAATGTCGCCACTATGGGCAGGTGGTCGCTGAAGCCGCCCTGGTAGCGTGGACCGAGATATGTGCGGTGGGGTTTCGCCCCACCGTATTTTTTGTCCTCTTCCATCAGAAACGGCGCGTCGTTCACGCGACAGCCCGTGAGCAGCCTTGCCATCGTGGTGTTGCAGAATACGTGGTCCAGGCTTCCCCATTCGCCCTTGTAGCGGTAGGTGCCCTTGGCGCCGTTGGTCCCCCTCGCGCCGAGCGACACCTCTGTCATGCCGTGGCTCTCGATGAGCTTTAGCGACGCGTCGGAAGAGTAATCGTTGAAGTCGCCCGCGATAATTATCAATGGATTATCTGAGGCGCTTCGTATGGAGTCTATCATCTGGCAAACCCTCTCGGCCACGTGCAGGCGATAGGGTCTTGTGCGCGTCTCGCCGCCTGCCCTGCTTGGCGCGTGCACCGCCACCACGTGGAGGGTGTCGCCGCTCATCACCATGCCCGAGGCGTAGAGGATGTCGCGCGTGGGGCGTTGGCCTTTGAGCGGATCGACGCGCACCGAGTGGCTGTTGATAAGGCGGAAAGAGAATGGCGAGTAGACCAGCGCCACGTCAATGCCGCGCTGGTCAGGGCTCTGGGTCATAACGTAGTCGTAGCGTGCCGCGCGCAGGGGCGACCGCCGTGTGAGGTCGCGCATCACGGAGTCGTTTTCCACTTCCGTCAGCACCGCCATGTCGGGCAGACGCCCGCCGCCGGCATTGTCGCCACACGCCACGAGGGCCTGCCCCACGTGGTCGAGTTTTTGCCAATAGCGCCGTGGGGTCCAGTGACGGGGCGAGGAGGGCAGGAACTCCGTGTCCTGCTTGCCCTCGTCGTGAACCGTGTCGAAAAGGTTCTCGACGTTATACTCCACAAACGTGAAGATAAACAGAAGCAGCGTCCACGGCGTCATTGGCAAGTCTTCTGATGAATGAATTGTTTACAGGTCGTCAGCGAACAATGGGTCCTCCGGCATCACCATCACCGGCTTTTGGTCAAACTCGCCCTGCAGCTTGGCAGGCACGTATTTTTTGTTCACCACGAGGCGGAACATGTACTCGTTGAACCATCTGTTCGACATTATGAGGCATCCGGCCTGTCCGTACGACGCGCCCCATGAGTTCTCCACCTTCCATTCCGTTGGCTTTCCGTTGGCGTCGAGGTTCACGGCCGTGAGTGTCATGGCGTGTGTGGAGCCGCTGTCGAACGTGGCTATGCGGTCGGCCTTGTTCATCGGGAACGTGGTGCCGAAGAGCGTGCCGTAGTCGTAGTTGTCGAGGTCCATATATCCGAGCTTGCGGTCGAGCTGCTTGCCCACGTCGTAGCTTGAGTACATCTTGTGGCCGTCCTTGAGCGAGGCGATGGCCAGCTGCGCTATCTCGTCCATCGGCAGGTTGAGATACTTCCAGTTGTGGCCGTCGTAGACGTGGCGGTCGTAGTCCACCTCGTAGGTCTTGTGGTATGGTCGGCGAGGGTCGTTCATCACCATGATGAATGTGCCGTTGAGCTTGCTGCCCACGGTGGCGTCGTAGAACGACTTTGGCGTGTAAGTCTTCGCCTCGCCAACGGCGTTGCCCTTGCTGTCGCGGAAGGTGTAGCTGAACTCCTTCGTGGGCTCGCCGAGTGTGAGCGCGAGTATGTGGTATATCGTGCCAAGCATCTCCGTCTTGCGTTGCTTTATGGCCGCGTCTTTCTTCTTGGCCGCCACCATGCCGCGCAGCTCAAGTCCATATTCGCGTAGCTTCGACGATATGATTCTCGCCATGCGGCTCGTGTTGTCTGAGTTGTAGGTCTCTGGCATAGCCTGCATTGGCACGAGGCCGTATTTCTCGGCCAAGTCGGCAACTCCGCAGAAGGTGCCGCCGTCGTTGATGGGGTTTTTGAAGAAGAACTGCACGCGCTCGTCGTCGATGGGCTTCGAGGCGTTGTCTATCGAGCCTTGCAGCATGAGATTGGCCTTCTCCAGCTGGTCGTAGAAGAAGAGGTAAGCCTGTGAGAAGTCAACCACCTGCTTCTGGTCGTGGGCGGCAGCGAAGTTGGCGCGCAGCACGTTGAGGCCGGAGAACATCCAGCATCTTCCGGAGCTCTTCTGGTCGTGGATGCTCTGCGATGGTGTCTCCACGTTGAACTTTGTTGTCATGCCCGACGCGTTGCGGTAGTTTTTCGCGAGGTCATCAATCTTGTTTTGCGCTATCGCGTTGGCGAGGGCCTTCTCGGCGGTCGACGAAGGCTGCGCCTTCATTATCTCCTGGAGCATGGTGGCCGATATGCCACCGTCCTTGCACGTTTTCTGCGCGTTGATGGCGGTTGCCGCAAGCAAGAGGCAAACGCTGACTATTATTTTCTTCATGTCGTTGTTGGTTTTTTGGTTTGTCATTTCAGTTTTCCGGCGGCGTCCAGGGCCTCAAGTTTCTGGAGCATCTCCTCGGTCTTTATCGTGGCGAAAGCCACCTTGCCCTCCGGGTCTATCAAGTAGGATGTCGGAATCCATGAGATGTGGTAGTCCTTCGAGATTTTTGTCTCTTTCCATTTCTTGAATTCCGAATACTGCGTCCATGAATACTTGTTTGTCTCCAGGTATTTGGCCATTTTCTCCTTGTCGGTGTCGAACGACACGCCGATGAGCTTTATCTTCTTGCCGAATTTCTCGTTTATTTGCTTCACTATCGGCATGTCCCTCCTGCAATCAGGGCACCACGACGCCCAGAAGTCGAGCACGGTCCAGACGCCATGCCTCACCTTGCCGTTGGTGGCTTTCTTCGCGCGCAAGTCGGAGAGGCTCAATGCCTTTTTGCCATTGCCGTTGGCGATGGTGAAGTCGGGAGCCAATGTGCCCACGGTGAGCAAATCTTGTTTGGTTTGCGCTCTACCGACAACGACAGCCGTTATCAGGAGCAAAAGCAAAACTAACTTCTTCTTCATTCTGTGTTTTTCGTATATTGTTTCTCTTGTCTGCAAAATTAAGCAAAAAAATGCGACAAACGGCTTACCTTGTGGATTATTTCAAAAAACTTTCGTCTTCGCACGACCTCTTGTAAGACGTTCTCCCCTCTGTGGCTAACAACCCCCATTTTTAGGTATTGCGCAATTCGCTGTCACACCGTAACTTTGCAAACGGAACAAAAGAGATTATAACAACAGAAAAAAACAGACAAGCTCATGAAATCAACAATCGTTATTTATGGCTCTTCCACTGGCTCTTGCCAGTCGATAGCCGAGACCATAGCCTCTAAGTTGGGTGCCGAGGCAATAGATGTCGCCAACCTTGACAACGATGTCATAGCCAACCACGACAACCTGATACTCGGAACCTCCACATGGGGTGCCGGCGAGATGCAAGACGACTGGTACGACGGCGTGAAGACCCTCAAGGCCGCTGGCTTGGCAGGCAAGACCGTGGCACTCTTCGGCTGCGGCGACAGCGAGTCGTATTGCGACACGTTCTGCGGCGGCATGAAGGAACTCTACGACGCGGCAGTGGAGGCTGGCGCCAACGTGTTGCCTGGCGTGTCGACCGAAGGCTACACTTTCGATGACAGCGACGCCGTGGTCGACGGCAAGTTCGTGGGTCTCGCCCTCGACGAGGTGAACGAGGACGACAAGACCGAGGAGCGTGTGGACGCATGGCTCGAGGCCATCAAGCCATCACTCTAAGCATATAAGTAAGATTCTAACACCTTTATTTAATAGCGGATAGTATGCAGCAAAAAATAGCGACGCCAATCGACTTGAAAGTACTGATGAATCATATCTATGAGTATCAGAAAGGTGTGCGCCGGATGGTGCTCTTCACTTTCAACAAGAAGTATGAGGCTTTCGCCAGGACGCGACTGGAGCGCCAACACATCGAATACGTCATCCAGCCCGTGGGCAACGACCGCCTGAACCTCTTCTTTGGCAAGCGCGAGTGCCTGGACGCTATCCGCATGATAGTCACGAAACCCCTTTGCCAACTTTCGCCCGAGGAGGATTTCATCCTCGGGGCGATGTTGGGATACGACATCTGCGCGCAATGCGAACGCTTCTGCGAGCGCAAGAAGAGAATTTGCTGACAAGCCCAATCGCCTTTTCACATCGAAAAGGCGTTTTTTTATTCACGGGGGATGATTCTTTTCGCCTAATGGCACCTTTTTCGGCATAAAGCCGTAATTTTGTAGTGAAAACCTAACTCACAGAAAATTATGTTTCGAAGAATCATCCTTACCATGGTTCTCTTGGCAAGCCTTTCACTTTCTGCCAAGAATCAAGACACCGGCAGCTGGCGGATAGTGCCATTGCCGCAAGAAGTGCGGGAAACGGGGGGCGAGCCGTTCCAGATAACCGCGAAAACCACAATACTCTATGCCGCCGGCGACGAGAAACAAAGGAAAGACGCCGAGTTCTTGTCGGCCCATATCAAGGAGGTGACGGGCATAGAGGTCAAGACTACCGTCAAGCCATCCAAATCGCAGATTCGCCTTGTGCTGAACGCGGGCGACGACAAGTCGGAGGCTTACTCCATCTTGGCCGGCAAGTCGGGCGTCACCGTCTCGGCTACATCCCACGTCGGCCTGTTCCGTGGCATAGAGAGCATAATGAAGGCTCTGCCCATCACCGAGGGCGAGAGCGCCAAGAGCGTCTTGTTGCCTGCCGTGCAACTGAAAGACTCGCCACGCTTCGCCTATCGCGCGTTCATGATAGACGTGGGCCGGCATTATTTCAGCGTGCCATATCTCAAGAAGCTTATCGATGTCTTCGCCATGCACAACATCAATTACTTCCATTGGCACCTCACCGAAGACCAGGGCTGGAGGCTTGAGATAAAGAAATACCCGATGCTCACCAAGATAGGCTCGGTGAGAAAGCAAACCGTCGTGCAGGGCAGCAAAGACGCGTTCGATGGCGTGCCCGTGTCGGGTTATTACACCCAGGAGGAAGCCCGCGAGATAGTGAAGTATGCCGCCGACAGGTATATCACGGTCATTCCCGAGATTGACATGCCTGGCCACATGCTTGCCGCCCTCGCCTCCTATCCGGAGCTGGGCTGCACCGGCGGCCCTTACGAGGTGGCTTGCCGTTTCGGTGTCTTCGAGGACGTGCTTTGCGCTGGCAAGGCCGAGACCCTACGCTTCGCCAAGGATGTCATCGACGAGGTGATGGACATCTTCCCATCGGAGTATATCCACATTGGCGGCGACGAGTGCCCCAAAGACCGCTGGAAGGCGTGTGCCAACTGTCAAAAGAAGATAGCCGAGCTCGGCATCCAGGAGCTGCCGGGACATTCAAAGGAAGAACAACTTCAGACATGGTTCATGGGCGAGATAGAAAAAGAGATTAGGGGCCACGGTCGCAAGATGATGGGCTGGGACGAGATACTGGAGGGCACTCCGGCAAAAGACATCACCGTGTGTGGCTGGACCAGCAGGGAGGCGAGTGTTCGTTCGGCGCGCGAGGGTCATCCCACTATCGTGGCACCCATCACCAACTTCTATTTCAGCAACCCGCGCATCAACAAGATAGAGGGCATTCCGAGCATCCAGCGCGTTTACGACTTTGACCCTTGCTCCGACAAGCTGACTCCGACCGAGCAGCGCAACATCATCGGCGCCGAGGGCTGCATCTGGACCGAATGGGTGAAAGACGCTGAGAAGATGGAGTGGGAGATGTTGCCAAGGCTTGCCGCCCTTTCCGAAGTGCAGTGGACAGCCAAGGACAAGCGCGACCTTGAGAGCTTCTATCCTCGCTTGCTCCACATGCAAGACCTGTATCGGCTCTATGGTCTCAACTACAAGGCCGACATAGAGAAGGCCGTCAAGGAGCACATGGATAAGCAATAGAACCATAAAATATAGTATGCCTTCTGCGAATTTGCGTGTTTAGGCAATATAATTGGCAAAAAGTTGCAAAATAGCCATTGATTTCTTGGCAAAAAGTTGCAAAATGACCGTTGATTTCTTGGCAAAAAGTTGTATTTTTTGTGAGCCGTATGCTGGCAAAAAGTTGTAAATGTATGCTTAAACCCAAATCGGTCATTAGGATTTCTCTTTGCCGTACGACACAGAGAAATCCTAATGACCGATTTGGGTTAAAATCTTTCAAATCCGTGGGAATTAAAAATGCCCACACGAATTCAGCTTAGCCCATCTTTCAACCGTTTATCTTGCAAAAGGCCGTGCCTCAAAGCCTTTACAGTGGATACTCGTCGAAAGCATAGAGCACGGTGCTCAAGTAGCGTTCGCCGGTGTCTGGCAAGAGGGCCACGATCTTCTTGCCCTTATTTTCCGGGCGCTTGGCTATCTCTGAGGCTGCGAAGGCTGAGGCTCCGGAGGAGATGCCCACGAGCAAGCCCTCGGACTGTGCCAACTCACGTCCCGCCTTGATGGCATCGTCGTTTTGCACGTCGAACACCTCGTCTATGTATGCGGGATTGTAGGTCTTTGGAATGAAGCCCGCGCCGATGCCCTGAATCTTGTGAGGGCCGCTCTTGCCGCCATTCAGCACTGGCGAGGTGGCTGGCTCCACGGCGATGACCTTCATGTCGGGGTTCTGCTCCTTCAGATACTTGCCAATGCCCGATATGGTGCCGCCTGTGCCCACGCCTGCCACGAAGATGTCTATCTTGCCATCGGTGTCGGCCCAAATCTCAGGGCCGGTGGTGGCATAGTGCTTGGCTGGGTTGGCAGGGTTCTCAAACTGCTCCAGGATGACAGAGCCGGGGATGGAGTCGCGCAGCTCCTCGGCGGCCTTTATGGCGCCTGGCATCCCGTCCTTGCCGCTCGTCAGCTTCACCTGCGCGCCATACGCCTTCACGAGGTTTCTGCGCTCCACGCTCATGGTCTCTGGCATGGTCAAGATGAGGTGATAGCCTTTCACGGCCGATACCAACGCGAGCCCCACACCCGTGTTGCCACTGGTAGGCTCTATGATTGTCGCGCCGGGTTTCAACAGCCCCTTCTTCTCCGCGTCCTCAATCATGGCGAGGGCTATGCGGTCTTTAACGCTTCCGCCAGGGTTGAAAAACTCAACCTTTGCCACGATAGGCGTGTCAAGTCCCTTGGACGCTGAATATTTTCCCAGTTCCACCAAAGGCGTCTTGCCAATGAGGTCTGTTATTTGCTTATATATCTTTGCCATAATATTTACAATTTTAAGTGAAGAGTGAAGAGTGGAGAGTGAAGAAGTTGATGGCTGTTGAAGTTCCGCCTCTTGATTTTTCACTCTTCGTTCTTGATTCTTCGTTCTTAATTCTTCGTTCTTAATTCTTCGTTCTTCTGTCCATTCGGGTTGCGGACGGGCACAGGGCCCGCCCCTGCCTTGCTATTGAACTTAATTCTTCACTGCCTTGAAAGCCTGGTCGAGGTCGTCGATGAGGTCTTGGTAATGCTCCGTGCCGATAGACAGGCGAATGGTGCCGTCGAAAATTCCTTGCTCAGAAGCCTCCTCGTCTGAAAGCTCTGAGTGGGTGGTGCTCTTCGGATGCACGACGAGCGACTTCACGTCGGCCACGTTGGCCAAGTCGGAGAAAATCTTTAGATGGTCGATGAAGTTCCATGCCACCTGCTGGCCACCCTCAATCTCGAACGTGAAGATAGAGCCCGCGCCGTTGGGGAAATACCTCTCATAGAGGTCGTGGTTGGGATGGTCTGGCAACGACGGGTGGTTGATTTTCTTCACGAGCGGTTGCGTCTTGAGGTAGTCGATGACTTTCAGCGTGTTGAACACGTGGCGCTCCACACGCAGCGACAATGTCTCAAGTCCTTGCAGGAGAATCCAGGCGTTGAACGGAGAGATGCAGGCGCCTTCGTCGCGAAGCAGCAGGGCGCGGACGCGTGTCACGAAAGGAGCGGGAAGCTTGCCGAAGACCAGGCCGTGGTAAGAGGCGTCGGGCTTGGTGAAGCCAGGGAACTTGTCGTTCTGGAAATAGTCGAACTTGCCGCCGTCAACGATTACGCCACCGAGACTTGAGCCGTGACCGCCGATGAACTTTGTGGCTGAGTGAACCACGATGTCGGCTCCGTGCTTAATTGGGTTGATGAGGTAAGGCGTGCCGAAGGTGTTGTCGATGACCAATGGTATGCCATGCTTGTGGGCAATCTCGGCCGAGCGTTCTATGTCGGAGATGTTGGAGTTGGGGTTGCCCAGCGTCTCAATGTACACGAGCTTTGTGTTTGGCTTGATGGCCGCCTCCAGTGCGTCGTAGTCGTCGGGGTTCACAAACGTGGTGTCGATGCCATACTTTGAGAGTGTGTGCTTCAGCAGGTTGTAGGTGCCACCGTAGATGGTGTCGGTTGCCACCACGTGGTCGCCGGCATAGGCAAGGTTGGTGATGGCGTAGGTCACGGCGGCGGCTCCTGAAGCCACGGCCAGACCGCCCACACCGCCCTCAAGGGCTGCCACGCGATCCTCAAACACGCCTTGGGTAGTATTGGTCAGACGGCCGTATATGTTTCCGGCGTCCTTGAGATGGAAGCGGTCGGAAGCGTGCTGTGCGTTGTGGAACACATAGGATGTGGTCTGGTAGATAGGTACCGCGCGAGCATCGGTTGCAGGGTCTGCCTGTTCCTGGCCTACATGAAGTTGAAGTGTCTCGAAATGAAGGTTTTTCTCGTTACTCATAATATGCATCTTTTATGTTTAATTTCATGTTGCAAAATTACGATGAATTATCGACATGGAAAATCCCACATTATGGGCATTCCGCATACCACGTTTGTGGTATTTGCAACATCAACTGGAAATGCGGCAACATCAGCAAGAAACAGACAAGCGCATAGACGAGGTGTTTTGCAGATTGGACGAGGGCAACGCTAAACCGAAGCCCGCAACTGGCGCCCACGTGGAATTGTAAAATATTATTGCCAAAATTTAACACTTGAAAACGGGTGCATTTAGAGCGGAAAAAGGGCTTCGAGGTGCCCCTTTTCAGCACCGTCAGCGCGTTTTCGGGCGAATGGTCTTGCCGTTACGGTGCAATGGCAGTGCGATTACACCGTAACGGCGGTGCGATTACACCGTAACGGCGACGGTTTTTCAGTGATTTTGCAACGCCGAAAAGCCGTTAAAATTGCAATCGGTTGATAATCAGTGTTTTATCAAAAGGGCCCGTAATCGCGTCATTTGCGACCAAGAGACTGCTTGGTTGAAAAAAATCGATTCTCAGACGACTATTTGTAAAATATAATTACTCTATAAAATTGGTGTACACCCTGCAAAGCACTACGGTGGAGTATGCGCATCACTCTTGATTCCGGAAGAGCCAAAAAAAATGTTTTAAGGCTTTCGCCCTAAAACATTTCCGCTATCATTATAATAAGAATGTGTTACATCTTTGATATTGCCCTCACGGCTGCATCTTCAGCGGCTTTCTTTGCGGCCTTCTTAGCGGCAGCCTTCATGGCCATCTTGACGGCAGGGGTCTTTGCGACTTTCGCTGCAGCTTGGGCTGCAGAGTAAGCCTTCTTAGCCTTGTTGTAGTCGCTCTTCACGGTCTCATAGTCCTTTTTTGCCTTGTCTGCGTTTTTCTTTATCTTGTCTGCGTTTTTCTTAGCCTTTGCCGAAGCCTTTGCTATCTTGGCGGCGTTTTTCGCTGTCTCCTTGGCCACCGTGGCCTCGGCCTTCCTCTTCATGCTGGATGCCGCAGCCTGGCCAGCGGCCTGTGCCGCGTCTTTGGCAATCGACTTTACTGTTTGCGCGCCGGCGCCCATGCACAGCACGGCTGCCAGCATTGTCATTACGATTTTCTTCATGCGTTATATTGTGTTTGTTGATTATATTTTCGTGCAAAGTTACAACAAATAATCATACTGTGTAAAAAAGAATAATACTCTTTTAACCTTTTCATATATAAAGAGTCTAAATAGTAAACCAATTCGTAAGAATATGGCATGGCAGAGATGAACCCGACCGACACGACCATCATAGAAAAGATGAGAACCAATCCCAATGACGGGATGAGGTTGCTCATGGACGAATACCAAGAGAGGCTCTATTGGCATGTTCGCAGGCTCGTGGAGTACGAGGACGACGCTGAGGACCTGTTGCAGGAAATCTTCATCAAGATATACTTGAAGTTTGATTCCTTCAAGGGCAACAGCTCGCTCTTCTCGTGGATTTACCGGTTGGCCACCAATGAGACATTGTCGTTTCTGAGAAAGAAGAAGGTGAGCAAAGTGGCACTGGACAACGCGCAGACGCAAGCCGCGGATTCTTTCTTCGAATATGGCGACAAGGAGGCATTGGCCTTGCATGACTCCATTCACGCCTTGCCGGCGAAGCAGCAGACGGTGTTCAACCTGCGATACTACGACGAGCTGAGCTTCAAGCAGATAGCGGAGATAACCTCTACGTCGGAGAATGCGGCCAAGGCGAACTATTGTTTCGCGAAACAGAAAATAATAGAACGAATGAAACTTCTGGAAGTATAAAAACATCTAACGTTCAAAACTTTTAGACATGACAAACAATGACGATAAACTGAAAAGCATTGGCAAGAGAACGCCTTACATCATGCCCGCCGACCTGTTCGGGCGCATGCAGAAGCAAGTGATGAGGCGAATAGATGGCATCGAGAAGGCACGGCAGGCAAGGAAGCGCCGCCAAGCGCTCGTCATCAGGCTCTCGGTGGCGGCTACGGCCATTGCCGCGTCGGTAAGTCTCGTGGTCTTGTTGCGCCTCGGCAACATAAACGGAAGCGGCGACGACGGCATGCGCCAAGCAAATAGCACGGCCGTGGACAAGGCATACGAAAACCTGAGCCAGCAAGAGCGCGAGAACCTTCTTGCCGACTACAAGAACGACATATACATGAGTCTTCAATAAATCAATACATAAGCATGATGAACAACATGAGAAACCTTATGGTGGCGTGCGTCATGATGATGGCATCTATTTGTGTCGCCGTGGCACGACCGGAAACCAGCGAGGAAGGAAGAAAAAACCGCCCCAACATGGAGCAGTTCACAAGGGCGCAGGCCAACTGCATAGCGCGGCAACTGGACCTTGACGACGCGACGACCAAGAAGTTTGTCGACGCGTTCTGCAAATGCCGCAACGAGATTGCCGCCACACGCATACCACGCCCAGCCAAGAAACCCGAAAACATGACCGACGCGGAAGTGGTGAGGGGCATAAAGGCGAGGTTCCAGCAAGGCCGCAAGATCCTGTACATACGTGAGAAATATTTCAAGGTGTATTCCAAGTTTCTGACGCCAAAGCAGATTCAGAGGGTCTACGACCTGGAGAGGATTGATTTCCAGCACTTCCACAAAAGAGGCTTCAAGAAAGGGCCTCAAGACAGATAAAGACGTTCGCGACAGTCCTGTCTGCCATTATGCCGAAAAGGCATCGGCTTCCCAATCCTGGGAGGCCGATGCCTTTTCGGTTTTGCGGTGCGCTTTTTTTTGACGTAAACGGTGCGGCAATGGCAAAAATAACCTATCTTTGCCGATAAAACCAACATAACTGAAAACCATGGAAGTGAGAGACGTTTTTGAGATGCGCAAGGAGGGTAGGCTCGAGGAGGCTTACAGTGCCATATTGAAGTTGTATGCCTTGCATCAGGGGCCACACACCAACCTGTGCATGTTTTGGTGTACCAACGACATGTTCAAGCTGCGTGCCCGGCAGAAACGCGTGGAGGAGGCACGCCGCCTGCTTTTCCAGCTCGTGAAGCTCTATCCGCAGACCAAGGACAGGATGGGGCAGGGCAACCGGGCCATCATCAACGCCGCGCTCTGCATGGACAAGCTCGCCGACGGTTTCAACCTGCTCTATTTCATGCCCTACTACAACCGCATGACCGAGGCCGACTGGCAGCCCTACGTGGCAGGTGGCCATAAAGTGCCGTCGCTGGGACAGCAAGTGGTGAACCACCTGCTCAAGGACCTGGACAAGCGCGACGCTGCGTACATCAACCAGGTGGCCGACCTCTTCAGGCTGGCTTTCCAGAAGTCGCCATATTATAAGGAGAACCTGCGCCACTTGGCTCAGATGCACAACCTTCTGGGCAATACCGGCAAGGCCGTGGACACCTACAAGAAGTTGCTCACGCGCCATCACGACAGCTATCTCTATGCCGAGCTCGCCAAGCTTCTCACCGACAACGGCCAGAAGATAGCGCTCTTGTGCCAGGCCGTCGTAAACCAGCGGCGCGACGAGTATGCCGCCAAGTACCATCTCGAATTGGCGTGGCTCATGCAGGCCACGCTGCCACGGCGTGCGGCCTACGAGCTTGGGAGGTACATGGAGATAAAACGCGGGGCCAACCAGCGCGTCGCCCCGTCTGCCATCAGGTTGCAAGAGAGGCTGGGGCAAGTGCGGCCCATAACGGCCAAGGAGGAGCAGACGCTCTATGACAGGTCGGCGGAAGCCGTGAGAAGTATTCTCGCGAGTTAAAATGCTTTAATGCAATGCCGTGTCCCATAACGGCACGAATTATCGGGAAAGTTGGTGATAGTTAATAAATAAATGATTAACTTTGCAAGAATTAATGTGTAAATAGTCCCAATGGATGAAAAGAGATTTTCGCTGTTAAGCCATTTGCAATACCCGGCCGACTTGAGAAAGCTTGGCGTGAAGCAACTGCCCGAGGTGTGCGACGAGTTGCGGCAAGACATCATCGAGGAAGTGTCGGTCAACCCTGGCCACCTCGCCTCCAGTCTTGGCGTGGTAGAGCTCACCGTGGCGTTGCATTACGTGTTTGACACGCCCGACGACCGCATAGTGTGGGACGTGGGCCACCAAGCCTATGGCCACAAGATTCTCACGGGCCGGCGCGACAGCTTCTTCACCAACCGCAAGTTTGGCGGCGTACGCCCGTTTCCCACGCCGTTGGAGAGCGAATACGACACGTTCACGTGCGGCCATGCCTCCAACAGCATCTCGGCGGCACTCGGCATGGCCGTGGCGGCGAAGAAGACCGGAAACGCCAACAGGCACGTGGTGGCGGTGATAGGCGACGGCGCCATGAGCGGAGGCCTCGCCTTTGAGGGCCTCAACAACGTGTCGTCTACGCCAAACGACATCCTTATCATCCTCAACGACAACGACATGTCCATAGACCGTGCCGTGGGCGGAATGGAGAAATATCTCATAAACCTCGATGTCAACGAGACATATAATCGCTTGCGTTTCAAGGCGTCGCAATGGCTTCACGGCAAAGGCTATCTCAACGACGACAGGCGCAAGGGAATAATAAGGCTCAACAACGCCTTGAAGAGCGCGTTGACGCATCAGCAGAACATCTTTGAGGGCATGAACATACGCTACTTCGGGCCTTTCGACGGCAACGACGTGGAGGAGCTCGTGCGCGTGTTGAGGCAGGTGAAGGACATGAAAGGCCCCAAGCTGCTGCATCTGCATACCGTCAAGGGCAAGGGCTATGCCCCGGCTGAGAAGAACGCTACGGTGTGGCATGCGCCTGGGCGCTTTGACGCGGCCACGGGAGAGCGTATCTCCGACTCAAACGGCTGCCAGCCGATGAAATACCAGGACGTCTTCGGAAACACCTTGCTCGAACTGGCAAGGCAGAACCCGAGAATAGTAGGCGTCACGCCGGCTATGCCAACTGGCTGCTCAATGAACATCATGGCCAAGGAGATGCCCGACCGCGTGTTCGACGTGGGCATTGCCGAGGAGCATGCCGTGACCTTCTCAGGAGGCATGGCCAAGGATGGGATGCAGCCTTTCTGCAACATATACAGCGCCTTCGCCCAGCGCGCCTACGACAACATCATCCATGACCTCGCCATACTCAACCTGCCCGTGGTGCTCTGTCTCGACCGTGCCGGACTTGTAGGCCAGGACGGCCCGACACATCATGGGGCTTTCGACATGGCCGCCCTAAGGCCGGTGCCCAACCTCACCATAGCCTCGCCCATGGACGAGTGCGAGTTGCGCCGGCTGATGTACACGGCACAGCTGCCAGGCAAGGGCACGTTCGTGATTCGCTATCCTCGCGGCAGGGGCGTCTACCCAGTGTCGGAAGAAAGCGACTGGCGTTGCCCGCTCACGGAGATAGCCGTGGGGACGGGCCGGCGCGTGCGCGAGGGTTCAGAAGTGGCCGTGATAACTATAGGGCCGATTGGCAACGACGTGGAAACCGTGATATCGGGCATGGACGAGGCCGAAGCCAGCAAGGTGGCGCATTACGACTTGCGCTTCCTGAAACCATTGGACGACAAGATGCTGACGGAGATTGGCGAGAAGTTTGACAAGATAATAACCGTGGAGGACGGCATTCGCATGGGCGGAATGGGCTCGGCCGTGCTCGAGTGGATGTCGGACCATGGTTATCAGCCCAGGATAAAACGCCTTGGCCTGCCCGACAACTTCGTGGAACATGGCACAGTGGACGAGCTGCGGAAGGTCTGTGGGCTTGACAACGACAACATGCGCAAGGTGATAGAAGAAACGCTATGAAGATTATCATAACAGGAGCTTATGCCATAGGAACGCATTTGGCACGATTGCTCTCACGCAACCAGGAAGAGATAACCATCATCGACGAAGACCAGGACCGTCTCGACAAGATAGGAGCCGACTACGACTTGCTCACGTTGTGCGGGTCGCCGTCGAGTGTCAAGACGCTGAACGAGGCAGGGGCGAGCAACGCCGACCTCTTCATCGCGGTGTCGCCTGACGAGAACGAGAACATTAACAGTTGCATCCTTGCTCATGCCCTTCATGCCAAGAAAACGGTGGCGAAGGTCAACGATGCCGAATACGTGGAAGAGGACATACGCCTGTTCTATAAGAACCTTGGCGTGGACGTGCTCATCTATCCTGAGATATTGGCGGCAAGGGAGATAATCAATGGCTTGAAGATGTCGTGGGTGCGCCAGAGATGGGACGTGCATGGCGGCGCCTTGGTAATGCTGGCTATAAAGCTTCGCGACGACTGCAAGATTCTCAACCAACCGCTCAAAGTGCTGTGCGGCCCCGATGACCCTTATCATGTGGTGGCGATAAAGCGCGGCATGGATACTATCATCCCAGGTGGCAACGACGAGCTGCATTGCTATGACCTCGTATACTTCATGACCACCAAGCAGTATATCCCTTATATACGCCAGATTACGGGCAAGGAAGGCTATGCCGACGTGCGCAACGTGATTTTCATGGGAGGTGGCATGACCACGGTGCGAGCATTGCAGTCGATGCCAGAGTACATGAACACAAAGATAATAGAGATAGACCCCGAAAGATGTGAGGAGCTGAACCAGATCGTGGAGGACAAGACGCTAATCATTCAAGGCGACGCGCGCGACACGTCGCTACTTGAGGATGAAGGCATCAAGAACACTCAGGCTTTCGTGGCGCTCACCGGAAACGCCGAGACCAACATCTTGGCTTGTCTCACCGCGAAACGCCTCGGAGTGCGCAAGACGGTGGCAGACGTGGAGAACCTCGACTACGCGTCGATGGCGGAAGGGCTCGACATTGGCACCATCATAAACAAGAAGGCCATAGCGGCCAGCAGGATATACCAACTCATGCTCGACGCCGACGTGCTCAACGTCACGTTCCTTATGTCGGCCAACGCCGACGTGGCTGAGTTCGTGGCGAAAAACGACTCCAAGGTCACCAAGCTGCCGGTGAAAGACCTAAAGTTGCCGTCCGACATAACGATAGGCGGACTCGTGAGGGGCGACGAGGGAATGCTGGTCAACGGTAACACGCGCATTGAGGCTGGTGACCACGTGGTGGTGTTCTGCCATGGAGTTAACATGAAGGCGCTGGAGAAATACTTCAATCCGCCCAAGAAAATATCGGCCATAGCCCGTGAGTTGTTGAATAAGTTGTCGCTATGATCAATTTCCGGATTATATACAAGATCCTTGGAGGCTTGCTTTTCCAAGAGGCCGCCTCCATGCTAATCTGCATGTGTGTGGCGTTGTGGTTTGGTGAAGACGACATCTTGCTCTTCGCCTCTTCCGCCATCATAACCACTTTCGCTGGCCTTGTGCTGAAGTTTTTAGGGCGCAATGCCACCAACGGCTTCTCGCGTCGCGATGCCTATCTCATGGTGACGCTCGTGTGGGTCGTGTATTCGCTCTTTGCCTCGTTGCCCTTTATGCTTGGCGGCTACATTCGCAGTTTCACGGATGCCTATTTTGAGGCGATGTCGGGATTCACCACGACGGGTGCCACTATCATCGACAATGTTGAGGCCTTGCCCCATGGCATACTCTTTTGGAGATCGCTTACCCAGTGGGTAGGAGGCTTGGGCATAGTGTTCACGGTGATAGCGTTCATACCTTCCATGGCTGGAAGTAGCGGCAGCATAAGGGTGTTTGGAGCCGAGGCCACAGGGCCGTTCAAGGCGAAGCTTCAGCCAAAGCTGTCCACGAGCGTCCGTTTCATCTGGCTGGTATATCTCGTGATAAGCGTTTGGTGCTTCCTGAGCTACATGCTGTTTGGCATGAACTGGTTTGAGGCAGCCAACTACACCATGACAACGGTGGCCACGGGAGGCATGGGCGTCAACAACAGTTCTACGGAGCATTTCCAGTTGCCGGCGCTGGAATATGTCACCACGTTTTTTTGTTTTCTCTCCGGCACTAATTTCACGCTGCTCTATCTGACGATGTTCAAGGGCAAGGTGAAGTCATTGTTCCGTGACGCCGAGTTCCGGTTTTATGTCTTGATGGTGGCTGCTTGCACGGCTTTCATCATGGTGGAACTCATCACGGTGAACCATTATAACATAGAGCACGCTTTCCGTTCGGCAATATTCCAGGTGGTATCGTTTATCACGACCACGGGATTGTTCAACGACGACGCGGCGACGTGGCCTCATGTCACCTGGGTCGTGTTGGCGGTCTGCATGTTTTTCGGGGCTTGCTCCGGCTCCACCTCGGGAGGCTTGAAATGCGTGCGTTGCGTGATGATATTCAAGGTGCTCCGCAACGAGCTGATACAGCGCATACATCCTTCCGCCGTGTTGCCATTGAAGATAGGCGACACCAATGTGGCCAACAGGCAAAGGGTGTCGTTGCTGGCCTTTGTCACGGCTTATCTCATGCTGTTCTTCATATTTGCCTTTATCATCATAGCGGCAGGCGTGGACAACACCAATGCCATAACGATATGCTTGAGCTGCCTGAGCAACGTGGGACCAACGTTGGGCACGGAGATTGGCCCAACGATGTCGTGGTCGCAGTTGCCGGCTTTCATCAAGTGGTTCTGCTCGTTCATGATGCTTGTCGGCCGTTTGGAGATCTTCACGGTGTTGGTGGTGCTCACTCCGGCTTTTTGGAACAAGAACAAGTAGACGATTTCTTGACTTTCCACCATGCGAACCAAACGCAGGCTATGGCGAAGACGGCTATGCCGAGGCCATAGCCAACCCAGTTTTGCAGTCCGAGAAACTGTTTGGAGACGAATATGTATGTTGAGCAAACTGTGGTCATGAACAGGGCCGGTATGAGGGTTATGGCATAACACTTTTTCCGCTTCACCAGATACACGGTTATGGTCCATAGCGTGAACACGCTGAGCGTTTGGTTGGCCCATCCGAAGTACTGCCAGATAATATTGAAGCCGTCTGGATTCTCCATTTGCCATAAAAGCAACAGTATGGCGGCGATGAACATTGGTATGCACACGTATAGGCGGCGACGTATGGAGTGCTGCTCGACACCGATGGTCTCGGCCACTATCAGGCGCGCGCTGCGGAAAGCGGTGTCGCCACTGGTGATGGGGGCCGCCACCACTCCGAGCAACGCCAGTACGCCACCGAACACGCCAAGCCAATTGGAACAAACAAACTGCACGACCTTGGGCGCCGTGAAGAATTGTACAAGCGACTTGCCTCCGTCGGCTTGGGCCATGAACTCCTTTACCACGTCGGCAGGCACAACCTCGCGCCAACCGCCATAATAGAAGAAATACATTGACACCGTGGCCCATATCAGCGCCACCACACCCTCGGTTATCATTGCCCCGTAGAATATCGGGCGGCCATGGCGCTCACTCTTCATGCAGCGTGCCATGAGCGGGCTTTGTGTGGCGTGGAAGCCGCTTATGGCTCCACAGGCAATGGTGAGGAAAAGGCAGGGGAAGAGAGGGTTCTTCGACATGTAGCTATCCGCGCCGAGCCAAGCGGGATTGCTGTTGAGGTTGCTCGCGCCAAGGTCGCTCCACAGCTCGGGAAGGTTAGGCATCTTGATGAACAAGCCTATCATCAACGCTACGGCCATGAACAACAGCGAGAAAGCGAAGAGGGGATATACCTTGCCAATGATCTTGTCGATGGGCAACATCGTGGCGATGATATAATAGATGAAGATGACCACGATCCACAGCATTTGCGACCCGCACATGCCATGAAGGATGATGGCGGGACTGTAGACGAAGACTACGCCGACCATCATCAGTAGCAGCACGGTGAACAAGAGCATGATGTCTTTAGTGGCCTTGCCCAAATACATGCCTACCAGCTCGGGCAAGCTCTCGCCGTCGTTGCGCAGCGAGAGCATGCCGCTAAGATAGTCGTGGGTGGCTCCGGCGAAGATGCAGCCAAACACTATCCACAAGTAAGCCACGGGACCGTACCAGGCTCCCATTATGGCTCCGAAGATAGGGCCCGTGCCCGCGATGTTGAGAAACTGGATCATGAAGATTTTCCAGCTGGGCAATACCACGTAGTCGATGCCGTCGCCATGTGCCACTGCTGGCGTGGGCCGGTCGTCGGGGCCGAAAACGTGTTCGACAAATCTTCCGTAGGCAAGAAAGCCCACAATCAATGCTATCAGACTGAGAACAAAAGATATCATGTGTTTGTTGTTATTTGTTTATGTTTTACTTGTTTTCGTGTTGGTTCAACGCTATTTTAAGCTTGAAAGTTACGAATCGTCATACAAAGGTACGTATTATAATTGAGAGAGGATAACAAAACGAGGCTAATTTGTGAAAAATGTGGTAAAAGTGCTAAAATAAAAAAAGACAACCCTGCTGGCAAGGTGATTTGCCAATAGGGTTGCCTTTTTTATAGCTTTATCTTATACCTAAGCGGTTATTCCACTTCTTTTATCTTTTCGACGATTTGTTTCTCAATCTCCTCGCACAGTTCGGGGTTGTCTTTCAGGAGCTGGACAGCCGCGTCGCGACCTTGGCCAAGCTTTGAGCCATTGTATGAGAACCAGCTGCCGCTCTTGCCCACGATATCGTTTTCCACGCCGAGGTCAAGAATCTCTCCTGCCTTGTTGATGCCTTGTCCGAACAGGATGTCAAACTCTGCCTTGCGGAATGGAGGCGCGACCTTGTTTTTCACCACTTTCACGCGGACGTGGTTGCCATACACGTTGTCGCCATCCTTGAGGCTCGTCACGCGGCGGATGTCTATGCGCACGCTTGAGTAGAACTTCAGCGCGTTGCCGCCAGTCGTGGTCTCGGGGTTGCCGAACATTACGCCAATCTTCTCGCGCAACTGGTTGATGAAGATGCAGCACGTGTTGGTCTTTGATATCGTGCCGGTGAGCTTGCGAAGGGCTTGGCTCATGAGGCGGGCCTGGAGTCCCACGGCAGAGTCGCCCATGTCGCCCTCAATCTCCTTTTTCGGCGTGAGCGCCGCCACGGAGTCGACCACGAGAATGTCTACCGCGGATGAAGAGATGAGCTGGTCGGCAATCTGCAAGGCCTGTTCTCCGTTGTCGGGTTGCGAGATCCAGAGGTTGTCAACGTCCACGCCGAGTTTCTCGGCATAGAAACGGTCGAAGGCGTGCTCCGCGTCGATGAACGCGGCGATGCCCCCACGCTTCTGCGCCTCTGCAATGGCGGTGATGGCGAGGGTCGTCTTTCCTGATGACTCCGGGCCGTATATCTCTATAATCCTGCCGCGAGGGTAGCCGCCCACGCCCAAGGCGAGGTCAAGGCCGATGGACCCCGTGGGTATCACTTCCACGTTCTCCACCTTCTCGTCGCCCATGCGCATGATGGAACCCTTGCCGAAGTCCTTCTCTATCTTTGTCATTGCGGCCTGCAAGGCTTTCATCTTGGCCTGCTTCTCCGCTTTCAGCTGCTCTGCCTGCTTGTCGGTCTGGTTGGCAGCGGTAGCTTGTTCTTCTGTCTTTGCCATAAATAGTCAAAAGTCTATAGTTCTATGTCTTTGTCAAACTCCTCGTGCCATGGCAAGCCTTGCTTGCCGAGCTCCTCAAGGAATGGGTCTGGGTCGAACTCCTCCACGTTGAACACGCCTGCCTTTTTCCAAATGCCCTTCAGGAACATCATGGCTCCTGTCATGGCCGGCACGCCAGTGGTGTAGCTCACGCCTTGCATGCCTGTCTCCTTGTAGGCATCCTGGTGCTTGCAGTTGTTATATATATAATATGTGTGCTCCTTGCCGTCTTTCAATCCGCGAATCCTGCAGCCGATGCTCGTCTCGCCGTCGTAGTTCTCGCCAAGGTCTTGCGGGTTAGGCAACACGGCCTTGAGGAATTGCAGCGGCACGATGCTCACCTTCACGGTCTTCGTGGGGTCGTCGGCGAGTGGCGCCTCGTAGGTGATGGGGTCGATGCGGCCCATGCCAGTGTCCTCGATTACGCGCAGGTGGGTGAGATACTCCTGTCCGAAAGTCATCCAGAAGCGTCCGCGCTTGATGGTGGGATAGTTCTTCACGAGGCTCTCCAGCTCCTCGTGGTGCATCAGGTAGCTGTCGCGGGGGCCGATGTTAGGATAGTTGATGTCGCGGTGCACGGCGAGAGGCGCCGTCTCTATCCATTTGCCGTCCTCATAGTAGAGGCCCTTTTGCGTTATCTCACGGATGTTGATTTCCGGATTGAAGTTGGTGGCGAAAGCCTTGTGGTGGTTGCCGGCGTTGCAGTCCACGATGTCGAGATATTGTATCTCGTCGAAATGATGCTTCGCGGCGTATGCCGTGAACACCTGCGACACACCCGGGTCGAAGCCGCAGCCGAGTATTGCCGTGAGGCCTGCCTTCTCGAAGCGGTCCTTGTAGGCCCACTGCCAAGAGTATTCGAAATGTGCCTCGTCTTTTGGCTCATAGTTGGCCGTGTCGAGATAGTTGCAGCCGCAAGCCAGGCAAGCGTCCATGATGCTCAGGTCCTGATAGGGCAGGGCGAGGTTGATTACCAAGTCGGGCTTGTAGCTGTTGAACAGCTCCGTGAGTTGCTCAACACTGTCGGCGTCCACCTCGGCGGTCTTGATGTCCATCTTGTATCCCTTAGCGTGTATGGCGTCGACCAGGCGGTCGCATTTCTCCTTGTGATGCGAGGCTATCATCAGTTCGCCAAACACGTCGGTGTTTTGTGCTATCTTGAAGGCGCATACCGTGGCTACGCCTCCAGCTCCGATCATTAAAACTCTATTGCTCATGTCTTATGCTTTGTTTTATGTTTATAGTTGCCGTTTCCAGTTCAAAGTCTGTGTTGTGGTTGGGTTTTATTGTCTTGGTTTTATCTCGTCACCCCTGATGCCCAAGGCGTTCATCAGCGAGTAGCCCAATATCTCTTGCCTGAAGTTGCCACCCGGCATTGGCTGCATGGCGAAGAGCGTTATGTGCTTGTCTTCCGGGGCGTTGCGCATGGCGTTGGCTATCTCCTCATAGATAGTGCCTTCCTCACCGTTGGGCACTATCATCAGGCGTTTCACCTCGTCGTGCCCGAGAATCATGTTGATGGTGTCGAGCATGTAGTCGTCCTTGCCGAACGTGTCGTTAGCCGCGTATGAATTGACAAGAAACTCTCCGAGGTTCTTGTCGTTGAAAGCCTGCCCGTTGAGTTCTGTCTCAAAGGTCGAGGGGTTGAAATTCTCCAGCCGTGCGGCGTGCTTCTCATGCACGAGCACGAGTTGCGTCTCGTGTGGCTTGCCGTCCGCTCTCAGTCCGCCGTCCAAGGCTATGTCCACGGCCCATTGGCTGAGGTCGGCCTTGCCTATGCGCCGGCCTATCATGCGCTCAAACTGCACCGAGAGTTGGAATGCCACATAGTCTATATAGTCGGCGTCGGCTAGGATGACGTTCTCGCTTAGCTTTACGTTGCTCGCTTCTTGTGGGTTCATCTTTATGGTTTATGTGTCTTGTGAGTATAAGGTATAGCCTTATCTTTATGCAAAGATAATGAAAAGGACTTGAAGATTCAAACAAAAGGTGAATTTTATTTTGAAACGAACATTATCTTTAAAGTATAATTTGTAATTTTGTGCGATATTTAATTGAATATTACTAATAAACATTTCATTACGCTAATGTCAACACTATCTATCGCGATTATTATCGTGTTTGTCGTGGGCTATCTGTTCATAGCCTTGGAGAGCGTGACAAAGGTCAACAAGGCTGCCGTGGCACTGCTCATGTTCGTGGTCGTGTGGACGCTCTACATGATAAACCCCGGTTATTTTGTCTCCTTGATACATCCCCAGTTCATGGATGTCCTTAGCTTGCAGCATCCGGGGCTTGGCAGCACCGTGAACCCTGTCATGGTCTTCGTGACCGACATCATCCAGGGCCATCTTGGCGACACGGGCACCACGCTTTTCTTCCTCATGGGAGCCATGACCATCGTAGAGGTGGTGGACCAGAACGGCGGTTTCGACTGGGTGCGCCGCGTGATGCACACAAAGAGCAAGCGTGTGCTGTTGTGGCGTATAGCGTTCATGACGTTCATCCTCTCCGCCATCCTCGACAACATGACCACCAGCATCGTGATGATCATGATCCTGCGCAAGCTTGTGTCCCAGCACAAGGATCGCGTCTTGTATGCCGCCTTGGTCATAATATCCGCCAACAGTGGTGGCGCGTTCTCGCCAATAGGCGACGTCACGACGATAATGCTGTGGAACAAGGGTCTCATCACCGCCGCAGGAGTGATAAGCGAGATATTGATTCCGTCGTTAGTGTCGATGGTAGTGCCAGCCCTCATCATCCAGATGGCGCTCAAAGGCAACCTCGACGAAGACGCGACACAGGCCGCTGCCGTGGCCTTGCCCGAGCAGGAGCTTAGCGACTTCCAGCGCAAGGTGGTGTTCTGGGTCGGCGTGGGCGGCTTGGTGTTCGTGCCCATATTCAAGAGCTTGACCCATCTGCCGCCGTTCATGGGCATCTTGCTCGTGCTCAGCTTGCTGTGGATAGTCACCGAGGTGTTCTACGCTCATCTCAAGAGCGACAAGGGCGCGAGGAAAAAGCGCGTGGTGAGCCTTATCCGCAACATCGACATGAGCACCATACTCTTCTTCCTCGGCATTCTCATGGCTGTGAGCTGCCTTGAGGAGATTGGCGCCCTCACGTTGCTGGGCAAGGGCTTGAACGTGGTGTTCGACGGCAACCACTTCATGGTGACAGGCATCATTGGCGTGCTCTCGTCGATAGTAGACAACGTGCCCCTCGTGGCAGGATGCATGGGCATGTACCCCGTGCAGGCCGTGGGCGACTTCGCCACCGACGGCGTGTTCTGGCAGTTGCTGGCCTATTGCGCTGGCGTGGGCGGCTCAATGCTCATCATCGGCTCCGCCGCCGGCGTGGTGGTCATGGGCCTTGAGAAGATAACGTTCGGCTGGTATATGAAGCACGTGTCGTGGATAGCTTTCGTGGGATATATAGCAGGCATACTGTGCTACTATGTGTTTCGCGAGTATATCTTCACCACGCCGCTGTAAGAGATTGGAGAGATAAAAGGCGAACGCCTGGGCTTGATAGGATTCAAGCTCAGGCGTTCGTGTTTTTGTCATTGCCATGTCGGTAGACTAATGTTCGTGTGGCGTCTCGTGCCCGAGACCAAGGGCAAGACCCTTGAGGGGATAAGCATGTTCTGGAAAAAGCGCGGCTACCGCTAAGCCTCGATTGTCAGGGCCGTTTGTTTTGAGCGCTTCCGTTTGATGGTCAACGTTATGAAGACCGCGACGACGGAAGCGCTTGCCGTTGCCACGAGGAGCAGCGCCTGAAGCGCGGCGGCCGTCAAGATGCTCATGTTGCCCATCAGCGCCACGAAGAAAGCCACGGGAGCCTCGATGATGGCTAAGCGCGACATGCGTTTGCTCACCTCCACGATGGCGGCGCGCAGGCTCCGGCGCGCAAAATAGTCGAGGGCCTGGCGCTGGGTGCAGCCGTTGCCCAGCAGGTAGTTGTAGAGCTGGCCATGGTGCACGAGGCTGTCGTTGTAGGCAATCATTGCCTTGGTGTTGGCGCCCGTGATGCTACCTGCCAACAGGCCCGTCACCGGCAGGAAGACGTTGATGGCGAACGGGTCGCGCGTCCCGAGGACGAGGAAGATGAAATAGAAGGCCACGATGATGACTCCCGCCAGCGAGCCTGCCGCTATCGGCAAGTAGTCGCGGCCTGGTTTCAGCCGTGCCTTCACTGTCGTCGTCAGGGCGGTGAAGAGGCCGATGATTATGGATATGGCTATGCTGAGCGTGATGCTCTGCGCCCACGTGGCGAGCGTCATCAGCGCGGCAAGCAAGCCCGTAGCCACCACCATGCGCACGAGCGACATCAGGAAACGGCGCGTCAGGTTCAGGCGGAAGCGAATGATGATGAAGACGGGGAGGGCAGCGAGCAGCACCCCGAAAAATATGCCAAGCGAAGATATGTTCATTGTTCCAAGTTTATGAGTTTATCACATGGTAGAGTGTCGTCCTCATGCGTGAATATCACCTCGGCCCCGTTCTCGGCAAGCTTGCACAAGAGCCCCTGGGTCTCGGGCGTGGCGAAGGCGTTGTCCACGAGCACCACTTCCCGCTTCATCTCCAGGGCCAAGCGCAGTAGCGTGGCCTGTAGGTCTTGCTGGCTGAACGACGACACGGGCTTGTCTTTCATGTCTTTCAGTTCGGCGGGGATGTCCAGGCGCAGGTATCGGCACAGTTCTCCAATCTTTATGTCCCCCTCCGGCATGTATTGCGGAATGTAGGCCATCATCTTCCTGAAATAGGGAGACGCCTCGTGGGTGATGAGCTCCCCGTCGAAGGTTATGAAGCCCGACTGCAGTGGGCACAACCCAAGAATGGAGAGGAGCACCTCGCTCTTCCCCGTGTGCTTCCCGCCATGTATGCACACCTGCTCGCCTTCCTCGGCTATCAGCGAGAAAGGAACCGACTGGTTGCCGTCGGGCAGTGAGACGCTAACATTCTTGAATTCAAGCATGGTGTTGTTTAATATTCGCGAATAAGGTTCTTTTGGCTGCAAATTTAGCCAAAATCCATGAATAACGAACCAATAGTCGTGAAAAGGTCATGAAAAAGTGGCCGTGTTCGGAAAAACAACACCATGCGTTAGCGTAGAATTGTAAAATATTATTGCCGAAATTTAACACTTGGAAACATGGGCAAATAGAGCGGAAAAATGGCTTCGAGGTGCCCCTTTGGCAGCGTCTCCAGTAGGTTTTTGGCCAAAAGGCGTTGCCGTTACAGTGTAATCGCGTCGCCATTTCACCGTAACGGCAACGCGATTACACCGTAACGGCATCGCGATTGCACTGTAACGGCGACGCAAAATCAGCGTTTTGGCAACGCTCTAAAACCGTAAAATTCATAAGTTTCTAATAATCAACGATTTACCAAAGCGGCCCATAATCGCGTTATTTCGAGCGAAGAGACTGCTTGGTTGAAAAAAATCGATTCTCAGACGACCATTTGTAAAATATTTTGATGTGCAAAGCATCACGCCAAATACCGCCCCCCTGTTTTGCCTATTATGCTATTTCGTCCATGTTTTCCGACTGTTGTGATTTGCTCAAAAAATCGTAGTTTTTTGTATTGTTTTGCCAAAACAATAAAGAAAAATGTTTTTTATGATCGCTTTTCAAAAGAAATGATTACCTTTGAGTTGTTAATCTCTATGATGTAGGAACAAGATAGCTTAGATATTCCTCCTTAGGAATTGTGGATAGTATTTCCCTCAAATTAAGAAGGCTCATTTATAATAGAAATAGATTTAGACAATGGCAAATTTACCATACAACGAAAAGGACATTACATCAATATTCAATTATAGCAAGCAGTTGGTGAACAAGTGCTTGCGAGATTTTGCACCCGATGCCGAAGTACATAAGGGCAAAGGTAGCTTGGGACAATTAGTGGAAGAACTGTTCTTCAAGTATGACCTCAATTCTCGGCAGGAGGCAGACTTTGCTTTCGTTAATGCAGAGTTGAAGTGCACTCCATTGAAAAAATCCGCAAAGGAAGAATTGCTGATAAAGGAAAGGCTTGTATGCAGCTTGATAAATTATACGTCAGACTGGAACAAGTCCTTTGAGGAATCACACTTCTACCACAAATGCTTGATTATGCTCATCATGTTCTATTTGCATAATCCTAAGGTTTCAAAACTTGACTTACAGTTTCTTTTCGCTGTGTTGTGGAAGATTCCTGAGAAAGACTTGTTGATTATCCGTAAGGATTACGATACTATTATCACGAAGATAAGGAATGGGCAGGCGCATACCTTGTCTGAGGGTGACACGATGTATCTCGGTGCTTGTCGAAAGGGGCAAAAAGGCGATTCGCTTATGCCACAGCACAATAACGAGATTAAAGCACCTCGCCGCGCATGGAGTTTGAAAACTGCATACATGCGCATCGTACTCGATGAGGTGAAGAAGAATAATCAAGACGGTGCTTATTGCAACTATGAACTCCCCAAGCCTACAATGGAAACTATGTTCTCTGTTGAGGAATTGAAGAATAAGTCTGTTGATGAAATTCTGTTGGGTAGATTCAAAAATTATTGTGGTAAAACATATCGGCAAATATGTGCCATGCTCAATATTGAACCGTCAACCTCAAAGTCAAAGTACTTTATCATTTCCAACACGATAGCAGGAAAGGGCAATGTGGGCAATGTCAATAAGTCGGAAGAATTTGAGAAGTCCGGCTTGACGATGAAGACAATCCGAATAAAGAAAACAGGAAGCATCAAGGAAGCCATGTCTTTCGAGAATATAGACTATCAAGAAGTTTTCGACTGTGAGGAATGGACGGATTCAAGATTGTATGAACTTTTCACAAATCGTTTTTTGTTTGTTATATTCCGTGAGACAGACAATATGTTGCAGTTACCAAATGGAAAGGCCGAACCTGAGTACAAATTGGAAAAGATTGCCTTTTGGACTATGCCACAAGAAGATTTACAAATGGCTCAACGATATTGGAACAACATACGGCAAAGTGTTTTGGACAATCACATCGCTCCACAATATTTTTGGAGTGCTAAGGATAACAAGAACTTCCATGTCCGTCCAAAGGCGAGGGTTGCAAATGACATGACAGAGAATCCGAATGGAGGAATGGTCAAGAAATATTGTTATTGGTTTAATCAGGAATACGTAAAGAATATCATTGAAAATGAATTATAAGATAGAAGATACAGAAATGGGTGGCAATTGGATGTTGTGCGAGCCAATCGCAAGATATTCCGAGATAACACATCAGCGAGTGAGAGAACTTGGACTGTTTGACAACATTCGCCCCGATGTGGAAGCCAACGATATAAAAGTTGTAGAACTATTCGCTGGTGTCGGTGGATTTAGAGTAGGATTAGAACGTGCTTCTAAGCATTTCAAAACAATTTGGAGCAACCAATGGGAGCCATCCACTAAACGCCAAGATGCAAGTATTATTTATTGCAGACATTTTGGTGCAGATGGACATTCCAATGAAGACATTGCAACTGTACCTACGGATGAAATACCTGACAGCGATTTGCTTTGTGGCGGTTTCCCTTGCCAAGATTATTCCGTAGCCACTACATTACAACGTTCTGGTGGTATTGAGGGCAAAAAAGGCGTGCTTTGGTGGCAAATCTATCGCATATTGAAAGAAAAGGGTGACAAGCGTCCGAACTATCTGATGTTGGAGAATGTTGACCGTCTGCTTAATTCACCAGCCAAACAGCGTGGTCGTGATTTCGCCATCATCCTCTCTTCTTTGTCAAGTCTCGGTTATATTGTGGAATGGCGTATCATCAACGCTGCTGATTACGGAATGCCACAACGCCGACGTCGTACATATATGGTTGCTTATCATCAAGGAACGAAACTTGCTGCACAATTTGAAGAATTGAGCAATAAGTTTGATTGGATTCTCGAAGAAGGAATCATGCCACAGGCTTTCAGCTGCCAGGAAAAAGATGGCAAGACAAACTCTTTTGATATTAGTGATGACATAGCCGAGGTTTCAGATAACTTCAACAAAGGCAAAAAGGAAAGCCCATTCAAAAACTCTGGTGTAATGGCAAATGGTAAGGTTTATACTCTTGACACGCTTCCTAAGTATGATGGTCCTTACATCACACTTGGCGATGTACTTGTTGATGAGATAACAGTACCTAAAGAGTTCTTTATTTCAGACGAAGACTTACCTAAATGGGAGTATCAGAAAGGTTCAAAGTCATTAAAACGTATCAACAAGGCTACAGGGTTTGAGTATAATTATAGCGAGGGTGCAATGGCTTTTCCTGACTATCTTGACCGTGCTTCAAGAACCATCATCACAGGTGAAGGCGGTGCTGGTCCTTCACGCTTCAAGCATATCATCAAGACAGAGAGCGGCCGTTATCGCCGACTTGTGCCTGTGGAATTGGAACGTTTGAATATGTTCCCCGACAACCATACCTTTGGCTCGTCCGACTTGCGCCGTGCTTTCCTTATGGGCAATGCGCTTGTGACTGGTATTGTTGAGAATATTGCTTTAATATTAAAAGATAGAATTTAAGAAATGGGGTTATTGCATATCACTCTCTAAGTTTTACAGAGCCAAATAATTGCTATTTTTGCATTGCGTTATATCAATGTGGCGCGAAGCAAGCGTTTTCTGTCTTAGACCACCTTATATATATAGATATCCGATGAAGATAATATCCACAAGCGACTGGCACCTGGGCAACCTCTTCCATGGCAACGACCGTCTGCCCGAGCACCGCCATTTCCTCAACTGGCTGTTGGACCAGATCACGACGCGCCAACCAGACGCACTTCTCGTGGCTGGCGACATCTTCGACAACGGCAACCCCTCGGCCGCGGCACAACATGCCTATTATGAGTTTCTTGCCGAAGCGACACGGGCGTGTCAGGACATGACCGTCGTGATAACAGCCGGCAACCATGATTCGTCTAACCGACTTGAGGCCCCGCGTCCGCTGCTCGAACGCTATAATGTAGAGATACGCGGCAACGTGAGGCGCACGTGGGTGCCGTCGGACGACGAGGAAGGCGCGTCGGGCAGTTGGCAGACCGACTACGATGACCTCATCATACCCATACAAGGCCGTGGCGGCGACAGCATGGTGGTGCTTGCGGTGCCCTATCTGCGCTCAGATGTAGTGGCCGACGAGAGCTACTCGCATGGCGTGAACCGCTTTCTGCGGCAGCTCACCGACCGTGCCCGCCAGCTCTATCCCGACAAGCCGACGGTAATGATGGCGCACCTCTACGCCCATGGCACCGACATTGCCGATAACGACGCGAGCGAGAAGATAATCATCGGCGGACAGGAGGAGGTGAACATCGACAAGTGGGAAGGGCATCCCGACTACATGACCTGCGGACACATACACAAGCGCCAACGCGTCTGGGGCACCGACTGGGCACGCTATACGGGCAGCGCACTGCCAATGTCGTTTGCGGAGAAAGACTATCGGCACGGCGTGGACCTGCTGACCATAGGCCAGGACAGGCAACCAGAGGTGGAGTTCGTGGAATATCGTCCGCAGCATCCTCTGCGCGTGTTGCCTGAGGGCGATGAGGCCCTGCCACCCAAGAAACTGCAAAAGCTCATCGTCAAGCAGCTCGCCGACCGCCAGGGCGACAAGCCAAGCGAGGCGTTCGAGTATGTGGAGCTGCGCGTCTTGCTCGACAAGCCGGCGCCAGAAGCCATCCGGGAGCTGGAGAGCCTGATGGCCACCAAGGACGCCGTGCTGTGCAAGACGCAGAAGGTGATTCCGAAGCTCGACATCACAACCATCACCGACTCGCGGCGCATTGGCAGCATAGACGACATCTTGAACCGCGACCCCATGGACACCCTGCGCGAGGCTTTCGCCATAAGGCACGGCTCGAAGATGTCGGAAGAGCAAGAGGAGATGATAAAGGAGGTAATGAACGAGCTGTCTGCCGACAACTGATGACACACGCAATCGAACCATGAGATTTCTTAAACTTGAGATACTAAACCTCGCCTCGCTCGACCGTCAGGAAGGAGAGGTAATCGACTTTGAGCACGGGTCACTTGCCGACAGCACGATATTCAGCATCGTGGGACCTACGGGCAGCGGCAAGTCGACCCTGCTCGACGCCATCTGCCTTGCGCTCTACAACCGTGCCCCGCGCTATCCGCGCAGGAAGGGCGACCGCAACCAGAACATAGAGATATTCGGCAGTCCGGAGGAGGGCGAGAACAACCGGCTCGCGCCGACCGACAGCCGCAACATCCTGACACGTGGCAGAAAGTCGGGATACAGCAAGCTCACCTTCCTGGCCAATAACGGCATGGTGTATCGCGCCGAATGGCATGTCCGCTTCCTGCGCGTGAAATACGATAACGCCCAAACGTCGCTTTACCGTATTGGCGTGAAAGACGGCAAGCAGACGGAGGAACCCGTGGACTGGAGCTCGCTGCCAGACATCATAGGCCTTGATTATGAGCAGTTCCTGCGGACGGTGCTCATTGCCCAAGGGTCGTTTGCCAACTTCCTCAATGCCAAGGAGGACGAACGCTATGAACTGCTGGAGAAGCTCATCGGAGACGACGGCACCTACACGCGTGTATCGGAGAAGATAGCAGAGCACCGTCGCGCCGCCGTAGAAAATCTCAACGAGATACGCGCGAAGCTCTCTGCCTATGAGCAAGACGACCTGACCGATGAGCAGTTGGCCGAACTTAACGCGCGCGTTGCCGAACTTGAGCAGCGTGCCGCGCAGAACCGTAAGGAGCTAAACAACATAAAAACGGCTCTCGACTGGTACGCGCGTGAGGATGACATCAGCAAGGACTTGAAAGATTGCGGCGAAAGCCTTGAACTCGCCAAAAAGGAGGTTGACGCCATGGCAGGGCAGAAGGCGCGACTCGAGCTGCACGATGCCACTACCGAAGCGGTGGACATTTACAAGGACATAAGGAAAACAGGGCGCGACATAGACAGGCTCAACGCCGACATCAAATCAGCCGAGGCGCAAATAGGGACGATTAAGGCAAATGTAGACAAGGAGGCCGTCACGCTTAAACATCTGAAAGAGGCTCGCCAAGCCGCACTCGATGAGCATGACAAGCAGAAGCCGCACATAAACCGCGCGCGAGCCATAAAGGCGGAGCTGAAGGCCTCGGAAAAGGGCGTGGCTGAGAAAAAGGCCGAAGCAGACCGTGGCGAGCAAGCAGTCGTGGCGGCACAAAGGTCCCTTGATGGCAATTTAGCGGATATATCACGTGCGGAGGATGATGTAAAGACACGCGAAGATGCTTATGAGGCATCGGCTGCCGAGACAGAGAGCCAGACCAAGCGGCTCGCAGAGGCGGTGGCTTCCTTGACCGATGCTTATACGGCCGAGGCCGCAAAGGCAGACGGCTTGGATGTCGAGACCCTTCAAAACGCGAAGACGGAGGCTGACGCAAATCTTGGCGACATCAAGTCGGCCATAAAGACGCTGCAAGACCTTGATGATAAAAAGACGCGCCTCGAAAAGAACGTCATGGAGCTGGAGGTCCTGAAGAAGCGAAGTGAAGAGATAAAGGCGGCAATAGGCGGCATTGATACCGAAAGCCTGAAAAGAGAGTTGGACACCTTGCGCCGTACGCACACGCTCATGACAAGCGACGATTGGCAGGCTCACCGCCATGGCCTGCACGACGGCGAGCCGTGCCCGCTGTGTGGCGCCACTCATCATCCTTTTGTCGACGACGCCACACTTGCCCCCGTGATGTCGGAGCTTGCCATGCTCATACAGGACAAGGAAAAAGAGCTTGACAGGCAGACGCGAACCTTGACCGACCTGACAAAGGAGCAGGGAAGCATAGACGGGAGCATGAAGCAGATAGGGAAGGGCATAGCCTCTCTTGAGGCTGACGTAAAGCGGGCCACCGCCGACTGGGACACCATGCACGGCAGGCATCCTGAATGGGAGGCCACGGCTGAGGCTCTCGGCGAGTCGCTGCCCATCGTTGAGCGGAAGGCGCAAGAGGCAACTAAGGCCCTTGACAGCTACTACGCCTTGGTGAAGAGGGTTGAGAACGCGCGCAAGGCGAAAGAGCGTGCCGAGAAAAAACTGAATGAATATAAGGAGGATTCAGACAAGCGGATGAAGTTGGCTGAACAGGCAAGGAATGTCGCCATGACGCAGCTTGCCACCGCCAAGGGCAAGACGGAGAACCTGCTGTCGCAACTCAAGGAAAAGAAAAACGCCCTGGCCACGGCCTTGAAAGTCTACAACGATGCCAAAGCCGCGGCGGAACGCTTGCACGGGGACATGAAAGCCGAGGTGGGTGACAAAGACCCTGACAAATATGAAGCACAACTTGCGGAGAAAGTGAAGCAAGCCGACAACAAGGTGACTGCCAAGACTGAAGATATAGCAAAGCTAAGCAATAACCTCAGCGCGTTGTCGGGCAAGATGGAGGCTTGCAAGAAACAGTCGCGCTCGGCGGAGAAAACCGTAGGGCGGCGCACCGACGAGCTTTCAGCGTGGGTTGCAGCCTACAACGAGAAGAATGGCGAAAACTCCATGACAGTGGCCGACATAGTCTCGCTCTATTCCGCTACCGACAACTGGGAACGGATGAGGAAATGCGTACAGGCGAAGGATGACGCGCTGACAAAGGCACAAACGCTACTTGACAAGGCGGCCAAGGAGCACGCCGAACATCAGGCGACGAAGCCTGATGCCTCGCGCGACGACCTCGCAAGGCGCAAGGCAGAGCTGGAAGCGCAACCCGACACGGAACTCGTAGAGGCAAAATCGCGAAAGCAACGCTATGACCACGCGCGGCGGCAGATGGGCATCATGCACGACCGCAAGATGCAGGCGGAGAGGACGGCAGGCGAGTGGACTGCCATAACCGACGCCATTGGTACCGATGGACGCACGCTGCGCAAGATAGCGCAATGCTACACGCTGCGTTTCCTCATAGCTCATGCCAACGCGGAGATACGAAAGTTTAACACGCGCTACGAGCTGGTGCAGGTGAAACACTCGCTTGGCATAAGGGTTATTGACCACGATCGTGCCGACGACATACGCGACACGACGTCGCTGTCGGGCGGTGAGACATTCATCGTCAGTCTCGGACTGGCTCTTGGCTTGTCGGCACTCTCGTCGCGCAACATTTCATTCGACAACCTTTTCATTGACGAGGGCTTTGGCACGCTTGATCCCGACACCCTTTCCACGGTCATCGACTCGCTCGCCATGCTGCAGTCGTCGCAAGGCAAGAAGGTGGGCGTGATAAGCCACACCGATACCATGAGCGAGCGCATAACCACGCAGATACGAATAATAAAGAACGGCAGTTCAGGCAGTAGTCATATTGAGGTGTATCCGTAAGGATAATGAGGATGTCGTGACCAAGTTCGTGAAGTCGGTGATAGCAGGCGACATGGAGCAGGCGCTCACGCTGATGCGCGCCTATCAGGAGGAGGAATGCCCGCATATCCTATGGCACTGTTGATGGGCCCCCATACCATGTTTGTGTCAAATTGGTTGCCCCAAGGATAAAATAGTGGCGCTTGGCAATCAACTATTTGCTTGATGAGCTTTGATTTTTAAGTGTTATTGCTTACTTTTGCATACAACAAATAAATAACATTCATGGCACAACCCGAATACACGCTCCCGGCAGAATGGGAGCCACAAGATGGCGTAATGCTCACTTGGCCAAACCCGGATACCGATTGGCGACCTTATATCGACGAGATAACGTCTACATACTTGACGCTCTCAAAGGTGATAGCCGCGCGTGAGCGGCTCGTCATTGCGGCAAAAGACGCAGCCTATGTCAAGACTCTGCTTAGTGATTCGCTGACGGAGGCGGAGGTGGCACGTGTCACGGTGGTGGCGTGCGACATCAACGACACGTGGGCGCGCGACCACGGACCCATAATCTTGCGAAGCGGCAAGGATGGCAGCCTCAAGCTGCTCGACTTCAGGTTTAACGGCTGGGGCGAGAAGTTCAGCTGGCAGAAAGACAATGCCATCACTTCTGCGCTTCATGGCAAAGGCCTGTTCTCGGCCGCATTGGAGAGCCACGACGACTTCGTGCTTGAGGGCGGCTCAATAGAGAGCGACGGCAAGGGCACGGTGTTCACCACCGCCCAGTGTCTGCTCGCCCCGCGTCGCAACCAGCCTTTAAGCGAGGCGGAGATAGGCGAGAGGCTGAAGGGCGACCTTGGCGCCGACCGCGTGGTATGGCTGCGGCATGGCAACCTCGTGGGCGACGATACCGACGGTCACATCGACACCATTGTGAGGATATGCCCCGACGACACATTGTTATATGTGGGTTGCGACGATGAGGCTGATGAGCAATACGCCGACTTCAAGGCGCTGGAGACGGAGCTGCAAGCCTTGACAACCGTTGAGGGCAAGCCATACAGGTTGCTCAAGTTGCCCATGCCAGACGAGATGGTATTCGACGGCGAGCGGCTGCCCGCTACCTATGCCAACTTCCTTGTCATTAACGGCGCGGTCATCGTGCCAGTGTATGGGCAGCGGGAAAAAGACGAACAGGCGAAGGCATTGGTGGCCGAGGCTTTCCCGGGCAGGGAAATCGTCGCCGTGGACGCGTCTGTCATAGTGCGTCAGCACGGCTCCATACACTGCCTCACGATGCAATTGCCCAAGGGCTTGATAAAAAACAACTTGTAAGTTAAAACCTTTACGAACATGAAATTGAAAGTAGGTATTATACAACAGCACAACACTGCCGACATTGACCAAAACAAGAAGCGCCTTGCCGACAAGTGCAGGCAGCTCGCTGGGAAGGGCGCGCGGCTCATAGTGTTGCAGGAACTTCACAACAGTCTTTATTTCTGCCAGACGGAGAACGTGGACCTCTTCGACCTTGCCGAGACCATCCCCGGGCCATCCACCGAGTTTTTCGGGCAACTGGCGCGCGAGCTTGGCGTGGTAATCGTCACCTCGCTCTTCGAGAAGCGTGCCGCTGGACTGTGTCACAACACTGCGGTGGTGATAGAAAGCGACGGCTCCATTGCCGGCAAATACCGTAAGATGCACATCCCAGATGACCCAGCCTATTACGAGAAGTTTTATTTCACGCCCGGCGACCTTGGCTTCCATCCCATCGACACCTCTGTGGGCCGCCTTGGCGTCTTGGTTTGCTGGGACCAGTGGTATCCTGAGGCAGCGCGCCTCATGGCGTTGCAAGGCGCTGAGATGCTCATCTATCCCACGGCGATAGGCTATGAGTCTTCTGACACCAATGAGGAGCAGGAACGCCAGCGCGAGGCGTGGACAACGGTGCAGCGCGGCCATGCCGTGGCAAACGGCCTGCCCGTGATAACCGTAAACCGCGTGGGCTTCGAGCCAGACCCAAGCCATCAGACCGGTGGCATACAGTTTTGGGGCTCCAGTTTCGTGGCTGGGCCGCAGGGAGAGCTGGTGTTCCGTGCCGGCAACGACGACGAGTGTGAGCAAGTGGTGGAGATAGACCTTGCCCGCTCTGAGCAGGTGAGGCGTTGGTGGCCCTTCCTCAGGGATCGCAGGATAGACAAGTACGAAGACATATTGAGGCGATTTGTAGACTGAATGACGGTATTCATGATGCCAATGCTTGGTGGTGGATGCCCCAATATCTCCAACATTATGTGCCAATATTAGCAAAAAAATGGAAAAACCACCTATTATCAAGGATATATCCGGATAGATAAATAAAACAATATAATAGTGGGGTGAAAGCCCCCACTATTTAATTCTCAATCCAGCTATGCGATACATATATACTCTTATGTTCTTGTTTTGTGCGCTATTGGCAAATGCGAAAGAATATGAATCGTATTCTGTAAGATGTTTGTCATCTCCCTTTCCAATGTATAAAGATGTGGCAAAGATAAACTCTCAAAAGGGGTATGAACATACTATTTATTGGAAAAGGTACAAGAAGCTCAAAACGTGTGCATTTACTACACTTGGAGTGGGTCTTTGTGGTACAATAGTCGGTTTGATAGGAGATGTGGGTAACAATGCGTACACTAATATTAATTGGAAAGATGACGGGAAAGCATGGGACGTAGTCTTGGGGATTGGTATAGGCTTAACAGTCTCCAGTATTCCACTATTTGTTATCTCGCATAAGAACAAAAAAAAGGCTAAGGAAAGCGTTGAGTTTTCGTTAAGGGGTTCAAATGTATATTTGGATTTGCCAAATGGCATGAAACAAACACGACACGCCGTAGGAGTTTGCGTAAACTTTTAAGTAAACTTCACAACAGTATTTATTTCTGCCAGACGGAGAACGTGGACCTATTCGACCTTGCCGAGACCATTCCCGGGCCATCCACCGAGCTTTTCGGGCAACAGGCGCGCGAGCTTGGCGTGGTCATCGTCACCTCGCTCTTCGAGAAGCGTGCCGCGGGACTGTGTCACAACACTGCGGTGGTGATAGAAAGCGACGGCTCCATTGCCGGCAAATACCGTAAGATGCACATCCCCGACGACCCAGCCTATTACGAGAAGTTTTACTTCACGCCCGGCGACCTGGGCTTCCATCCCATCGACACCTCTGTGGGTCGACTTGGCGTGCTCGTGTGTTGTGGGACCTGTGGTATCCAGAAGCAGCACGACTCATGTTGGGATTCACGTGCTGCCATGCCTTGACGCTCATGTCTTCGAGACATGGCAGTGCGCTAAATTGTCGTTTTTGTCACTTTAATTAGTCAAAAAAATTCTTTTGTTAGGGAAATAAAGCCTAACTTTGCATGCCTAAGTTTTATAAACCAACACCAAAGTTTTATTTATGAAAAACGCATGGCGCGACTTCCATGGCACACAATGGAAGGAAGAAATCAATCTTAGGGATTTTATTCAGAATAACTACACCCAATACGATGGCGACGAGAGTTTCCTTGTAGGGCCCACTGAAGCTACCGACACCCTTTGGGGCGAACTGCAGCAATTGCAGAAGGAGGAGCGAGCCAAGAACGGCGTGCTCGACATGGAGACGGAAGTGGTCTCAGGTCTTACGGCCTATGGCCCCGGTTACATCAACGACAAGACGAAAGACCTGGAGAAGGTGGTAGGCCTGCAGACCGACAAGCCTCTCAAGCGTGCCTTTATGCCCTATGGCGGCATAAAGATGGCCGAACAGGCTTGCACCACCTACGGCTACCAACCCTCGGAGAAGCTGCATGACATATTCCATAACTATGTGAAGACCCACAACGACGGCGTGTTTGACGCTTACACCCCGGAGATGAAGCGCGTGCGCCACAACCATATCCTCACTGGCCTGCCCGATACCTACGGGCGCGGTCGCATCGTGGGCGACTACCGTCGCGTGGCACTCTATGGCATCGACTTCCTGATCCAGGAGAAGCACAACGACCTCTTGAACATGGGCGAGCGCGAGATGATAGACGACGTGATACGCTTGCGCGAGGAAGTGGCCATGCAGATAAAGGCCCTCAAGGGACTGAAAGACATGGCGGCGCTCTATGGCTTCGACATCTCTAAGCCCGCGACAAACGCGCGCGAGGCCGTGCAATGGCTCTACTTCGGTTACCTCGGCGCGGTGAAGACCCAAAACGGCGCGGCCATGTCGGTGGGACGTGTCTCCACTTTCCTCGACATATACATACAGCGCGATTTCAACGAGGGCACACTGACAGAGCAGGACGCCCAGGAGCTCATCGACCACTTGGTGATGAAGTTCCGCATGGTGAAGTTCGCCCGCATACCATCCTACAACCAGCTCTTCTCCGGCGACCCCGTTTGGGCCACGTTGGAGGTGGGCGGCATAGGCCAGGACGGTCGCCACATGGTCACCAAGAACGATTTTCGCTTCCTCCACACGTTGGAGAACATGGGGCCGTCGCCCGAACCTAACCTCACGGTGCTTTACAGCAGCCGCCTGCCAAAGTCGTTTAAGCAGTATGCGGCACTCATCTCCGTGAAGACCAGCAGTATACAGTATGAGAACGACGACGTGATGCGTCCTGTATGGGGAGACGACTACAGCATCTGCTGTTGCGTGAGCGCTACTCAGACGGGCAAGGAGATGCAGTTCTTCGGCGCGCGCGCCAACCTCGCCAAGTGCTTGACCTATGCCATAAGCGGTGGTGTGGACAGCAAGACGCGCGAGCAGGTGGGCCCGGCATACCGTCCGATAGAGGGCGACGTGCTGACCTACGAGGAGTTCATGCCAAGGTTCATGGACATGATGGAGTGGCTCGCTGCCGTTTACGTGAAGACGCTCAACCTCATCCACTACATGCACGACAAGTATTTCTACGAGGCCGCGGAGATGGCCCTCATCGATACCGACGTGCGCCGCACCTTCGCCACGGGCATAGCGGGCTTCTCGCATGTGGTCGACTCTATCTCGGCAATCAAGTATGCCAAGGTGAACATCGTGCGCGACGAGACCGGCTTCCCGTTGGAGTTCAAGACCGAGGGCGACTTCCCGCGCTACGGTAACGACGACGACCGTGCCGACGACATAGCCGTGTGGCTGCTCAAGACGTTTGTCGGTATGGTGAAGAAGCACCACACCTACCGCGATTCTGAGCCAACGACCTCGATACTGACCATAACGTCGAACGTGGTCTATGGCAAGTACACGAGCAACATGCCCGACGGACGCAAGGCTGGCGCGCCTCTCGCGCCAGGGGCAAACCCAAGTTATGGCGCCGAGAAGAACGGTCTGCTGGCTTCGCTCAACTCGCTCGCGAAGTTGCCTTACAAGTATGCCCTCGACGGAATATCCAACACGCAGACCATCAGCCCAAGCGCATTGGGACACGACGACTCGCAGCGCGCCACGACACTCGTGGGTGTCATGGACGGCTATTTCAACAAGGGTGCCCACCACCTGAACGTCAACGTCTTCGGCGTGGACAAGCTCAAGGATGCCATGGAGCATCCGGAGAAGCCGGAATATGCCAACTTCACCATTCGCGTGAGTGGCTATGCAGTGAAGTTCATCGACCTCACCAGGGAGCAGCAACTTGATGTCATAGCGCGTCAGGCCCATGAGCGTCTCTAAGCTGAACGTACACTCGATAGAATCCTTTGGCTCGGTAGACGGGCCAGGGATTCGCTTTATCATATTCTTGAAAGGATGCCTCATGCGGTGTCGCTATTGCCACAACCCGGACACGTGGCGAATGGCGGATGGCGACGACGAGGCCGTGTCGGTCGATGAATTGCTCGACAAGGCCGAACGCTACCGTGCCTATTGGGGCGAGGATGGCGGCATCACCGTGAGCGGTGGCGAGGCGCTGTTGCAGATGGACGGCTTGATAGACCTCTTCGAGGAGGCCCATCGTCGTGGCATAAACACCTGCCTTGACACGGCCGCGCAACCGTTCTCGCGGACGGAGCCGTTCTTCGGAAAGTTCGTGAGACTGATGAAAGCCACTGATACCGTGTTGCTCGACTTGAAGCATCTCGACAGCGACAGGCACAAGTGGCTTACGGGTCATGGCAACGAGAACATACTCGATTGCGCGCGTTGCTTGTCTGAGCTTGGCGTGCCGGTGTGGATCCGCCATGTGCTCGTGCCGGGCATCACCGACAATGAAGGCCATCTGCGCCGTATGAGATCGTTTATCGACTCGCTCGACAACGTGAAGCGCGTGGAGGTGTTGCCTTACCACACGCTTGGCGTTTACAAGTGGGAACAGCTCGGATTGAAATACACCCTTGGCGACGTGCAGCCGCCTTCGGCTGAGCAAGTGAAACGTGTCGAGGCCATTCTTTAATGGCCATCAGCAACCAGAATGGAACACCAACCGCGGTTGCGGACCATTGGCCCGTGAAGCGTAATGTCGGTGAGTGTTTTGGCGTAAAGCGCAGGCGCGTCGTGCGATTTGCTGACGGTCTGAGACTCCTTCTCGCGAAGGGCAGTTCTTATATCATGAAGCCAACCGACAGGCTGTGGAACTTTGGGCCGTATTCCGTGTCGAGGATGTCGCACGGGTTATACTTGACGTAGAAGTTGAGCAGCCATGGCGTGATGATGGTTCCCATGATGTCCACGGTGACGGCGCTGGGGTGCAAGTCCTTGTACTTGTCCTTGTGCTTCTCGCCGTTGACTTTGTAACGCGTCTTTATTGAAGAGTGTGTGGTGCAGTTTATGACAGGCCCTAACGAGAAGCCCCAGCCAGATTGCTGATAACTGTACATGATGGGGAAGATGAGGCTGAAGGTCTTGATGCGCGAGAACTTGGGCTCCACGTTATCTCCGAGAGGTTCCACCGTGACGTTGCCGTTGTCGGCTTTCACAAACTGCTTCCTTGATGTCATCCTGTAGTTTTTCCATTCCAAGCCTATGCCGGCCGAGAACCGGTGGCCGTCGCGCCAGGGGTTCACGCCCCAGTCTATGTATGTGCCGATGTTGATGCCCTGCCACATGTTGGTATTCACCACGTCGTCGTTGCCCGCCGCGCCGTTGAAGCCGAAGAAGACGTGCAGGTTGGAGTAGTAGAGAGGTGGGCGTTTCTTGTTCTTGCCAAACTTGTTGACGATGCTGAAGTTGAACAGGCCGCCCATGGATGAGCTTTCGTAGTTGCCATCGGTGTTGCGAAGCGTGGCCATATAGTGGAAACCGGGTTTGCCGTCCTTGCCATTCACTTCCACCTGAAGCAGGGAGTCGGAGTTTACGATTGTCACCTTGTGGGCGTTGTTCACGGTTATGGTGTCGTTAGGCTCTGAGGCGTAAGCGATGGAGGCGGTCATCATTGCCGCCAAGAGAATGAATTGTTTCATGCCTATCATGTTTTTTCTTATTTGTTTATCAGTTTGTTCAGTTCGTTGAGGCTCTTCACCGTTCCCTCCATGTAGATTAGGGTGATGCCGTATTGGTCATCGTCTTCCTTGTTGCATACCAAGGTTATGAACCGGTTGCTCGCGCCTTGAGGTCTTAGCATGAAGGCGATGGCCGTGTGCCTTTCAGACCGTTTCTGCGCCGTGGAGCCGCTGCCCATAGCCCTCATGTCTTGTTCCACCGCGTTGATGCACCTGTAACGTTCCTTCCGGCTCGCCACGAAGCGCGCGCTGCGATAGTAGTTGAGCCCGTACTTGCTGAGGGCGCGTCCCTTGACCTTGGTCACGACCATGCGTTCCAGCGGGATGACCTTGCCGGTGAATATCTGGTTGACTTTCAAGTTAGCCGACTGCGCGTTGACGGCTGTAGAGACCATCGTCAACAGTATGTAAATGAATAGCTTGAGTTTCATGTCATGTATATTGTTGTTTATTGAAATTGCTTGAATGCGTCTTTCAGTTCCGCCCCGACGTTTGGCGTGCCGCTTCGCGCGTCGTCCAGCGTCCGCTCCACTTCGCGCATCACGGCCTCGCGGTTGACCTGTCGTTGTCCGTATGCCATCATCTCGTAGTCGTGGTCGTGTTGTGTCGTCCACATTGTTGCCGTGATGCCGACTGTTGCCACGACCGCGGCGGCTATTGCCACGCGTAGCCAGCGTTTCCGACGGTTGATGCTCACCACCTTTGCCTTTTGCGTTGGCTCAATGCCTTGCAGTTGACTCATGTCGAGAAACATTTGTCGCAATGGCATGAGTTGCGGGCAGACCTTGCCCGAGAGGAAGTAAGCGTATAGCTCTTGCTCCTCGCCGAGAGTTGTCTCGCCATTGAAAAACCTGTCGGTCAGTTGTATAGCTTTATTGTCGTTCATGTCTATTCTTGATGATAACGTTTCAGATACATTTCCCTCACGGCCATTCGTGCCCTGCTGAGAGCCTTTCTCACGGCAGCCTCGCTCATGGCTAACGTGTTGGCTATGTCGGCCATCTCGCGTCCTTCGATATGGCGTAGCCTGAGCACCGTTTGTTGCACGACGGGCAGTTCGGTCACGATGTCCATCATGCGTTCCACGGCCTCGTGGCGCTGTGCTGTCTCCGTGTCGTCGGTGTTCCCTATCAGTGCCACGTCGTCAACGTGTGGGTTGCGCCTCAGGAAGTCGAGGCAGAGGTTGCGCGTCACGACACGGGCCAATGGGGCCATGGGACTGTGCAGGTCTCCGCGCATCGTCCAAAGTCGCATGAGGCAGTCTTGCGCGATGTCCTCGGCTACGTCTTGTCGACGGACATATCGCAAGGCTTCGCCCAGCAAGTCGGGGCGCAGGCTGGTCGCTTCGTTTTGAAATTCCTCTGGCGTCATTTTTTTCTTGTTCAACTAATATACGCAAAGGTAGCTGGTTTGTGACAGGTTGACAAGCATTTTTTTCGTTTTAGCCTGAAAAGCTCGAATAAAAGTGGTAACTTTGCACATATTATAAGATGAAGATTGTTTTTACTGAATTTATGACCCGTTCATTCCATCATAGGACGACCCTTGGCGCCGTGTGTGGCATAGTGCTTTTCCTTTTGCTTGCCGTCTACGCTTTTTGGATTAAGAATGTCATCTTGGGACTTCTCATGGCATTTCTACTTATTGTCCTCACAGAGAGAACCCTGCATAGCGAATATGTCATTTCCGATGGAAAGCTCATTATAGATAATGGCAAGCTTTCAAGGAATAAGATTATAGAGATTGGGCAAATCAATTCGTGCCGCCCCATGACTTCGGTCTTTGGCCTTGTGCGCTACCTGCTCATTACTTATGGCTCTGATAATGTAATGGTGTCGGTGCAGCCCGCCAACGAGATCGCGTTCGTTGCCACGCTTAAAAAGGAAAAGGAGGCTTGCGATGCTTAATAAGCTGTATGCCTTGCTGCTCTTCCTGCTTTTCTCGGTCGTGCCTGTCATGGCGCAGACCGATGTCGTGGATGATAACGATGACAACGACACCACTCTTGTGGCCGATTCGGCTTGGCCTGACTCGCTTGTCCACCGAAGCGACACGCTTGTCTGGCCTAAGAATGTCCAGGCTGAGATTGAGCAACTGCTCAAGAGCGACATGTTCAAGACGTCACAAGTGGGCATCATGGTCTACGACCTCGATGCCGACTCCACCATATTCAAGCACAACGAGAGACAGCTGATGCGCCCCGCCTCTACCATGAAGACCATCACCGCCATCACGGCGCTCGACCGCCTCGGTGGCAGTTACCAGTTCAAGACGGAACTGTGCTATACAGGCAGGGTCGATTCCACGTCGCTCAACGGCGACGTGTATTGCGTGGGTGGCTTTGACCCGCGTTTCAACCGTGACGATATGCAGGCTTTTGCCGAGGCGTTGCGCAAGATGGGCGTCGACACCATTCGTGGAAACCTCTATGCCGACTGTTCCATGAAGGATGCCGACAGGCTTGGTGAAGGCTGGTGCTGGGACGATGACAACCCAGTGCTTTCGCCATTGGTGTTCCAGCGTAAGGACATTTTCATGGACAAGTTTCTCGAAGCCATACACCGTGCCGGCATTACGGTTCTCGGCAATGTGTCGGAGAAGCGTAAGCCGCACGACGTCAATTGCATCGTGAGCCGCTTCCATACCATCGACCAGGTATTGATGCGCATGCTAAAGCAAAGCGACAACCTGTATGCGGAGTCAATGTATTACCAGATAGCCGCGTCGACGGGCAACAGGCCGGCCACGGCGAAAGACGCGAAGAACATCGAACGCCAACTCATCACTCGTGTTGGGCTTAACGCCTCGCGCTATCGTCTCGCTGACGGCAGTGGATTGTCGCTCTACAACTATGTGTCGCCCGAGCTGGAAGTGAAGCTCTTGCGCTATGCCTTTGAGAATCAGAACATCTATAACCACCTGCTGCCGGCGCTTCCCATTGCCGGCGTTGACGGTACGCTGAAAAAGCGCATGCGTTCACAGTTCACGCGTGGCAATGTGCACGCCAAGACCGGAACGCTTGAAGGCATTGCGAGCCTCTGCGGTTATTGCACAGCGGCCAATGGTCATCGTCTGTGTTTCTCCATTATCAACCAGGGTGTGATGCACGGCTCAAACGGAAGAAACTTCCAAGACAAGGTTTGCTATATTCTTTGCAAGCCATAAAGCCCATAAGCAGGTTTCTTGCAAGCCCATAAGCGCGTTTGATTTTTGCAAGCCATGATTCTATCCATCGCGACCATGACGCTAGTTCTTCGTGAATGATGAATGCGAACTTCCGCATGGAGTCGTTCACGGGTAAATCGGCGTGGTCTTGTATTTGAGGGTTCACAGGTAAAGCCGTATGGTCTTTATCCAGTCTTTCAATACGCCGCCGTATTGGTCTTGAGAGTCGGCCACGAGAACGAGGATCCGTGAGCCGTCTTTCAGTTTAGGGCCAAGGCACATGCCTTCATAGTTGGCTATGTTTCTTCTGGTGAGCGTGAGCGATGTGCGCCACTGGGCGAGAAGTTGCTTGTCGCCTTTGCCCGGGACGAGATGGAACAGCTTGCAGTTGACAAACGAGCCTATTTTCTTGTGGGGCACGTAAAACTCCCTTTCCAACAACAACAGCGAACCATCGTCGAGCGCGCAAATCGTGCCTATGCCGTGGGCGTAGAATTGTGCTTTTGCCCTGTTGGCGATGGGCTTGTCGAGCGTGTAGGCATAATGGTCTTGCGGCTTGAGGTCAGCGGTATAGTTTTGTATGCGTATTTCCCCACTCTCGTTGCAAGTCCATAGCAAGCGCGTGGCGTCGTTATAGCTCAAGGCCTCAAGGCCAAGATTCCCGGCAAGTTGTTGGAAAAATGTGGTAGGGGGAATCTCCCTGCCTGTCAGCTTGCCATCCAGAGAGTACTCCTTAATGTAATTATCCGTTTCCCCACTTATGAATATCGTGTTAGAGCTTGGGTTGAAGGCGATGCCCTCACTGTCGCGGTTAGGGCGAGAGGCAGAGCGGAATCCCTCGTTTTTGGCGGCTTTGACCTCACCGCTTACGGAGTCAATGTCCAATGTCCAGACGAAGAAACAGTCCTCAGCCGACTTGTCGCTGACCACGGCGTAGCTGTTGCCGCCCATCCAAGTGATGCCGCTGTAGTTGCCCGGCGGAATGCTCGAGAAATGATGTTGCGGAAGCAGTTGCGCCACGATAGAAAGAAGAAGAGATAATGCCCACATGTGAAGAAAACGGTAAATAGTGACGCCCTCTCCTGTCGACGAAAGGCTGGAGAGGGCGTCTTTATGAGATATTGATAAGCTTATCAGCAGATTCTGCGAGAGCCATCGCCTATTACCACATCGATGACTTGTGGCTCATGGCCGTATTTCTCGTTGAACTTTGCCTTCGCGTTCCCGATGAACTTGTCGTATACCTCTTCCTTGACGAGGTTTATGGTGCAACCACCGAAGCCACCGCCCATGATGCGGCTGCCCGTGACACCGTTCTCCTTTGCAAGGTCGTTGAGGTAGTCGAGCTCTTCGCAGCTCACCTCGTATTCCTTGCTGAGTCCGTAGTGGGTCTCATACATCTTCTGTCCCACGGTCTCGTAGTCGCCTTTCTGCAAAGCCTCGCTGACAGCCAGCACGCGGTCAACCTCACCGAGGACGAAGTGGGCGCGCTTGTAGTCTTCCGCGCTGACCTCACCCTTCACGGCCTCAAGGTCATCCCAGTTGGCGTCACGCAGCGTGTCGAAATGGCGGTCGGCGAACTTGGCGTTCAGTGCCTTTACCACGTTCTCGCATGAGTTGCGGCGGTCGTTGTAAGGAGAACCCTTCAGCTCGTGCTTAACCTTTGAGTTGAGCAACACGAGCTTGTAGCCCTTAGGCTCCCATGGGAAGTATTCAAACTCGCGGCTGCGGCAGTCAAGGCGCATGAGCTTGCCCTTCATTCCGAAGGCAGAGGCAAACTGGTCCATGATGCCACAGTTCACGCCGATGTATTTGTGCTCGGTAGCCTGTCCTGCAAGGGCGAGATCCCACTTCGACACCTTGTTGTCGCCGAAGAGGTCGTTCAAGGCGAACGCGAAGCAGCTTTCCAAAGCCGCGCTCGACGACATTCCCGCTCCCAATGGCACGTCGCCAGCGAAAGCGGCGTTGAAAGGCTTCACGTCCACGCCACGCTCTATCATCTCACGGCAGATGCCGTAGATGTAGCGTGCCCATGTAGCGGAAGGGCCTTTGGGGTCGTCAAGAGTGAAGTGGGCCATGTCTTTCAAGTCGATGGAGTAGACGTTCACGCTCTTCTGCCCGTTGGGGCGTATCTCGGCCATGATGCCCTGCTCTACGGCTCCTGGGAACACGAATCCACCATTATAGTCAGTATGCTCACCAATTAGGTTGATGCGGCCTGGTGAGGCGTAGATGTTGCCTGTCTCCCCATCGAAATGTTTCAGGAAACGGCTTCTTACGAAATCTATCTGCATAGTTACGGTTAATTTAAAGTTATGGTTAAATGTTTTTAGTCAATGTTGAGTCAGTGAAAGCGATTATTTGCTAACACCAAACTTGTAAATGGTTGTCTGCTTGTATCTCTCTCCCGGGTTCAGCACTACCGACGGGAAGTAAGGACGGTTAGGAGAGTCGGGGAAGTGTTGGCACTCCAAGCAGAAAGCTGAGCGCTTAGGGTAAGTGGCTCCGTGAGTGCCCTTGAAGCCGGACAGGAAGTTGCCGGTGTAGAGTTGTACGCCAGGCTCGGTGGTATACACTTCGAGGGTGCGGCCGCTGACGGGCTCGTGTGCTTTGGCTGCCAATGAGAGCTCGCCTTCCTCGTTCTTGTTGAGCACGAAGTTGTGGTCAAAGCCTGTACCGTTTTTCACTTGCTCGTCGTCGGCGTTGATGTCGCGTCCTATTGGCTTCGCGGTCCTGAAATCGAAAGGAGTGCCTTCCACTTTTCTTATCTCGCCTGTGGGGATAGACACGTCGTCAATCGGGAGATAGAAGTCGGCGTTGACTTGCAGCTCAACGTTCTCAACCGAAGGTGTTGGGTCCGCGATGCCTGCCAAGGAGATGAAAGCGTGGTTTGTTAGATTGATGATGGTCTTCTTGTTTGTCGTGGCGAGATAGTCGATGTGCAGCTCGTTGTCGTCTGTCCAGGTGTACACCACCGTTACCTTCAGCTCGCCAGTGTAGCCTTCCTCGCCATAGGGTGAGACGTAGTTGAGCGCGAGGGCGTGGTCGTTCATCTGCTCAGGCGACCAGACCTTTACGTTGAATCCGTTTTTGCCGCCGTGCAAGGAGTTTGGCCCGTTGTTTACGGCCACCTGGTATTGCTTGCCGTGCAAGGTGAACTTGCCTTTGGCGATGCGGTTGCCGAAACGTCCGATTAGCCTTGATAGATATGGTTCGGGCGAGTTGATGACATCTTGAATATTGTCGTGTCCCATGATGACGTTGCCCATATTGCCGTCTTTGTCTGGAACCATGAGGGCCACGATAGCTCCGCCATAGTTGGTAATGGCAACTTCATTGCCCTTGCTGTTTCTCAAGACGAAGAGGTCCGTCTTCTTGCCATTCACTGTAGTCTGAAAGTCTTCACGCCTCAGACCGCATACATTTGGTGTTTCTTCAAAGTTTGCCATATGGATGTGTCTTTAGTTGTTGTTTCTTATAGTCTTTTGCAAAGTAAGTAAAAATAATTGAGAATGACAACTAAAATGCGAAATAATATAACACCCTCTGTGTTAAATATTATTTAAGGGACGTGTGTTCCTGGTTGTCCAAGGCGTTTTTCTTGCCGAAACCCTCGACAATGGTTATGCAATTTATTAACTTTGCATTACAAGCTTATTTATTTTGCACTCAAATACATAGATAATGAACAAACGTGAATACGCCAAGGCAAACCTCGATTGGCTTGCCGAGAAGTCCAAGGAAGAAGGCGTGAAGGTTCTTCCTTGTGGTATTTATTATAAGGTGTTGTCAGAGGGCAACGGCGACGGCAAGCATCCCACGCCGCGCAGCATAGTGACCGCCCACTACACAGGTCGCACTATCAACGGAAAGAAGTTCGACTCAAGTCGTGGCGGCGCGCCGTTGGCCATACGCCTCTGCGACCTGATTGAGGGTTGGATTATCGCCATGCAGCAGATGTGCGTTGGCGACAAGTGGGAGGTGTATATCCCTGCCAGCATGGGATACGGCAAGTTTTCGCAGCCAGGCATCCCTGCTGGCTCTACGCTGATATTCGAGATAGAGCTGCTTGGCATTGCTTAGGAAATTGTCGGTAGCTGAGCCGTGTGGCTTGGCTTGAGATCATGCTGGATAGACGCTTGATGTTATGTGAAGTCTTGGCGGGTGGTAATGAATTTACAGCGCGAGCAGGTCGGCCACTACATAGCTTGAACCGCCTATGAACACGAAGTCGTCGGGGGCGGCGTCTGCCATGGCTTTATGGTACGCGTTGGCCACTGATGCGCAGTTCGTGCCCTCCAGGTGGTGTCGCTTGCCCAGCTCTGCCACTTTGTCAGCCGGGAAAGCCCTTTTCGACGTGGGCTGTGCCCAATAATACACGGCGTTTTTGGGCAGCAGGCTCATCACGGTGTTTATGTCCTTGTCGTCTACCATGCCGAAGACTATTCTCAGGGTCTTGCAGGGTTGCCGCTTTATTTGCGGCGCGAGATATTGCCACCCCCCCACGTTGTGGCCCGTGTCGCAAACGGCATGAGGCTTCTCGCATAGCGTCTCCCACCTGCCGCGCAGGCCCGTGAGCTTGCAGACGTTGGCAAGGCCGCGCGTTATGTCCTCGTCGCTGATGGTGAACGTCTCTTTCAGGAAGCGCGTGGCGGTGAGCACCGTGTTCATGTTCTTCTCTTGGTAGTCGCCTCCCAAGTCGCCATGAATGTTGCCAAGAATAGTGGTCTGGTAGTCTCTGCCACCGTCCACGCGAGGTCTTGACGATGCCACCACTGGATGGTCTTTGGCGAAGACTATTGGCGCGCCACACTCGTCGGCTTTCCTTTGGAAGCACGGACGGGTCTCTGGCAGGTCCTCGCCGATGACCACGGGCACGTGAGGCTTTATTATTCCGGCCTTCTCTCCCGCTATCAGCGCGAGGGTGTTGCCGAGAAACTGTGTGTGGTCGAAACTGATGTTGGTGATTACCGACAGTTCGGGCGTGATGATGTTGGTGCAATCGAGCCTGCCGCCGAGGCCGACTTCTATTACCGCCACGTCGACCTTTTGCTCCTTGAAATAGATAAACGCCAGCGCCGTGGTAAGCTCAAAAAAAGAAGGGTGGAGGGGTTCGAAGAACTCGCGCTCCTGCTCCACGAAGTCGATGACTCGCCGTTCGGGAATCATCTCCCCGTTGACGCGTATGCGCTCACGGAAGTCTACGAGATGGGGCGATGTGTACAGGCCGACCTTGTAGCCAGCCTCTTGCAGGATGGCCGCTATGCTGTGCGAGCACGAGCCCTTGCCATTGGTGCCGGCTATGTGTATGGTCTTGTAGGCGGTGTGTGGGTGGTTGAAATGCTCGTCCAGCGCCTTGGTGGTCTGGAGCCCAGGTTTATAAGCCGAAGCCCCTACGTGCTCAAACACTGGAGCTGAGTTGAAAAGATACGAAACCGTTTCCTGATAATTCATGTCACCCTTTCCTCTTATATAATAGCTTCCGTAAAAAGTAATGCCCAGGTTCAGCCTTGCCAGGCAAGCGTCCCGAACCGGATTTATGGGCCCTACGTGGGAATTTAACGACAATGGTGACAATAGAGATTGATTGTCGTCTGCAATTGTCACCATTGAAGTTGATATGAAAATAAGTAATGTTATCTGCTTGAACGAAGCTTTCCCTATTGCTTCTCAACAAGCGTTGAAGCGCTCTTTCAGGCGTTCGAAGATGTTTTTCTTCGTAGAGTTGTCGCCCTTGAAGTTCTCACTGTCACGCAGTTCCTCAATGGCCTTTTTCTCGTTCTTGCTCAAGGTCTTCGGCACGAACACGCTTATGTTCACCACGATGTCGCCCTTGCCCGAGCCATATCCTTGCACGGCCGGCAGGCCCTTGCCGCGCAGGCGCACTGTCTTGCCCGGCTGTGTGCCTGGCTCAATCTTCAATGTCACCTTCTTGCCGTCAATGGTCGGTACCTCAGCCTCGCCGCCGAGAGCCGCCGTCGGGAAGTCGAGCAGGAGATTATACACGAGGTCTTGCTTGTCGCGGATGAAGGTGTCGCACTTCTCCTCTTCTATGATGACCTGTATGTCGCCCGGCACGCCATTGTGTGGGCCGGCGTTGCCTTTGCCGTGCACGTTGAGCACCATGCCTTCCTCCACGCCGGCTGGGATGTTGATTTCCACCACTTTCTCGCCTTTCACGACGCCCGTGCCGCCGCAAGCCTTACACTTGTTTTTTATCACGGTGCCTTCGCCGTGGCATGTCGGGCATTCGCTTTGCGTCTGCATCATGCCGAACATGGAGCGCACGGTGCGCGTCACCATGCCCGAGCCATGACACGTTGGGCACGTCTCTGGCTTTGATCCGCCTTCGGCGCCCGTGCCGCCGCACTTGTCGCACGCCACGTCCTCGCGCACCTTGAACTTCTTGGTCACGCCGCTGGCTATGTCCTGCAGCGAGAGCTTCACCTTCAGTCGAAGGTCGGAGCCACGGTACACCCTTTGCGATCCGCCGCCGTTGCCGCCAAATCCGCCAAACCCTCCGAATCCGCCTCCGAAGCCACCACCGTGGCCACCGAAGATGTCGCCGAACGCGGAGAAGATGTCGTCCATGTTCATGCCTCCACCCGAGAAGCCACCGCCGAAGCCGCCGCCAGGGGCGTTGAACCCGAACTGGTCGTATTGGCGACGCTTGTCGGCGTCGTGAAGCACCTCGTAAGCCTCGGCAGCCTCCTTGAACTTCTCTTCCGCCTCCTTGTTGCCAGGGTTGCGGTCGGGGTGATACTTGATGGCGAGCTTGCGGTAAGCCACCTTTATCTCGTCTTCAGATGCGTTGCGGTCTACGCCCAGCACCTCATAATAGTCTCTTTTCTCAGCCATGATATTACTGTCCTACTGCTACTTTGGCGTGGCGTATCACTTTGTCGTTGAGGGTGTAACCTGTCTGCACGCAGTCGATGACCTTGCCCTTCTTGTCGTCGCCCATGCCAGGCACCATGGCCACGGCCTCGTGGAAGTCGGTGTCGAAGTCCTTGTCGGTGGTGTCTATCTTCTTCACGCCAAGGCTCTCCAAGGTCTTCACGAACTTGTTGAAAATCATGGTGACGCCATCCTTGATGGCCTTCGGGTCGTCGCTCTTGTCCTTGAGCGCGCGCTCAAAGTCGTCGAGCACGGGCAGCACGGCTTTCACGGTCTTCTCGCCGCCGTTGAGTATCAGCTCAGCCTTCTCCTTCAGCGTGCGCTTCTTGTAGTTGTCAAACTCGGCGAGCGTGCGGAGATACTTGTCTTTCAGTTCGGCAATCTCCTTGTTGGCCTTCTCCAAGGGGTCTTCCTCCTTCTTTTCCTCGGCCTTGGCGCCAGCCTCTTCAGCTTGCCCCTCGGCTTGTTTCTCCTTTTTGTCGGAATCTTTTGCCTCCTTGGTTTCGGCCTCAGGTTGTTGCGCCTGTGCTTTTATGTCTTTTTCCTTGTTTTCTTTCTCTGCCATAATGCTATAACCTTTTTGTTATTCAGAGGTAACAAAAACCGTGCCACGAGGTGGCTTATTCATACATCTTGGCCCTTTGCTCCTTGATGGTCTCGTCGTGGACGTATTCATCGTAAGGCATGAGCTTGTCGATGCATCCCTTCGGCGTGAGCTCGATGATGCGGTCGGAGACGGTCTCTATGAGCTCTGTGTCGTGTGAGGAGAACAGGATGTTGCCCTTGAACGCCACCAGGTTGTTGTTGAGAGCCTGGATAGACTCCAGGTCGAGGTGGTTGGTCGGCGTGTCGAATATCAAGCAGTTGGCGTTTTGCAGCTGCATGCGCGCTATCATGCACCTCATCTTCTCGCCACCAGACAGCACGTTGACCTTCTTGTCCACGTCCTCCTGGCGGAAGAGCATCCTGCCCAAGTATGATTTCATCACCACCTCGTTGCCGGGGCCGTATTGCGAGAGCCAGTCCACGAGGTTCAGGTCCGACTGGAAGAACTTGGTGTTGTCCAGCGGCAGGTATGCCGTGGTGATGGTCACGCCCCACTTGTAGGTGCCGGTAGCGGCCTCCTTGTTGCCGTTTATTATCTCGAAGAGGGCGGTCATGGCCTTGGGGTTATGGCTGAGGAACACCACCTTTTGACCTTTCTCGATGTTGAAGTTCACGTTGTCGAAGAGCACCGTTCCGTCCTCGTCGACGGCTTTCAGTCCCTCGACCTCAAGAATCTGGTTGCCCGGCTCGCGCTCCATCTGGAAGATGATGCCAGGATATTTGCGGCTCGACGGCTTGATTTCCTCCACGTTGAGCTTCTCCAGCATCTTCTTTCGGCTGGTTGTCTGGCGGCTCTTGGCCACGTTGGCGGAGAATCGGCGTATGAACTCCTCAAGCTGCTTCTTCTTCTCCTCGGCCTTTATCTTTTGGTTCTGCGCCTGGCGAAGGGCGAGCTGCGAGCTCTCGTACCAGAAGCTGTAGTTGCCGGCGAACACGGTCACCTTGCCGAAGTCGATGTCGATGGTCTGTGTGGACACGGCGTCGAGGAAGTGACGGTCGTGGCTTACCACGAGCACGGTCTGGTGCTCGTCTATCTCGCCGAGATAGTCCTCAAGCCACTCCACGGTGTCGAGGTCGAGGTCGTTGGTAGGCTCGTCGAGCAGCAAGTTGTCGGGCTTGCCGAAAAGGGCCTTGGCGAGCATCACGCGCACCTTCTCGTTGTTTGACAGTTGCGACATCTGCTTCTGGTGCAGGCTCTCGCCCACACCAAGGTTCTGCAGCAGCTGCGCGGCGTTGCTCTCAGCCTCCCAGCCGTTCATCTCGGCGAACTTCTCTTCCAGTTCCGCGGCGCGGTTGCCGTCCTCCTCGGTCATCTCTGGCTTGGAGTAGAGCATGTCGCGCTCCTTCATGTTGTTCCAAAGGGTGTCGTAGCCCATGAGTACGGTGTCTATCACCTTGTAAGAGTCGTACTTGAAGTGGTCCTGCTCCAGCACGGAGAGGCGCTCGCCCGGACCAAGTTCCACGGTGCCCTTGTTGGGCTCCAAGTCGCCGCTGATGGCGCGCAGCAGGGTCGACTTGCCGGCGCCGTTGGCACCGATGACGCCATAGATGTTGCCACGGGTGAACTTGATGTTCACGTCTTTATAAAGCACACGTTTGCCAAACTGGATGGCAAGATTGGTAAGTGTTATCATAGTCGCAATTCGTATTGTTTTTGTTTGTTATTCTTAAATCGTGGAAGGCAATAACCAAAAAAAGACTGACCTCCATTTGAAGATCAGTCTTTCTTGGTGCGTCCTTAGGGATTCGAACCCTAGACCCACTGATTAAGAGTCAGTTGCTCTACCAGCTGAGCTAAGGACGCCCGCCTTTTTAATAAAGAAGAAGTGCGTCCTTAGGGATTCGAACCCTAGACCCACTGATTAAGAGTCAGTTGCTCTACCAGCTGAGCTAAGGACGCATTCTGTGAAAACATATTCAAGACCTAGACGACCTCTTTTCTGTTTTGCGGTTGCAAAGGTACTGCTTTTTGTGATTCTGACAAAACTTTCGTGAAGTTTTTTTTGAACAATTTATCTCGTGTCATTGGAGTAATGCGGTTAAGTGGTTGATAGTTAGCTGTGTATGCAATAGCAACTTTTTTGCCTCGTCGTCGTGCCGGATTCGCGCGCTGACTTTCGCGTGTACATTATTATATAATAAAAGGGTCTTCCGGGATTTGGAGCGATGGCACAATGCCTCGTGTTTCCCCATGCATCCACATTGGTTGCGGACGGCCCCTAACCATCCCTACCCGCACCCTGCAAAGCAGGCGACGCACATCTGTTAAATCGGGTAATAACATTTTACAAATGGTCGTCTGAGAATCGATTTTTTTCAACCAAGCAGTCTCTTGGTCGAAAATAACGCGATTATGAGCCGTTTTGATAAATCGTTGATTATTAGGAATTTATGAATTTTACGGTTTTAGAGCGTTGCCAAAACGCTGATTTTGCGTCGCCGTTACAGTGCAATCGCGTCGCCGTTACAGTGCAATCGCGTTGCCGTTACGGTGAAATGGCGACGCGATTACACTGTAACGGCAAGGGCTTTTGGCCAAAAACCGACTGATTATGCTGACAAAGGGGCACCTTTGAGCTGTTTTCCCGTTCTAAATGCACTGGCTTTCAAGTGTTAAATTTCGGCAATAATATTTTACATTTTGCCATGAGCGAGCTTGTCACGCAACCATGTTGCAGGGGTGGGTAGGAATGGTCAGGGGTTGGGGGCGTGGCTGTCGTAGCGTCTTTGGTCGTAATGAGCGACAAGGCTCTTTGCGGCATTAATCGTTTGAGGGCGATTTGTCCAAGATTTTCATGTCACGACAATGGCGACGCGGCGGCGTGCGAATCGCGCGCCAACCCTTTCCACGCACGGCCTGTCACGGGCCTGGTCAATGGCGTGAGCGGTGAATGACGGCATAAATCCCAAGATAATGTTAAAAAATATTATCCACGCGAAAATAATTTTTGGAAAAAGGGCAAAGTACATTATTTTTCATTATTTTTGCGAATGGAACTTAAATCAAATTGTGAATGACAAGACCTCTTTAGCTTATGGCAAAGTATAATATCACAGAGAAAAAGGAAAAGGATGCCGCTTATAGAGCTTTGGTGAACCCTAAACTTATGGATGAGCTTGAACGTCGTATAAATGATATAATAATTGTCCAGAAGAAATTTAGGGATAAAAGCTATTCGGCGAAACAGCTCGCGGAAGATCTCAACACCAACACGAGATACATTTCCGCGGTGGTAAACGTGCGGTTTCACATGAATTATACTTCTTATGTAAACAAGTTTCGCATCCAGGAGGCTATGTCCATGCTCGTGGACAAGCGTTATCAAGAACTTAACATGGAAGAGATTTCCGACTTGGTGGGCTTCTCCAACCGCCAGTCGTTCTACGCGGCGTTCTTCAGGTTGAACGGCGTCACGCCGCGCGACTATCGCAAGACGAGAGTCGCCACCTTGCCATCCCAAGACGGCAAGCCCAAGAAGAGAGGGCGGAAGGCCGGGTCTAAAAACAAGCCCAAGGCGTGACGCGGGAAGGCTGACAAAGAAGATTCTCATATTTTCAGATACTGATGGATAACACTTTTAATTATTCTGACGAGCGATTCGCGGACATACAGATGCTGAGATACCGCATAGACGGTTTCGACGAGCTGGACGCGAAGAGGAAAGCTTATGTGTATTACCTGGCCAAGGCCACGCTCGCGGGGCGCGACATCACCACCGATCAATATGGAAGGTTCAACCTCGTGATAAGGAAGACGCTTGAGAGCGTGGCGCGCCACCGCGCCGCCAACGATTCCGACGACTTCCGGCAGATGGAAGTGTACATGAAGCGAGTGTGGTTCTCCAATGGCATATATCATCATTATGGCTGCGAGAAGTTTGTCCCTGGCTTCTCCGAGGCATGGTTCCGCGAGGCTGTCGGCACGTTGCCGTCGGGCAGCTTCCCCATCGGCGGATATGCCGACGCCACGTCGCTGCTTGCCGCCATTTGCCCCGTCATGTTCGATCCTACCGTGCTGCCCAAGCGCGTCAACCAGGCCGATGGCGAGGACCTCGTGCTCACGTCGGCATGCAACTTCTATGATGGCGTGACGCAGGCCGAGGCGGAAAGCTTCTACGCCTCGAAGCGCGACCCGGAGGCGGGCGACTGCCAGCCGTCGTGGGGGCTTAACTCCAAGTTGGCACGAGTCGGCGGCGAGCTGAAAGAAGAAAAATACACCACGCGCGGGCTTTACGGCCCGGCGCTAAAAAAAATAGTCTATTGGCTGCAAAAGGCGAAAGGCGTGGCCGAGAACGACCTGCAGGCGAAGCTGATAGACCTGCTCACCGACTATTACACCACGGGTGACTTGCGACGTTTCGACGAGTTCAGCATGGAGTGGCTGAAGGAGCAGGAGGGCACTGTCGACTTCATCAACGGGTTCATAGAGGTCTATGGCGACCCGCTCGGCTTGAAAGGCACGTGGGAGGGCATAGTGGAGCTGAAAGACGAGAACGCCACGCGCCGCACACGTGCCATCGCCGACAACGCGCAGTGGTTTGAGGACCATTCGCCCGTGGACCCGCGCTTCCGCAAGCCAAAGGTGAAGGGCGTGTCGGCCCACGTGGTGCAGGCGGCGATGCTTGGCGGCGAGGAATACCCGTCGTCGGCGATAGGCATCAACCTGCCCAACGCCGACTGGATAAGGGCGCGCTATGGCTCGAAGAGCGTCACGATAGGCAACCTTACCGACGCCTACAACAAGGCGGCGAGGGACAACGGCTTCAACGACGAGTTCGTGATAGACGAGGCCACGCGAGAGATGATAAGAGAATACGGCGACTTGTGCGACGACCTCCACACCGACCTTCACGAGTGTCTCGGCCATGGCAGTGGACAGTTGCTGCCCGGCGTGTCGCCCGACGCGCTGAAAGCCTACGGCAGTACCATAGAGGAAGCCCGTGCCGACTTGTTCGGCCTGTATTATCTTGCCGACCAAAAGCTCGTGGAGCTTGGCCTGGTGCCAGATGCCGAGGCTTACAAGAGCCAGTATTACCACTATCTGATGAACGGCCTGCTCACGCAGCTCGTGCGAATCAAGCCCGGCGACCAGATAGAGGAAGCCCACATGCGCAACAGGGCCATAATAGCACGGTGGTGCCTGGAACACGCTGAGGGAAGCGTGGAGCTCGTGGCGGTGGACGGCAAGACCTATGTGAGGGTGAACGACTACGCGCGCCTGCGCCAGGTCTTCGGCTCGCTGCTCGCCGAGATACAGCGCATCAAGAGCGAGGGCGACTACGAAGCGGCGAAGGCGATGGTGGAACGCTATGGCGTGAAGGTGGACGCCGACTTGCACAAGGAGATACTCGGCCGGTACGAGAAGCTGCACATCGCGCCATACAAGGGCTTCATAAACCCGAGGATGAACCCCGTGGTGGATGCCGAGGGCAACATCGTGGACGTGACGCTCGACTACACTGAAGGCTATTCGCAACAGATGATGAGATACTCCGATGAATACGGCCTGTTGTGAGAAAAAATCCGTGTGAACAAGGATTATCGATAATCACGACAACAATATAAAACGACAATGACAAAAGAAGAAATAGAAAGCAAGATAAAAGAGCTGAAGCGTGGCTTCAGGTTGGTGATGAACGGCCCGGCCTCGCAGTCGATGCGCGAGAAGGGTCTCGACTATCGCCTCAATTGGGGCGTGCCGTTCATACAGCTGAAGCAGATGGCAGCCGACTTGCCCCACGACTACGACTTCGCCATAGCCTTGTGGAAAGAGGACATACGCGAGTGCAAGATTCTCGCCACGTTGCTCATGCCGCACGACAAGATGCCAGAGGAGGTGGCGGAGATATGGATGGAGCAGACCCACTCGCAGGAGATGGCGGAGATGCAGGCGTTCAACCTCTACCAGTATGTCAGCTACGCGCCAAAGCTCGCCTACCGTTGGATGGCACTCGACGACACGGTGAAGGAAATATGCGCATACGACATCTTGGGCCGCCTCTTCATGAAAGGGCAGGAACCCAACGAGCGAGGCATCAACGAGTTTATAGACCAGGCGGTTACGGCGCTGAAGTCGCCGTCGGCTGGGCTGCGCCATGCCGCCATGAACGCCTTGACACGTTTCGCCGACTTGGGGCTCGTGTTCGAGCGTCTGGCGAAGGCCGCGCTCAAGCGTGAAGGCTTTGACTTACTGTAAGGTATGGCATGAGCTATGTCAAAACTTTCTTAAAATAAACGTCTTCATATCCTTTTTAATATAATTTAGGTCGCTCCGTTGCGCTTCTCGAAAAGAAATTTGTACTTTTGCGAATTGAAAAATTAATACAGAATATACAAAAGTCAAATTTCTCAATTATGGCAGAATCAGTAGATATTCGTGAACTGAACATCCTTATAGAGCAACAGAGCGGCTTTGTCAATGACTTGTCTATGGGCATGGGCAGGGTGATTATCGGCCAGTCGCACTTGGTCGACTCACTGCTCATCTCCCTTCTTAGCGATGGCCACATCCTCTTGGAGGGCGTGCCGGGCTTGGCCAAGACGTTGGCCATCAAGACCCTTTCGCAACTCGTTGACGCCGATTTCTCACGCATACAGTTTACGCCAGACCTCCTTCCTGCCGATGTCGTGGGCACGATGGTCTACTCGCAGAAAGACGAGAGCTTCCATGTGAAGAAAGGTCCCGTGTTCGCCAACTTCGTATTGGCGGATGAGATAAACCGCGCCCCGGCAAAGGTGCAGAGCGCGCTGCTCGAGGCCATGCAGGAGCATCAGGTCACCATCGGCGACCAGACCTTTGACCTGCCAAAGCCGTTCCTCGTGCTCGCCACCCAGAACCCCATCGAGCAAGAGGGTACCTACCAGTTGCCCGAGGCGCAGGTGGACCGTTTCATGCTGAAGGTGGTCATAGGCTACCCCACGATTGAGGAGGAGAAGAAAATCATCAGGGAGAACGTGCAAAAGACGTTCCCCAAGGTGCAGCCCGTGTGCACCGCCAACGACATTCTCAAGGCCCGCGAGGTGGTGGGACAGGTCTATATCGACGAGAAGATAGAGCAGTATATCGCCGACATAGTGTTCGCCTCGCGTTTCCCCGAGCGCTACGGCTTGTCGGAGCTGAAAAACATGATTACCTTCGGCGGTTCGCCCCGCGCGAGCATCAACCTCGCCAAGGCGTCGCGCGCCTACGCTTTCATCAAGCATCGCGGCTATGTGGTGCCGGAGGACGTGAGGGCCGTCGCACACGACGTGATGCGCCATCGCGTAGGCTTGTCGTATGAGGCCGAGGCTGCCAACGTGACAAGTGAGGAAATAGTAAGTCAAATCATCAATAAGGTGGAGGTGCCTTAATGGATACTTCTGAGATTCTTGGAAAAGTAAGGAAGATAGAGATAAAGACCCGCGGGCTGAGCCAAAACATCTTCGCCGGGCAATACCACTCCGCCTTCAAGGGCAGGGGCATGGAGTTTGCCGAGGTGAGGGAGTACCAGTTTGGCGACGACGTTCGCGACATCGACTGGAATGTCACGGCGAGGCTGCACCGCCCTTACGTGAAGGTCTTTGAGGAGGAGCGTGAGCTTACGGTCATGCTCCTTGTCGACGTGTCAGGCTCGCTCGACTTCGGCACGGCAAGCCAGACGAAGCGCGATATGGCCACGGAGATAGCGGCCACGTTGGCCTTCTCCGCCATGCAAAACAACGACAAGATAGGCGTGATCTTCTTTTCCGACCGAATTGAGAAGTACATCCCACCAAAGAAAGGACGGAAGCACATCCTTTACATCATAAGGGAGATGCTCGACTTCCATCCCGTGAGCCACAAGACCGACGTAGCCGCCGCCACGGCTTACCTGACACGCGTGATGAAGCGGCGGTGCACATCGTTTATCATCAGCGACTTCTATGACGACAAGGACTTCGAGAAGGAGATGGAGATAGCCAATCGGAAGCACGACATGGTGGCCATACAGGTCTACGACCAGCGGGCAAAGACCTTGCCCGACATAGGCCTGCTGAAGGTGCGCGACGCCGAGACGGGCCACGAGATGTATATCGACACGTCGAGCAAGAAGCTGCGCCGCGCGCACACCGCCTATTGGCTGAAACGCGAGGAACAACTGAAGACGACGTTTGCCAAGGGCAAGGTCGACTGGGTGTCGGTGGCAACCAACGAGGACTTCGCCAAGTCGCTGATGCTTCTCTTCAAGAAAAGAGCATAATTGACATTACGATGAACAGAAATGCTAAACATATATTGACGCTCTTGCTGCTGTTGCTGTCGGTGGGGTTGAAAGCCCAGGTGACGGTAGAGCAGACAGTAGACTCCGTGGCCATGCTCATAGGCGAGCAGACCAAGTTGAGGCTTACGGTCACCTTCCCCAAAGGCTCTACGCTGCAATGGCCAAGGTTGAAAGAACGCCAGCATGTAGTGCCTGGCGTGGAAGTGGTGGAATCGCCGCTCCCCGACACGTTGAGCTCAGGCAGCGAGATGAAGGTAGAGAAAGCCTACGTCATCACCTCGTTTGGAGAGCGCCTCTATGCCATACCTGCCTTGACGGTGAAAGTGAACGGCAAGCCCTACAAGGGCGGCACGTCGGCACTGAAAGTCATAACGGTAGACGTGGACACGTTGCACCCCAACCAGTTCTTCCCGCCAAAGGACGTGCAGGACAATCCGTTCCAATGGGCGGAGTGGAGCCCTTATTTCTGGCTCTCGGTGTTGATGCTGCTGATATTGGTTGGAGGTGCCTATCTGTTCGTGCGCTTGAAAGAGAACAAGCCTATCATCACTAAGGTGCGCATCGTGCGCCATGTGCCGCCTCACCAGCGCGCGTTGAGCAAGATAGAAAACATCAAGAAGGAGCATCTGCAGGTGAGCGATGACCAAAAGACGTATTACACGCAGCTTACCGATACCTTGCGCCAGTATATCAAGGAGCGCTTTGGCTTCAATGCCCTTGAGATGACCACCGACCAGATTATCGAGCACCTGCAAGCCGCCGGCGACCGGAAGATGATAGATGAGCTAAGGCAGCTGTTCCAGACGGCCGACCTCGTGAAGTTCGCTAAATACTCCACGCAGCTCAATGAGAACGACATGAACCTTGTCAAGGCTGTCAACTTCATCGACGAGACCAAACAGGAAGGCCAGGCCGTGGAGGAGAAGATAGTGCCGCAACTCTCAGACGACGACAAGAAGGTCAGGTCGAACCGCATCACCATCAAGACGCTGTTGTGGATTGGTGGAGTGGTGGCGGCCCTGCTCCTGGCTTACATTATACATAATGTGTATATGCTGTTGGTGTAGGCCTTGTGAGTGGCTATATATAATAATGTGAAAAATGGAATTCGCGAATAAAGAATATTTCTTGCTGCTGTTGCTGCTTATTCCTTACGTGTTGTGGTATTTCCTCGGTAGGAAGAAGAGTGAGCCCACGATGCGTATGAGCGACACCAGGGCGTATCTCAATGCCCCGAAAAGCTGGCGAGAGCATATCATGAACCTGCCAATGCTGCTGCGTTGCATCACGTTCACGCTCATTGTCATCGTCCTTGCACGCCCCCAAACACACAACTCGTGGGGAAGCAAGACCGTGGAAGGCATTGACATCATGCTTGCCATGGACGTGTCGACGTCGATGCTCGCCGAGGATTTGAAACCTAACCGCATAGAGGCGGCGAAGGATGTGGCGGCCGACTTCATATCAGGCAGGCCCGACGACAACATCGGATTGACAATATTCGCCGGCGAGGCGTTCACACAGTGCCCCATGACCACGGATCACGCCTCATTGCTCAACTTGCTGCAAAACGTGAGGACCGACATAGCGGCAAGGGGGCTGATACAAGACGGAACCGCCATAGGAATGGGACTCGCCAACGCCATCTCGCGACTGAAAGGCTCGAAGGCGAAGAGCAAGGTCGTGATATTGCTTACCGACGGCTCTAACAACATGGGTGACATATCGCCAATGACATCGGCGCAGATAGCCAAGTCGCTTGGCATACGTGTCTACACCATCGCGGTGGGTACCAACAAGGTGGCGCCGTACCCGATGCCAGTGGGAGGAACGGTGCAGTATGTGAACATGCCGGTAGACATTGACACGAAGACGCTTGGCGACATTGCCGCCACGACCGACGGCAACTTCTACCGGGCTACGAACACGGCGCAATTGAAGAAGATATACAAAGACATCGACCAGCTGGAGAAGACCAAGATGGACGTGAAGAAGTTCTCGAAACGCTATGAGGCTTACCAGCCTTTCGCCCTTGCCGCGGTGCTTCTGCTCCTTTTGGAGATACTCCTCCGCAACACGGTGCTGAGGCGTCTGCCTTAGAGTGTGAAGGAAAATACCATCGTGTTTGGCTTCGTTTTATTTGAGAATTAAATATAGAGTAAGAACTTAACGATATGCTTCGATTTGAAGATCCTATATATCTGTGGCTGTTGTGGCTGATACCGGTGCTGGCATTGGTAAGGTTGGTGATGTGGCGACAGCGCAAGGCTAAGTTGCGGAAATTCGGCGACCCGGCCTTGGTGAAACAACTGATGCCAGACGTGTCGAAGTTTCGTCCGTCGGTGAAGTTTTGGCTGCTCAACTCTGCTCTCGCCGTGCTCATCGTCATGTTGGCACGCCCACAGATGGGCGCGAAAATATCGCATGAGTCGCGCAATGGCATCGAGGCGATAATCTGCATGGACATATCCAACTCGATGCTCGCCCAGGACGTGGCGCCAAGCCGTCTCGACAAGAGCAAGATGCTTGTGGAGAATCTTGTAGACCATTTCACCAACGACAAGGTAGGCTTGGTGGTGTTTGCCGGTGATGCTTTCGTGCAACTGCCTATAACGAGCGATTACGTGTCGGCCAAGATGTTCTTGCAGAACACTGACCCATCGCTTATCCAGACTCAAGGCACCGACATCGGCAGGGCCATCACCGTGGCCATGCACAGCTTTACCAAGCAAGACAAGGTGGGACGCGCCATAATCGTAATCACTGATGGCGAGGACCATGAGGGTGGCGCCGAGGAAGCCGCCGCGGCTGCCAAGAAGCAGGGCATCAACGTGTTTATCCTTGGTGTGGGAAGTCCTAAGGGCGCGCCAATACCATTGGGAGACGGCAACTACATGAAGGACGCCAGCGGGCAGACCGTGATGTCGGCCCTCAACGAGCAGATGTGCAAGGAGGTCGCGAAGGCGGGCAGCGGAACTTACATACATGTTGACAACACCGCCGACGCGCAGGAAGAACTGAACGACCAGATAACGAAATTGCAGAAAGGCGACACCGATTCCGTGATTTACAGTGAGTATAATGAGCAGTTCCAGGCTTTCGCCATATTGGCCTTGCTCATCCTTATCGTGGAGGTATGTGTGTTGGAGTCAAGGAACCCCAAGTTGAAAAACATCAAGCTGTTCAAGAAAAGAAAGTAATATGAGATTCTATAAATACATCTTGTTGTTGGTCATGTGCGTGTTGGCATTCGCGGATGCCAATGCTCAAAGCGACAGGCAGTTTATCAGGAATGGTAACCGGCTGTATCGCCAGCAAAACTATGCCAAGGCGGAGATAGAATACCGGAAGGCCCTGAGCAAGAATCCGTCGAACCCACAGGCTCTGTACAACTTGGGCACGGCATTGCTCATGCAGCAGAAGGACAGCGCGGCCGTGGCACAATTGCAAAACGCGGCAAAGTGTGAGACTTCCAAGCTCAGAAAGGCGAAGGTGTGGCATAACGTCGGCGTGGCCTGTCAGAAGCACAAGCTGTTCTCTGATGCCATTAAGGCATACGAGGAGAGCTTGAGAAATAATCCCTCGGACAACGAGACAAGGTATAACCTCGCCTTGTGCATGAGGCAGCAAAAGAACCAGAAGAATCAAGACAAGCAACAAAACAAGAACAAGGACAAGCAGAAACAGAAGCAAAAACAAAACAAGAACGATAAAAACAACAAGGACAAGAACCAAAACCAGCAACAACAGCAGAAGCAGCAGGAGAAGATGAGCAAGGACAACGCCGAGCAACTTCTCAACTATGCCGAGCAAGAGGAAAGGCAAACCCAGCAGAGGCTCAAGAAGCATGAGATGCAGCCACAGCGGAAACGCCTGGAAAAGAACTGGTGACGGCCCATGACCGCTTGTATGGATTCTAAGGAGTTAATGATCAAATAATATATGACGCAACGTTTACTCTTATATATCTCGTTTATCTTAGGCTTCCTGATAGGGGGCGTGGGCAATGCCAACGCGCAAATATCAGTGTCGGCGCCATCGAAAGTGTCGGCGGGTGAGAACTTCCGGATAGCTTATACCATCAATACCCAGGACGTGGATGATTTCCGCGCGGGGAACATTCCGTCGGGATTGGAGCTCATAGCTGGCCCGTACACATCGCAGCAGAGCAGCTACCAGATGATAAATGGCCATACGTCAAGTTCATCGTCAATCACGTTCACCTTCACGGTTTTCGCCGCGAGGAACGGTGTCTACACCATTCCGGCGGCGCACGCGCGTGTAAGGGGCCGCAACGTGGCTTCAAGGCCAGTGCGCATTGCCGTCAGCGGACGTGCCAGGAGCAATGGAGGCGCTCCGCAGATGCATCAAGATGGTGGAGGCCAACAGCCAAGGATGGCGCAGGCCGGCTCGGAAATCACGGGCAAGGACCTGTTTATCAAGGTGACAGCCAATAAGAGGAGGGTTCATGAGCAGGAGCCTGTGCTTCTCACGTATAAGGTTTACACTCTCGTGGACCTTACCCAGCTGGAAGGCAAGATGCCAGACTTGACGGGATTCCACAGCCAGGAGATACCACTGCCACAGCAAAAGAGCTTCCATGTGGAGAGAGTCAATGGCCGTCCATATCGTTGCGTCACGTGGAGCCAGTATCTGATGTATCCACAGATGACAGGCTCGCTACAGATACCATCCATTACCTTCAAGGGAATAGTGGTTCAGCAGAACCGTAATGTTGATCCTTTCGAGGCTTTCTTCAACGGTGGCTCAGGGTATGTGGAGGTGAAGCGCAATATCGTCGCGCCGGGCCAGACTGTCCAGGTTGACCCGTTGCCGGCAAAGCCTTTGGGTTTCTCAGGTGGCGTAGGCAAGTTTAACATCACCGCGAGCGTCAGCAGCAAGGAGGTAAAGGCTGGCTCTCCAATCACTCTTAGGGTTGTCGTGGGAGGCACGGGAAACCTGAAGCTCATAAAGCAGCCTGTAGTGGAGTTCCCGAAGGGATTCGACAAGTACGACCCGAAGGTGACGGACAAGACAAAACTCACCAATGCCGGAGTAGGTGGAAACATGGTATACGATTTCCTTGCCGTGCCTCGCAACCAAGGCAAGTACACCATTCCGTCGGTGTCGTTCATATATTATGATGTTGACGCCAACGCCTACAAAACGTTGCATACCCAGCCGTTTGTCGTCAACGTGACGCCTGGCGACGGCAAGGGGACAACAGAGAGCTTTGACAAGATAATCGACAACGACATACATTCCATAAAGAGTGGCGAGACAAGCAGTTCCGCTTCTGGCAAGGTCTTCTTTGACAGTGCGGCATATTGGATTTGCCTGTTGTTGCCTTTGTTGTCTTTCATCGTGCTTCTCATAGTGTTCCGTCGCCGCGCCATAGAGAATGGCGACGTGGTGAAGATGCGTGGCAAGCGAGCCAACAAGATAGCGAGAAAACGCTTGAAGAGGGCCAGCAAGCTGATGTTTGAGCACAACACCGCAGAGTTCTATGACGAGGTTCTCCGTACATTGTGGGGATATGTAAGCTATAAGCTGAACATGCCCGTGGAAAGTCTCTCGCGTGAGAACATAAAGGAAAAGCTTGCTCAACGAGAAGTCGACGACGACACAATAAGCAAGTTCATGTCTGCCCTTGAGGAGTGTGAGTTCGAGCGTTACGCCCCAGGCGACGAGGCCGGCAACATGGAGAAGACATTCCGTTCGGCCATGACAGCCATCGAGAACATAGAAGATGTAATGAAGAAAAGAAAATGATAAAGCACCATTTCAATATATTTGTCGTCACGCTATTGTTGGTGTTCCTTAATCCGCTATCGGGTTTCGCGCTCACCAAGGAGATTGCGGACAGTTGCTATCGGCAGGGCAATTACCAACAAGCCATATCGGATTACAAGGCTTTGTTGCGGCAGGGAGTGTCGTCAGACTTATACTATAATCTCGGCAATGCTTATTACCGTTCCGACAGCCTTGCCCAAGCCATCCTTAATTACGAGCGAGCTTACAGGCTTTCTCCGAGCGACGCCGACGTGAAGTTCAACCTCCAGTTCGCGCGCTCCAAGACAATAGACAAGATAACCCCAGAGTCAGACAATTTCTTCGTGGCGTTATACCGCGACGTGGTCACATTCGCCAATGTCGACACATGGGCGTCGTGGAGCATAGGCAGCATCGTGGTGGCGCTCGTCCTCATGCTTTGCTACCTTTTCGCCTCGCCGCTATGGCTGCGCAAGACAGGCTTCTTTGGCAGTGCCTCTTTCTTGGCGGTGTTCGTGTTTTCCACATTGTTTGCCTGGCAACAGAAATATTGGCTTCAGCATGGTTGCGGAGCCATCGTCATGTCACCGTCCATCAATGTCAAGGCCACTCCCGAGGACAAGAGTCCCGATGCTTTCGTCATCCACGAAGGCACGCGAGTGGACATCATAGATGATGGCCTGAAAGGCTGGAAGCAAGTGGAGCTTGGCGACGGAAGGGAAGGCTGGATAAAGTCGGGCATGATAGAAAAGATTTGACGATGCTTGAATGTATATTATCGGCAGACCTCTCGCTGTTGCGCTTCTTTAATAGCGGCAACTCCGTTTATTTTGACGCGTTAGTCCCGATGTTGACATCCGGGCTGACGTGGATTCCCCTTTATATTGCCTTGTTCTATCTTGTCGTGAAAAACCATGAGACCATGGCGCAGATAGGGCTTATCGTTGCCACGGCAGTGGTGTGCGTTTGTCTTGCCGGCGGCATTGGCGACTTCATCGTCAAGCCCATGGTCGGGAGGTTGCGTCCGTGCAACGACCCAATGGTCAAGGCGCAGTTGAACCTCGTGGCTGGCACGTTGAGCGAGAGCTACAGTTTCTTCTCGTCGCATGCCGCCAACACGTTCTCGTTGGCGATGTTTTTCAGTTTGCTTGTGCGAGACAGACTTTTCACGATTGTAATGTTTCTTTGGGCGTTGCTCAACTGCTGGACGCGGCTTTACCTTGGCGTGCATTACCCGTCCGACATTCTTTGCGGCATGCTTTACGGCTCTTTTGTGGGAGTCGTTGTCTACTTGGCGTTCTACAAGTTGTTTTATAAGTTCAACATCAAATTCCAATACATATCTTCACAATACACGGCATCGGGCTATGCCAAGGCCGATATTGACGTTGTAGTGGCGACACTCGTGTTCACCATTGCCATCGTCGCGCTATTGGCGTTTGGTAACATCTCGATATGAATCAAAACACAGACATGGATACAAAACATATAAGAATAGACGATTATAACTATTGTCTTCCAGATGAGCGTATAGCAAAGTTCCCATTGAAGGAACGCGACCACAGCAAGCTGTTGGTATACAACAAGGGCAAGCTGTCGGATGATGTCTTCTATAATCTTCCGCAATACCTTCCCAAGGGCGCGCTTATGGTGTTCAACAACACGAGGGTCATCCAGGCGCGCATGCACTTCCGCAAGGAGACTGGCGCGCTGATAGAGGTCTTCCTCATGGAGCCCGCGCAGCCCGTCGACTACGAGCAGATGTTCCAGTCGACGGCACGTTGCAGTTGGCTCTGCATGATAGGCAACCTGAAGAAATGGAAGGATGGCGCGCTGAAGCGTGACTTTGAGATAAAAGGCCACAAGCTCACCCTGTCGGCAACGATGGACAGGAGCAAGACCATAGAGAAGAGTGGGGGCACCAACTATTGGGTCGATTTCGAGTGGGACGCAGCCGAGGTCAACTTCGCCGAGATTCTTGACGCCGTGGGCGAGCTTCCCATTCCGCCATACCTCAACCGCAAGACCGAGGAGAGCGACAAGACCACTTACCAAACGGTTTATTCCAAGATTAAGGGCAGCGTGGCGGCTCCCACGGCAGGCTTGCACTTTACCGACAAGGTGCTGAAAGACATCGACGCCCATGGCATCACTCGCGACGAGGTGACGTTGCATGTAGGCGCCGGAACGTTCAAGCCGGTGAAGACGGAGGAGATAGAAGGCCACAAGATGCACTCTGAGTATATCGTGGTGCATCGCCACACCTTTGAGCGGCTGCTGCAACACGAAGGCAACGCAATAGCCGTGGGCACCACGAGCGTCCGCACGCTTGAGAGCCTGTACTATGTCGGCGTGAAGATTCTTCGCAATCCCAATGCCACCGAGGAGGAACTGAGCGTGGAGCAGTGGGAGCCTTACGACTTGCCCCACGACGAGGCAGGCCTCGTCGTCGTGGACGGCAAGCCCGTGCAAGTGTGCGACTCGATAAAGGCGATACTCGACTATCTCGACCGTGATGGCCTTGAGGCGTTGCACACGTCCACGCGAATCATCATCGCTCCGGGATATGTCTACAAGATAGTGAAAATGCTTGTCACCAATTTCCACCAGCCCAAGAGCACGTTGCTCTTGTTGGTGAGCGCGTTCCTCAAGGGTGATTGGCGCGTGGTCTACGACTATGCGTTGTCACATGGCTTCCGCTTCTTGAGCTATGGCGACGCCAACCTGCTTATACCATAAAAAGAATAAAGAAAATCAGTATGAAGATAGGAGATAAAGTAAAGTTTCTTAGCGAGACCGGTGGTGGAAAGGTCGCCGGTTTCCAAGGCAAGAACATCGTGTTGGTGGAAGATGAGGACGGTTTCCAGATTCCAACTCCCGTCAATGAGGTGGTGGTGGTCGAGAGCGAGGACTACAGCACGGCCAATGTCATAAACCGTCGTGCCGAGGCCCAGGAGCAGAAGGCCGCCGAGACACCGCTGCTGCGTGGCCATCGCTCAGTGAAGGCGATGATGCAGGAGGGGCAAGACGAGGAGGTTGACATGTCGGCGCCCGACACGGTTGACCTCTCAAAGGATGTCACCTTCCGCCCCAAGGCTGAGGAACGCAAGGGCGGCAACCAGCTGTCAGCTTACATAGCCTTCGCCCCGACAAGCGACAGCAGCCTGGACACGCCACACTTTGAGTGCTATTTCGTCAACGACAGCAACTATTACCTCCGCTATGTCATCCTCTCGGTCGAGGGCAACAGCTGCTCCGTCAAGAACGAGGGCGAGGCAGAGCCCAACACCAAGGTGTTTATCGAGGAGATGAACGCCCAGGACATCAACCACGTGGGCAGGCTCGTGGTGCAGCTCCTGGCCTACAAGCGCGACAAGAACTTCATCGTGAAGGCCCCTGTCAACGTGGAGCTGAGGCTTGAGCCATTGAAGTTTTACAAGACCCACACCTTCGAGGACACGCCTTTCTTCGAGACCCCGGTGCTGCTTTATACCATCGTGGAGAACGACAAGGCCGTCCGCCCGCTTGTGGTGGATGCCAAGGAACTGAAGAAGGAAATGTACAGCCATGCCGACGCCCAGGGCCGAGACGAGGCTACCGCTGACCAGAGGAAGCAACTCGTGCGCCGCTACGAGGACAACCAGAGCAAGGGCAACGCCAAGAACGCGCCGTATGTGCGCAATCGCGGCCTCGACGACGCGCTTGTCGTCGACTTGCACGCCGAGACGCTGCTCGACACCACGCAGGGAATGCAGGCTGGCGACATTCTCGAATACCAGATGAAGGTGTTTCGCGACACCTTGAAACAATACGGTAACAAGAAAGGCCAGAAGCTCATCTTCATCCACGGCAAGGGTGCCGGGGTGTTGAGGCGAGCCCTCATCAACGAGCTGACCTATAAACACAAGTCTTACCAGTGGCAAGACGCGTCGTTCCAGGAATATGGATATGGCGCCACTCAGGTCACTATTAGATAAATGCCTATATGAAGTACGGATATGTTAAGGTGGCGTCGGCGGTACCCACTGTGAAGGTTGCCGACTGCGTGAGCAACATCAAGGAAATAGAGTCGCAAATAGCCATGGCAGAGGGGCAGGGCGCGGAGATTATAGTCTTCCCCGAGCTTTGCGTCACGGGTTATACCTGCCAGGACCTCTTCCGTCAGCAACTACTCTTGGACGCTACGGAGAACTGCGTGATGCAGCTGTTGGAGTTCAGCCGGCAGCTTGACATCATCTCCATCATCGGCGTGCCATTGGTCGCGGGCGACTTGCTGCTCAACTGCGCCGTCGTCATCCAGCGTGGCAAGATTCTTGGCATAGTGCCCAAGACCTTCCTTCCCAATTACAGCGAGTTCTACGAGAAGCGGTGGTTCGCCTCGTCGCAAGACCTGCGCCCCCAAGAGATACGCTATGCCGGTCACCCAGTGTTTATCACCCCGGCCCCGCAACTGTTCCGTACTGGCGACGGCGTGTTGTTCGGCGTGGAGATTTGCGAGGACGTTTGGGCTCCCACGCCTCCGAGCAACCACCTTGCCTTGGCGGGCGCCGAAATCATCTTCAACCTCTCGGCGAGCGATGAGCTCATAGGCAAGCACGATTACCTGAAGAGCCTGCTCTGCCAGCAGAGCGCGCGCACCATTTGCGGTTACGTGTACAGTGGCGCGGGCTTTGGCGAGAGCACGCAGGACGTGGTCTACGGTGGCAACGCCTTGATATATGAGAACGGGCAGCTGCTTGCCGAAAGCGAGCGTTTCGCCATGGACAGCCAACTCGTCTTCGCGCAAATCGACGTGGAAAAGCTCAACGCCGACAGGCGGAGCAACACCACCTTCGTAAACGCCCAACGCCGCATGATAGGCGAGGAGATACACATAGGCCGTGCCGAGGCCGCCGCCGTGCCCCACAATTTCACGCTTGAGCGATATGTGGACCCTCACCCGTTCATACCTTCCGATGGCGACATGCAGAAGTCGTGCGACGAGATTTTCAACATCCAGGTGATGGGTCTCGCCAAACGCATACTGCACACTCATGCCAAGACGGTGGTGCTGGGCATCAGCGGCGGACTCGACTCCACTCTCGCGCTCCTTGTCTGCGTAAAGACCTTCGACAAGCTCAAGCTCGACCGCAAGGGCATCGTGGGCGTCACCATGCCAGGCTTTGGCACCACCGGGCGCACTCATCGCAATGCCGTGAGCTTGATGCAGAGTCTTGGCGTTGACATGCGCGAGGTGAACATATCCAAGAGCGTGATGCAGCATTTCGAGGACATCGGCCAAGATCCCGACGTGCACGACGTGACCTACGAGAACTCTCAGGCGCGAGAGCGCACGCAGATTCTCATGGACCTCGCCAACAAGCTCAACGGACTCGTGATAGGCACGGGCGACCTTTCAGAGCTCGCCCTCGGATGGGCCACCTACAATGGCGACCACATGTCGATGTATGGCGTCAACGCGTCAATACCGAAGACGCTGATTACCTACCTTGTGAAGTTCGTGGCGCAGACCGTCGACGACAAGTCGGCGTCGACACTCTACGATGTCATTGCCACGCCAATATCGCCAGAGCTGATACCTGCCGATGAAGAGGGAAACATACGGCAGAAGACGGAAGACCTTGTGGGCCCTTACGAGCTTCACGACTTCTTCCTCTATCATTTCCTTCGCAACGGCTTCAGTCCGCGAAAGATATTCGTGCTCGCCAAAAAGGCGTTTGGCAACGGCGTGGCCACCGACGATGGCGTGGGCCACTATTCCGACGATGTCATCCTGCATTGGCTTGGCACGTTCTGCCGCAGGTTTGTCAACCAGCAGTTCAAGCGCTCTTGCCTGCCCGACGGGCCAAAGGTCGGCTCCGTGTCGCTGTCGCCACGAGGCGATTGGCGCATGCCGTCTGACGCCATGGCCACATTGTGGCTCGACGAGGTGGCCAAGCTCTCGGCTCCAGCCAACGGCGAGGTCGTCAACGAATAATATTACATCACATAAATCCTATTTGCCATGATTATTGATTTCGAGAAGATTGCTGAGGCTCATCTCACGGGTTTCAAGGGTGGAAAGGGCCATTTGGACACACGCAACCATGTGGACGACAACGTAAAGATAATGTATTCCACGCTTCGTCCGGGCGCATCGAGCGGTCTGCATGTCCACGAGGGCAACTCGGAGATTATCTTCGTCGTCAGCGGTACGTTGACTTTCCATTACGACGACACGGTGGAAGAGTGTCGTGCCGGTCAGTGCCACTACTGCCCCATGGGTCACAGCCACTACATGGAAAACCTCACCGACCACGACGCTGTCTACTTTGCCGTGGTGCCTGAGCACGAGAAGCGGAAATAAGAGCAAGAAATATCCCCCGGCGAGAAAACGTCTGCCGGGGGAAATTGCAAGAAGGGATGTTGTAAAATATTTTACAAATGGTCGTCTGAGAATCGATTTTTTTCAACTAAGTCGTCGCTTGCGTGGAAATGACGCGATTATGGGTAATTTTCATAATCCGCTGATTATTAAAGGTCTATAAGTTTTACGGTTTTTAGGCGTTGCCAATGCGCTGATTTCGCGTTGCCGTTACGGTGCAATCGCGTTGCCGTTACGGTGTAATCGCGTTGCCGTTACAGTGTAATCGCATCGCCGTTACACTGAAATCGCGACGCGATTACACCGTAAAGGCAATGGATTTTGGTCAAAAACCGGCTGATGGTGCTGCCAAAGGGTATCTTCAAGCCTTTTTCCCGCTCTATTTGCACCTGTTTCCAAGTGTTAAATTTCGACAATAATATTTTACATTTTAGCGTGGGTGCATGCTGCCTTTCAACCAAGATTCAACGTGGCTGAAATGTTGTTTCTCACCCGATGCCACCCATGTCTCAGGCAAAAAAAACAGGGCTGGATTCCACTTCATTGTGAAGTGTGAATCCAGCCCTGTTAAAGTTTTAGCTGACGTTTTTCTCAGAAGCGGAAGTCGAGCTCGCAGTCGAACATGCTATAGTTGTGCTTGTCGGCCAAGGCCCTGTCGTTCACGAGCGCGTATTCCATGTTGAGTTGCAGGTTCTTTGAAAACACGTAGTTGGCGCCCACCTCATAGAACGTCTTTGCCGAGCTCCATTCTGCCGACTTGCGGTAAAGGTCGTAGCGTGCCTTGGCGTAGAGCTTATGCTTGACGACAGGCGCGATGCACAGGGCATACACGCCATCGGCCTTTGAGCCAAGACCCTCGTTGATGGTAACGTCGTTGCGGTCGGCCTTTGAGTTCTCGGTCTTTTTGAAAGCCCTGCCCGTGGAGTGGATATACTCAGAGCGCATTGTCCAGTCGTTGACCTTGTATTCTGCCGAGAGCGCGTAGCGGTGCTGTGGCAGCTTCACCACCACGTTGTTGGCATCTTTCCTCGAGTAAGATCCCTCCATGCCGAAGGCTCCTATGCGCATGCCTCTCACGGGCATTACCCACACGCCCCCGATGATGTCCTTTTGCTGGTCTACATCCTTTTGGTTGATGCCCTGGCCATTGTAGACGCCAATCTGGTAGTGCAACAGGTTGCGGTGGTTGGCATTCTTCAGGAAGTCGCCCTGGAACTGCACGCCTATGTCGCGGCCGTTGCTCGACGAGGCACCGTCGCGGTCGGAGGAGCCTGCCAGCTTGGTGATGTTTTGCGCATTGGCCATGAATCCTTGGTCGATGGGGTTCATTGGGTTCTCAAATGTGAAAGGGCGCTTGAACTGTCCGCCCTTGATGCGGAAAAACTCGTATTTCTGCCACTCGGCATACACGTCTACCACCTTCAGCGAGCTCGACAAGTCCGACGTGTTGCCATTGTATTGGAACTGCACCCTTGCCGTCCAGTCCTTGTGTGGCTTGGCATCGACGATCACACGTCCCAGCCTGATGTTGAAGCTGTTTGCCTTGGCGCCTTCCTGTCCGCTGTATTGATATTGGGTCATGCCGTAACCCGAAATCTTGAACATCTTCAGCCAGTCTGGCACCTCAGCGTTTACTGTGACGGCCATGCAGAGGGCAAGGCCAGCCATCAAAAATCCTTTTCTCATTTAATGATATGGTATAAGTTTATGTTTTTCTGTTTGCGTCGTTCGTTTTCATTGTTTGCAAAAGTAATAAATCTTGCCCAATTGCGGCTAAATGCAACTTGAAAATTGGCTTTAAATCGTGGGAAATCAGTTTTTATCGCAAAAATTGAAAGAAAATCATGAAAAAGTTTGGCCATGTGGTTTTTATTGCCTACCTTTGCACTCGCTTAAAAGAAATAAGCACGGGGTGTAGCGCAGTCCGGTAGCGCTCCTGGTTTGGGACCAGGTGGTCGCAGGTTCGAATCCTGTCGCCCCGACAAAAAAGACGCATTGTAAGTCATTGGGCTTTTGATGCGTCTTTTTTCGTGTATATATGTTTTATAATGATGTCGGGTCAGCGGATCTTGCAGGGGCGGGCCCTGTGCCCGTCCGCATACCGAATGGCAGAGAAATTGTCAATGCGTCCACATTGGTTGCGGACGGGCACAGGGCCCGCCCCTGCTAAGCGTTTGAAATTTTGCACACGATGTGTGTCAGAAAATAATAAGATTACGCACCCACTGTGCAATCTGCCAAGCCCTTGTTGCCGTTTATGAAAGCTGAGGCTTCCATGCGTTTCTTTCCGGCGAGCTGGAGAGAGAGAATCTCCAACCATTCGTCGGCGCAAGCCATGTACAGAGCTTTCTTCGTGGTCTCGATGCTGCCCGGCTTTGCGTCGCCGACGGGCTTTCCTGTCTTCGCTGCCTTATAGATCTTCAGCTCCGTTGCCTTCTGGTCTTTGTGTAGCGTTGTCCATGCCCCAGGGTAAGGCGACAAGCCCCTTATGAAGTCGTAGACCGTCTTGGCTGGCTTGTCCCAGCATATCTGGCACGTCTCCTTGAAAATCTTTGGAGCCGGGTGCAGAGGCTCGGATGTCGGGATAAGGGCCTCCTGCTCTTGCGCCGGCACGTTGCCATCCTTGTCGAGCACCATGTCGACGGTCTCCACGGCAATGTCGGCCCCGAGTTTCATCAACCCGTCGTACACGTATTCCACGTCGGCATCGTCGGGTATGTCGAATGTCCTCTTCATGATGATCCTTCCCGTGTCGATGTCCTTGTCGATGAAGAACGTTGTCACGCCCGTTTGCGTCTCGCCGTTGATCACCGCCCAGTTTATAGGTGCCGCGCCACGATATTGCGGCAGGAGAGCGGCGTGGACGTTGAACGTGCCGAAGCGCGGCATGGCCCACACTATCTCCGGCAGCATCCTGAATGCCACCACCACTTGTAGGTCGGCCTTCAGGTCGGCCAGTTGCTCCACGAAGTCAGGGTCCTTCATCTTCACCGGTTGAAGCACGGGTATGGAGTGGGCGAGAGCGTATTGCTTAACCGCTGAGGCCTGAAGCTTGTCTTGATGCCTCCCCACAGGCTTGTCGGGTTGTGTCACCACGGCCACCACGTTGTAGCCGCCTTCCACAAGCCTGCTGAGCGTGCCCACGGCAAACTCAGGCGTGCCCATGAATATTATCCTAAGGTCTTTCTTTTCCATTCTTTGGTTTGATTAATTGTGACGGCAGTGAGTCAGAAGTTCCACCAGTGTTTTTTCTTTTTCTCTACCATCGTGCCATGTAGCAGCACGTCGCTGAGCGTCTTGTGCTGGCTTATGATGGCGTAGATCTGCCCCCAGTCGAGTAGTCCGCCGATGTTGCGGTCGTCGATGAAATAGTCGGCCTTTATCTTCCTGCTGTAATGCCTGTCAGATGGTTTCTCTTCCGGGTAGTCGCTGTTGACCGCCCAGAAGTCTATGCCCCTCTCGTGGCACCATTCCACGGCCCGCCTCAGGGCCTCGCCCTCGCGCACGGTCCAAAGTATGAGTTGGTGGTGCTCCTGCTGCAGCATGCGCAGCGTGTCGGTGGCGAACGTTATCTCCGGGCCGATGTCGGGATAGCGGTCCTCCACGATGGTGCCGTCGAAATCGATAGCTATCTTAGCCATTACTTTCCTTATTTCTTTATGGATTTGTCTTCCTTGTCGCCATAGTTGTCGTATCCATAGCGGTAGCCGCCGTAGCCGTAGGAGTGGTGACCGTAGCCATAGTGTCCGTAGCCGTAATAATAGCCGTATCGCTTCTTCGACATGTCGATGCCGTTGATTACGATGCTCACGTTGTGGAGCCTGTCCTCGGCCGAGAGCGTGTTGATGATGTCGAAGTCGCGCTTCGGCGTGTAGTCGGCGCGGCAAACAAACACAGTGGCGTCGCTCACCCTGGCTATCGACACGGTGTCGGGCACGAGGCCGACTGGCGCTGAGTCGATAATCACGTAGTCGAAATGGGCCTTCGCCGTGCTTATGATGTTGTCGAGGCTCTTTCTCGCCAATATCTCGGTCGGGTTGGGCGGAATGGGTCCGCTAGGCATGACGAGGAGGTTGTCGTGCTTGCCCGATGGCATTATCTGGCCCTCAATCTCTTCCCATGAGGGGTCCTCCAGCTTGAGCAGGTTGGTGATGCCGACCTTCTGCTCGCCGAAGCTGAAGATGCCTTGCAGTCGGGGCTTGCGGATGTCGAGGCCCACGAGAAGCACCTTCTTGCCGAGGATGGCAAACGACATGGCGAGGTTGCTGGAAATGAACGTCTTGCCCTCGCCGGCTATGGATGAGGTACACACGATGACGTTCTGCCCCTCCTTCAGCGTGAAAAGCAAGTTGGAGCGCATGCCCCTGAAAATCTCTTCCATGGCGTTGTTGTGGTTCTCCCTGACCACGATCTCGCCGTCGCCCTTGGCGTGTTTCGACGCCGTGGCCACGTCGGATATGATGGGCAGCTTAGTGAGTCGCTCCACGTCGTCGCGTCCGCCAATCTTGTAGCGCAACAGGCCAATGATGTATATTATGGCGATAGGCAGTCCCAAGCCCGCCACGAATGCCACGCCCATGACGGAGCGGCTCTTGGTGCTCACCACGCCTTTGGTCTGCGGGTCGTCGATGATGCGGCCCTTGTCGGCGGTGGCGGCGAGCGAGATGGAGTTCTCCTCACGCTTTTGCAGCAAGAGGAGGTAAAGTCCCGACTTCACTTCCTGCTGTCTTCCAATCTGTGTCAGCACGCGCTCTTGCTCAGGCGTCTGTCCCACCTCGCCTTGGTATTTGCCGTACTGCTGTTGCAGTCCGCTGCGCTGTATGTCCATGCTCCTCCTCACCTGTCGCAGGGTCTGGCTGATGGAGTTGTGCAGTTGGTCGAGCTGTGCCGTGAGCGGCGTTACCGCCGGTGAGTTCTCGCTGGCGCTCTGCAGGAGCAGGTTGCGCTTTTGCACCGTTTGGTTATAGTTGTTTATGAGCGATGTCACCGCCCCGTTTTCTATGCCCACGTTGTTTGGCAAGGGCTGGTACCTGTTGGCCGGGTTGTTGAGGAAAGCCGACATCTCGTCGAAGAGCGCTATCTGGGTATTGAAGTCGGCAAGCTTCTCCTCATAGTTGTTGGCCTGGGTGAAGGCTTGCGTGGCGTTGGTCTTCAGCTCCACCATGCCTCGGCTTCGCTTGTAGTTCTCTATGTGTCCTTCGGTGCTTCCGAGCTCATCGTTGATTTTGGCTATGCGCTGGTTGATAAACTCCTCGGTCCTTCTTGCCACCTCGTTCTTGTCCTCGTTGGCCTGCGTGTTGTAGCAAGTCACCAGTTGGCGTAGGTAGTCGCTTGCGCGTTTGGGGTTCTCGTCGTTGAGCGATAGCACGGCAATTGAAGTGGTGCGCGAGTCGGAGACGGCGCTGAAGCGTCCCTGGAAGTCATAAGCGGCTTGGTCTGGCGACGTGATGACCGCTTTCATCTTCCAGTCTTGCGCTATCGCCGTGCCGTCGTTAACGGTGAGCGTCAGCCGGCATCCCCTGGCGTCGATTGTCGTAGGCAGGCTCTTCACCGTGACGTCGACATTCGGCGCGGTGATGTTGTATTCGCCGTTGGCGTGCTCCACCTCGACGGTGAACGCGCCCGTAAGCCTCTCGGCCTCGCCAATGCTCACGTTCACGTTGACGGGCTGGTCCTTGTAGACCAAGGTGCTCTTGAAATTTCCCACAGAGTAGTAAGACACGAAGAGGTTGAGGTCTCTCACGGCCTGCTTGGCAAGAGAGTGGGTGCTCAGTATCTCCAGCTCGTTGTCGAAACCGTCGGACATGGACACGAAGCCCATGGTCTGCGATTTGAGGCTGCTGCCATAATTGCTGCTGCCAGAATTGTTGTTGCCAGTCTTGATGAGCACCTTCTCGTTGACGTTGTAAACGGTGTTGGTGTAGCGGACGTATGCCATGCCGATACCCAAGCACACGATGAGCGAGAGGGCGATCCATTTCCAGTTTATCAACATTGAGACAAGAAGCTGCTTCATACTGTCCGTCTCGGCCTGCGTGCCCTGCTTCTTGTCCAAGTTCTCTTCTGGGTTGTTAATGTTTCCAGATATCATTATCGTTGTAGTTTTTTGTAATGATTGTTAAAGTGATGTTGTCGTGTCGCGGTTGGCGTGAGGCTCAGTCCTTCTTCCCTGTCTCTTCCGCCAACCTTATCAAGTATTTGCCATAATCATTTTTCGCCATCGGCTTGGCGTCGTCAAGTAGCGTCTGGGCGTCTATCCAGCCTTGCTTGAAGGCAATCTCCTCCAGGCAAGCCACCTTGAGCCCCTGTCGCTTCTCTATGACCTCTATGAACGTGCTTGCCTCCGACAGGCTGTCGTGGGTGCCCGTGTCGAGCCACGCGAAGCCGCGTTGCAGGGGCTGCACCATCAGTTGTCCCTGCTTGAGATACTCCTGGTTTACCGATGTTATCTCAAGCTCGCCCCTCGCGCTTGGCTTGATGCCCTTGGCTATCTTCACCACGCTGTTAGGGTAGAAATACAGTCCCACGACCGCGTAGTTGCTCTTTGGCTTTTCGGGCTTCTCCTCGATGCTTACGCACTTTCCTGTAGCGTCGAACTCGGCGACGCCATATCGCTCGGGGTCGTTGACCCAATAGCCAAAGACCGACGCCGTGCCCTCGTCTGCGAGGCGGACGCTCTTCTCGAGCAGGCTGGTGAAGCCGGCGCCGTAGAAGATGTTGTCGCCCAAGACGAGACACGCGCTGTCGTCGCCGATAAACTCCTCGCCGATGATGAACGCCTGGGCCAGGCCGTCGGGAGACGGCTGCACCGCGTAGGTGAAGCTCACGCCCATTCGCTTGCCGTCGCCAAGAAGCCTCTTGAAAGAGTCGATGTCTTGTGGGGTTGAAATGATGAGAATGTCGCGAATTCCGGCAAGCATGAGCACCGAGATGGGGTAGTAAATCATTGGCTTGTCGAAGATGGGGATCAGCTGCTTGCTGATGCCTTTTGTGATAGGGTAGAGGCGTGTTCCGGAACCTCCCGCCAGCACTATGCCTTTCATGGTTAATACATTTTTATATTTGAAGCAAAGGTACACATTATAGTTTTTATTATCCCAAATTTCTATAAATAAATAAGTATTAGGGGAAAAATAATGTTTTTCTCTTTGAATAATCGCATTATTGTCGTACATTTGCATTGATAATTTAATCTATGTGAATTAATATTTGATAAAATATGGGAATATTCTCAAAGATATTCAACAGGAAGCCACGCGAGGAGAAGGCTGGTGGCATGCAGGACTACATGACCCTTGTGAGGGTCTATTTCCAGGCATCGCTCGCCGCTCAGCTTGGCATAACCAATCTCGCCATGCTCCCAGACTTGCGCGTGTTCAAGTCTACGCTCCACGTGCCCACCCAGAACAACAAGCTCGGAGTGGGCGAGAGGTCGCATTGCCGCAAGATGATGCATGAGATTTATGGCACGGAAGACAGCTTCTTCAAGGAAATAGACCAGAGCATCCGTCGTAATTGCAGGAAGTTGCAAGACGTGCAGGTCTACCTCATACAGTTCCAGAGCTTCTCGCAGGAGCTGATGATGCTCACGGGCAACCTGATGAAGTTCAAGCTCCGCGTGCCTTCTTTCTTCAAGAAGACCATATATGCCATGACGGAGAAGACGGTGAACGACATCTTCACGAAGAACAGCTATACCGACGCCAGCGTCATCAAGGCGGTCATGGCCGTGCGCAAGTTCAACCAGAGGCTGAACTTCTCGCAGAAGTGGGTCACCGACTTCGTCTACCAGGTGGTGATGCTCGCCAAGAAAGAGCCGGCGCCATCGCAGGAGGAGGCCAAGGAAGCCGAGAAAAAGCTGAAAGGCTGATGTCGCAGCTTGTCAAGCGTCGTTTTTAAGACCGGTTCGTGATATGGATGCCAAGACGGAAAACCTAAATGTCTTCACCACCAGGGTGAGGCAGCTCATGCTTAGCTATAAGGCGCTGAAGGAAGAGAATGAGGCGCTGAGGGGCAAGCTGCAGGAGCGTGACGAGGAGATTGCGGGCTTGAAAGAGCTTGCCAATCGCCTTCGACACGACTACGACTTGCTGAAAGTGGCGCGCATGATGCAAATCACGGATGGCGACATAGAAGAGGCGCGGAAACGGCTCAATAAGCTCATAAAAAACGTCAACAGGAGCATCACGCTGCTCAACGGACAAGAGTAGGCGCGGGTTCCATTTAATGTTTTAATATGGAAGAAGAGCTCAAGCGAAATATCAAGCTTCGCATTTACGATACTTTCATCTCTGTCAGGGTGCCGCAGGATGATGAACCGCTTTACAGGAAAGACGCGGACCTTATCAACGAGTTGCTGAACCTGTATTTCTCCAATTTCAAGGACAAGAAGCCCGACAAGGAGATAATCTATTATGCCATGATAGACCTGGGCCTTAGGTTGCAGAAGGAACTGAGGCGCAACGACTCTGAGCCTTACGAGAAAGTGATGAAAGAGCTCACGGGCGAGATGGAGAAGCTTTTGGAAGAGAAATAATAATATTTAAATACACGTTAATATAGTATAGGATGATAAACATTTTAATTGCCGCTGTCGTAGCCCTCATTGTTGGCTGTGTGGCGGGTTATTATATTTTCCGTTATGTGATAAAGGGAAAATACAACCGGATGATTGAGGCCGCCAACAAGGAGGCCGATGTCATAAAAGAAAAGAAACTCCTTGAGGTGAAAGAAAAGTTCCTCAATAAGAAAAGTGAACTCGACAAGGAGATTCAGGCCCATAACCAAAGAATGCAGGCTGGCGACAACAAGCTCAAGCAGCGCGAGATATCGCTCAACCAGAAGCAGCAAGAGCTTGCCAAGATACGTCAGGACATGGAGCGCGAGCAGCAGCGCATGGAAAATGAGAAGCAGCTCGTGGCGGCCAAGCAGCAGGAACTTGACAAGATGCAGAGCCAGGAGCGCGAGAAGTTGGAGGAAATATCCGGCATCTCGGCCGAGGAGGCCAAAAAACGTCTCGTGGAAAGCATGAAGGACAAGGCGAAGATGGATGCCGCGAGCTACATCAACGAGGTGGTTGACCAAGCTAAGCTCGACGCCAACATGAAGGCGAAGAAGATTGTTATCCAGACCATTCAGCGCGTGGCCACGGAGACGGCAATTGAAAACTCCGTCAGCGTGTTCCACATAGAGAACGATGAGGTGAAAGGCCGTATCATTGGCCGTGAGGGTCGCAACATTCGCGCCCTGGAGGCTGCTTGCGGCGTGGAGATTGTCGTTGACGACACTCCTGAGTCTATCGTCATCTCGGCCTTCGACCCAATACGCCGTGAGGTGTGCCGTCTGGCCCTTCACCAGCTTGTGGCCGATGGCCGTATTCACCCGGCCCGCATTGAGGAGGTCGTGGCAAAGGTGAAGAAGCAGCTCGACAACGAGATAATAGAGACCGGAAAGCGCACCGCTATCGACCTTGGCATACATGGCCTTCACCCTGAGTTGATACGTATCATCGGTAAGATGAAATATCGTTCAAGTTATGGCCAGAACCTTCTGCAGCATGCTCGTGAGACGGCCAACCTCTGTTCGGCCATGGCCGCTGAGCTCGGCTTGAACCCGAAGAAGGCAAAGCGTGCCGGCTTGCTCCACGACATTGGCAAGGTGCCCGACGAGGAGAGCGAGTTGCCGCATGCCTTGCTCGGCGCTAAGATGGCTGAGAAATACAATGAGAAGCCCGACATCGTGAACGCCATCGCCGCCCACCACGACGAGGCGGAGATGAAGACGCTGCTTGCGCCGATAGTGCAGGTTTGCGATGCCATATCAGGTGCTCGCCCAGGTGCTCGCCGTGAGATAGTGGAAGCCTACATCAAGCGTCTCAACGACCTTGAGGCCATCGCCATGAGCTATCCTGGCGTGACAAAGACATACGCCATCCAGGCAGGTCGCGAGTTGCGTGTCATTGTCGGTGCCGACAAGATGAACGACGAGGAGAGCAACAAGCTGTCGTCTGAAATAGCGGAGAAGATCCAAAACGAGATGACATATCCTGGCCAGGTGAAGATTACGGTCATCCGTGAGACTCGCTCAGTGGCTTACGCGAAGTAACAAGGAAATCATAATAATGCCTTCAAGGGTAAAACCTTGAAAGGCTAAAAATCAAGAGAACCGTAAAACGGCAAGGCTCGAAGCCTTGCCGTTTTACGGTTCTGCATATTTAAGTCCGAAGTAATATTTTATAGCCCCTTCCCAAACTCGAAGCCTTGCCGTTTTGTGGTTTAGCGTTTTGGGAGAGGCGTTACATTATGAGATAATGTTGAAATGAGCGAACTTCAGTAGCAACTGCTTTGTGCCGGTCTGCTCAAACTTCACTGTCGCCTTCCTGTTCTCTCCCGTGCCTTCAATGTTCACGACCGTTCCCTTGCCGAAACGTTGGTGCTCAATTACGTTGCCGACATTCAATGAGGAAGCCTCTGCCGAAGGGCTCGCGCTGGCTGTCCTCCCGCCGTTTGCCATTGCCCTTGACACCCTCGACCATCTGCCAGTCTGCCTTAGTTTCTGCTCGAACGACTCAGAGAAAGGATTGACGGCTGTCTCGGCTTTGTGTGGTGTTGTCAACTTTGGCTTGGGGTCGGCCATGAACTGTCCAGCCACGGGCCTTGAGTTCTGCATCCGTCCACTGCGACGCGAGTAGCCGTCGCCCCAGTCGCTGAAACCGGTATAAGGCTTGTTTATCTCATAATCATCATCGCGGGAAGAACCCCATGACGTTCGTGCGGAAGAGTTTCCGCCCCACGACGAGAAACTGCCGGCGCTCCTGCCGCCTTCGACTTCGGTGTGCAGGTATTTCGGGTTAATCTCAGAGATGAAACGGCTTGGGTTGACGAAAGCGTCCAGCTTGCCATAACGCCAACGGGTGTGCGCCCATGTGAGATAGCAATGCTTCTCGGCTCGCGTGATGGCTACGTAGAGAAGACGTCGCTCTTCCTCCAAGTCCTTTATGTTGTCAACCGACATCAAGCTTGGGAAGATGTTTTCCTCGAGTCCAACGACGAACACCGTGTTGAACTCCAGGCCCTTGGCGGCGTGAATGGTCATGAGCGTAACCTTGTCGTCAGAGCCATCGTCGCTGTCCGCGTCGGTCATCAATGACACGGTCTGGAGATAATCCGTGAGGTGGATGTAATCGCCTTCCCCGTCCTCTTGTTGCGCTTGCACAAACGATGCCATGCCGGATATGAGCGACTCCACGTTCTCGCGCCTTGCGTCGCCCTCGGCCGATTGGTCCTTTCCGAGGTCGGCTTTTATTCCCGACTTCTCAATTATCTCTTGTCCGAGCTTCAGGGCGTCTTTTTCCTTTGCCTCCTCTATGAATGAGGCGATAAGCGCGCGGAAGCCAAGGAGCTTGGTCATGGTGCCCTTGTTCACGTCGAGGGCGTGCTCGGAAGGGCGCGACACCACTTCCCATAGGCTGACGCCATCTTGCTCGGCAGCCGCCACTATTTTCATTATGGTGGTGTTGCCTATGCCGCGCGCGGGATAATTGATTATCCTTCTGAAAGCCTCTTCGTCGTCAGGGTTCACTATAAGCCTGAAGTAGGCTATGATGTCCTTGATTTCCTTGCGCTGATAGAAGCTCAGTCCGCCGTAGATGCGATAGTTGGCTCCCAGGCCCACTTCAGGCTTGCGCATCTCCTCCTCAAACGTGCGGCTTTGGGCGTTGGTGCGGTAGAGTATGGCTATGTCGCTGTATTTCAGGTGCTCCTCTTTGATTAGGCGTTTTATCTCCCTGCACACTATACTTGCCTCGCGCTTGTCTGATATGGTCTCGTAGACAGTCACCTTGTCGCCGTCGGCGTTCTCGCTGTACACGTCCTTGTCTATTTGGCTTCGGTTGTGCTTCATCAGCGAGTTGGCGGCCGATACGATATTCTTCGTTGAGCGATAGTTGCGTTCCAGCTTGAATAGTTTTGCCGTGGGGTAGACCTTGTTGAACTTCAATATGTTGGAGATGTTGGCGCCGCGGAAAGCGTAAATGCTTTGGTAGTCGTCGCCCACCACGCAAACGTGCGGGTTGTCCTTGGTGAGCAACTCCACTATCATTTGCTGCGCGTAGTTGGTGTCTTGGTACTCGTCCACCAATACATATTGAAACCTGTTGGCGTATTTCTGCCTTATTTCCTCATTCTCTTTCAGCAATCGATATGTCTCGGTGAGCAGGTCGTCGAAATCCATCGCGTTGGCTTGCCTCAGGCGTTGCTGGTATGCCATGAAAATCTTGTGCGTTTCCGGCATGTTGCGCCTCATGTCTCGTTGTAAGTTGTCCCCATCCGCTGCATACTGTGCCGGTCCGCAAAGGTGGTTCTTTGCCATGGAAATTGCCGCGTGCACGGTGGCAGGCTTGTAGGTCTTGTCGTCAAGCCCCATCTGCTTTAGGATGTTCTTTATAAGCGAGCGCGAGTCAGTCTCGTCGTAGATGGTGAAGTCTGAGTTGTAGCCTATGGCTTTGGCCTCCACCCGAAGGATATGCGAGAAGACGGAGTGAAACGTTCCCATTTGCAGGTATCTCGCCCTCTCTTCGCCCACGATGCTTGCTATGCGCTCCTTCATTTCCCTCGCCGCCTTGTTGGTGAACGTCAGCGCGAGAATGCTCCAAGGCTTTAGGTCGTAATGGTTGAGCAGGTAAGCAATTTTGAAGGTGAGCACTCTCGTCTTGCCAGAGCCTGCGCCAGCGATGACGAGCTGTGGCGAGTCGCAGTAGGTCACGGCTTGCTGTTGTGCGGTGTTGAGCTGAGAGAGGATGTTTTCGTCTGTCTGCATTTTGTATGAATGTTGGCCTTAATTGGATGATTTCGGCTTAAAAGATGAAACGTTGGCTTTAATGAAAAAGGAATCAGTGGTAGGTGCCACCTACCGCGGTGTTAGGGTCATAATCTTCGCCTTCCTTTGGGAAAGAAGGTATATAGCGCATGTTTGCCATGATTTGCCTTTGGCGCTTACGCATGTATTCGCTTGGGTATTTCGATGAGAATTTTCGCGGGTTGGGCAGCGTGGCGGCTATCAGCGCGCAGTCGGCCCTCGTCAGTTCGTCAGCCTTCTTGCCAAAGTTCAATTCCGCGCAAGCGTCAACCCCGTAGATGCTCGATCCCATCTCGATGGAGTTGAGGTACACCTCCATTATTCGTTGCTTGCTCCAAAATAGTTCCATTAGCGCGGTGAAATAGACCTCAAAGCCCTTTCTCACCCATGAGCGTCCTGGCCACAGGAATACGTTTTTCGCTGTCTGTTGCGATATGGTGCTGGCTCCGTGCTTCCTTCCGCCCTTGAGGTTGTTTTTTGCCGCTTGCCCTATGGCGTTGAAGTCGAAGCCATGGTGCAGGAGGAATCGCGAGTCCTCACTCGCCATGACAGCCACCGGCATGTGCGCCGACATCTTGTCGAGCGAGATCCAATGGTGGTGAATGGTGAGCGAACCGTTCTGGAAACATCTTATCACCATCAATGGCGTGATGTAAACAGGAATGAAACGGTAGGCTATGACAGCAAGAATGGTGGAGGCAAAAAATGCCCCCACCACCCAACGTGTGATTATCTTAAAACGACGCATTATTGCAATGTACCGTTGTTTGCGGCGTCAACCATTGCCTTTGAAGCGTAGAGATAAACCTCCACACGACGGCTTGCGGCGCGGTTCTCAGTGCCGTCAGCGTTGGTGATGAGGTTGGTCTCGCCATAGCCTACGGCGTTCTTGATTTGTGAAGAAGGCACGGCGCAGTTGTTCACGAGGAAGTTCTTCACGGCGTTGGCGCGGTTCTGCGAGAGCTTGAGGTTCAAGTCGTCAGAGCCGTCGGAAGAAGCGTAGCCCTGAATGTCGACAGAGCAAGTGGAGTTGTTCTTCAACACGTTGGAGAACTGTGCCAAGTCCTTTACGGCTCCGCTCTGCAGGTCGTATTTTCCGACCTTGAATAGGATGCCGTTGTCGAAAGTCACCTTCACGGCCTTCAAGCCGTTGGCGTCTGTCACGGTCTCCACCTTGGCGTTCTCCACCTGCTTGGCCTGCTCAGCCACCTTGTCCATGTGGCGGCCAATGAGCGTTCCGGCTCCAGCGCCGACGGCGGCTCCTATGGCAGTTCCGATGGCGGCACCTTTGCCATGGCCGATAAGACCGCCAACAAGAGCGCCTAAGGCTCCGCCGGCACCCGTGCCAACGAGTGTGCCCGTGCCTTGCTTCGTGGCACAGCTCGTGAAGGTGAATCCGCTAACCATTGTGAGCATGCACATTCCCAGTGCAATCGTCTTTGCGTTTTTCATGATAATTGGATATTATTTGAGTTCTTGTTTTTTATTCATGCAAAGGTAGCCTTTTTTTAGCAGTTAAGCCGTTTATGCTATCTTTTTTTATTAACTTTGCCGCAAAATTAAACATAAATAAAATTTGCGCATTCCGGAAATGCCTACATTGGTGTAGGGATTTCCCTATGATTGAAGAATTATGGCAAAAGAACTGAAACAATTGACCAAGCGCGCTGAGAATTACAGTCAGTGGTACAACGACTTGGTGATGAAGGCCGACCTGGCAGAGGTGGCACCGGTACGTGGTTGTATGATTATCAAGCCCTACGGCTATGCCATTTGGGAGAAGATGCAAGCCCAACTCGACAAAATGTTCAAGGAGACGGGTGTGCAGAACGCTTACTTCCCATTGCTCATACCTGTTAATTTCTTCGCCCGTGAGGCAGAACACGTGAAGGGTTTTGCCAAGGAAAGCGCCGTGGTGACCCACTACCGTCTCAAGGCGACCGATGATGGAAAGATCGTGGTGGACCAAGACGCCAAGCTCGATGAGCCTCTCGTCATACGTCCTACGTCGGAGACGATGATTTGGCACACTTACAAGAACTGGATTCACTCTTGGCGCGACCTGCCAATCATGTGCAACCAGTGGTGCAACGTCATGCGTTGGGAGATGCGAACGCGTCCGTTCCTCCGCACGTCGGAGTTTCTTTGGCAGGAGGGCCACACCGCCCATGCCACTAAGGAAGAGGCTGAGGCTGAGGCACAGAAGATGCTCCATGTCTATGCCGACTTCGCCGAGAACTGGATGGACGTTCCTGTGCTGCAGGGCGTGAAGAGCCCCACCGAGCGTTTCGCCGGCGCGCTGAACACATACACCATAGAGGCCATGATGCAGGACGGCAAGGCCTTGCAGAGCGGCACGAGCCATTTCCTTGGCCAGAACTTCGCCAAGAGCTTCGACGTGCAGTTCCTCAACAAGGACAACAAGCCTGAGTATGTCTGGGCTACGTCGTGGGGTGTTTCCACACGTCTCATGGGCGCGCTCATCATGGTCCACTCCGACGACAACGGTCTCGTGCTTCCTCCGCGTTTGGCTCCTATCCAGGTCGTCATCGTGCCAATAAGCAAGAATGCCGAGCAGCTCGCGGCTATCACGGCCAAGCTGCAGCCCGCGATAGACGGGTTGCGCGCGTTGGGCGTCAGCGTCAAGTACGACGATGCCGACAACAAGCGTCCTGGCTTCAAGTTCGCTGATTATGAGCTGAAAGGTGTCCCAGTGCGCCTTGTCATGGGTGGTCGTGACCTCGAGAACAACACCATTGAGATTATGCGCCGCGACACATTGGAGAAGGAGAACGTGAGCTTCGATGGCATTGTGGAGCGCGTGAAGAACACTCTCGACGACATGCAGAAGGCCATCTTCGAGAAGGCCAAGGCATATCGTGACGCTCATGTCTACGAGTGCGACAACTACGATGAGTTCAAGGAGCGCGTCCAGGATGGCGGCTTCTTCCTCTGCCCATGGGATGGCACCGCCGAGACGGAGGCCAAGATCAAGGAGGACACCCAAGCCACCATACGTTGCATACCTTTCGCTTACGACCAGAACGTGGAAGGCATGAAGGACATGGTCAGCGGCGCTGACGCAAAATATAAAGTCATCATCGCTCGTGCCTACTAATACCGCGCCCCTTACCGTTTACAAGGCGAGCGCTGGATCGGGAAAGACTTTTACCCTTGCGGTAGAGTACATTAGGTTGCTCGTTGCCGACCCAATGAACTATTGCTACACTCTTGCCGTGACCTTTACCAACAAGGCCACGCAAGAGATGAAACTGCGCATCTTGTCGAAGCTCTATGGCATAGCCAACAGCCTGCCCGACGCTGACGACTATTATAAGAAGGTGAAAAAGTCGTTCCCAAACCTTACAGAGCGCGTCATCCGCAACAGGGCGGGTGACGCGCTCTCTTTGCTTGTCCACGACTATAGCCGTTTCCGTGTTGAGACCATTGACAGCTTCTTCCAGCGCGTGCTGCGAAACCTCGCGCGAGAGCTGGGACTGACGGCAAGTCTCAAGGTCATGCTCAACGACAAGGAGGTTGAGAGCCAGGCCGTGGACAACATCATAAGCAACGTTGACAACGGCAAGGACCCATTGCTCACGTGGATAATGGATTTCATCAGTGAGCGGATGGAGGAGGACAAGAACTGGAACGTCGTGGCCAACATCAAGGACTTCGGGCAAAACATCTTCTCCGATTTCTACAAGAGCCACCAAGGGCAGCTGCGTCTCATCATGGACGACGCCGACTTCTTCAAGCGATACACGTCGCGCCTTCGAGCGTTGCGTGCGAAAGCCCTTGACGAAATGGCCGACTTCGCCAAGCGTTACGACGCGATAGCGTCTGAATATGGTATAGACGATTCGTGTTATTCGCGCGGCCACAGCAACGCGCCGGGTTATTTCGAGAATCTCGCGAAGGGCATACTCGTGAGCGATAAGCCAAAGATGCCCAATTCTTATGTCCTGGCCGGCCTGGAAGACCCCGACAAGTTCGTGAAGAAGGCCGACGTTGGCAAGCCTGTGTCCATTGTCATTCGCGAGCATGTCAAGCCGTTGATAGAGGAGGCCGAGGAGAAACGCGAGGCCGCTGCCGTCACGGTCAATTCTGTGACGCTCACCCTGCAGAACATCAATCAGTTGCGACTTCTCGGACGTATCGAGAAGGAGGTGAACCGAATCAACGCCGACAACAACGACTATCCCCTGTCGAATACCCAGAAACTCCTCAACGACCTCATCGACAAGCAAGACTCGCCATTCATATACGAGAAGATAGGCGGGCAGTTGCGCTATATAATGATAGATGAGTTCCAAGACACCTCAACCGTGCAATGGGCCAATTTCAAGGTGCTTCTCGACGACTGCATTTCCCATCAGGCTGGCAGCCTTATCGTGGGCGACGTCAAGCAGAGCATATATCGTTGGCGCAATGGCGACTGGCAGTTGCTGCAGGGGCTTAACGAGACCAACTATCCCGGCACGGTGCATGTGGAGAGCCTTGACACCAATTACCGTTCGCAGCGCAACGTTGTCGATTTCAACAACTGTTTCTTCAAAGCCGCCAAGTCGACCCTTTCCGTCGACGCGCCCATAATAGAGAAGGCTTATTCCGACGTGGTACAGGAGGTGCCCGACAGCAAGCCCGAGGCCGGCAAGGTGGTAGTCAAGCTTCTCCCGAGCAATGACTACGACGACCTGATGATTTCGCAGGTCGGGCAAATCATAGAGTCGCTTCTTTCCAATGGCGTTCAATGCGGCGACATCGCGATTATCGTGAGGAAGAACAAGCACATCCGCTTGATAGCCGACTATTTCCTGCACAACCCTGTGCTGGTGGATGGTGAGCCGCGCTTGCTCAAGATGGTGTCCGACGAGGCGTTCCGTCTCGACGCGTCGCAGGCTGTCAACACCATTGTCAATGCCATGCGCTATCTCGCCAACCCCGACGATGGACTCACCGAGGCGTTCCTCGCCAAGTCGTTTGCCGGCAAGGGGCTGGAGCCATCCGATGTCGCCCGTGAGACCGGGCCCGACGCCAAGCCGTCGGCCCCACGCCACGCTTATATGCCCATGCTTCCGCCTGAGTTCGTGGCCAGTCGCGCCGAGCTTCTCTCCATGCCCCTCATAGACCTTGCCGAGAGGCTTTATGGCCTTTTCCGTCTCGACAGGCTCTGCGACCAGAACGCCTACGTGTGCGCGTTCTTCGATCATCTGTCGGGCTATCTCAAGCGCCGCGTAGCCGGCATCACCGACTTCCTTGAAGAGTGGGACGAGAGCCTCTGCTCTAAGTCGATCCACAGCACCGAGGTCAACGGCATCAGGCTGCTCACGGTCCACAAGAGCAAGGGCCTGGAGTTTGACAACGTGATATTGCCTTATTGCGACTGGGCGTTGGAGACCAGCAACGACACGCTTTGGGTTGAGCCTTCCGTGGAGCCTTACAGCGACCTGCCCTTGGTGCCGGTCAAGCTCAACGCCAAGAAGCTGAAGACATCCATCTATGCCGCCGACTACGACGCGGAGCACATAAAAAACATTGTCGACAACGTAAACATCCTTTATGTGGCCTTTACCCGTGCCTCGCGCAACCTGTTTGTCCTTGGCAAGGCCGACAAGGCCGACTTCCCTTCCTCGCTCATAGCGAGCGTGGTGCCCAACTTGCCCAACGCCAAGCCAGAGAAGGACGCTGATGGCATCATAAGCTACAGTTTTGGCTCGCTGGCTTTCAAGCCTGTAGAGGAAAGCGGCAACCATGCCGGCGAGTGCCAGCCACGGGTCAACATCTTTGAGCAGACCGAGCAAGGCGTGGCCATCAATATCGAGACAACCAAGTCGAGAGCCCATTTCCTGCAAAGCAACGACAGCGATGAGTTCATGACCCCTGCCGATGAGCTTGACGAGCGCCGCAAGCGTGACCAATACATCGACACGGGCAACATCATCCACCGCCTGTTCTCCACCATTCACGATTATACCGAGGTGGACGCGGCCATCGACCAGATGGAGTTCGACGGCGTGCTCTATGACCGTCCCATGACGCGCGCGCAGCTAAAGGAGTTTATCGAGGAGAAGCTTCGCGACCCACGCGTCAACGACTGGTTCTCGCCACGATGGAAGGCTTTCAACGAGTGTTCCATGATTTATTTCGACCCAGAGGAGCAGCGCGTCAAGGAGCAACGCCCCGACCGCGTGGTCTACGACGGGAAGAAGATGGTGGTAATCGACTTCAAGACCGGTCGCGAGCTGGAAAAGCACAAGCGGCAAGTCAGGGGCTATGTCCACCTGCTCCGCGACATGGGCTACCACGAGGTGGAAGGCTACTTGTGGTATATCCGCACTGGCGACATAGTGAAGGTATAATCCATGCTTTATCAAGCAAAGACACATCATCCAAAGACATCTTATACACAAATGAGGACTTTTCTGCAAAACGTGGCCAAGGACATCCTCGCCAAGCATGGCGGGGACAATCTTGCCGACATTGCCGTGGTTTTCCCAAACAAGCGAGCCTCGCTCTTCCTTAACCAGGCCCTCTACGAGGAGACGGGTCATGCGGTATGGAGCCCGTCATATTTCACCATCAGCGACCTCTTCAGGAGCCATTCCTCTCTCGTCGTCGCCGACCAGATAGACCTCGTCTTCCGCCTTTACAAGGCTTATGTCAAGCTCACGGGCAGCGATGAGCCGCTCGACCATTTCTTCTCTTGGGGCCAGCTCATGCTTTCCGACTTCGATGACCTCGACAAGAATCTCGTGGATGCTGACAAGCTCTTCATCAGCCTTGAGGCGTGGCAGGAGATGCGCGACTTCTCCTTCCTCTCCGACCAGCAGCGCGAGAGCCTTGAGTCTTTCTTCGGAAAGGTGGAGACCGACACCGTGTTGCAACAACGGTTCAACGACATCTGGAAGACCCTCGGCCCGCTGTATCATGCCTTCCGCGATGACCTCCGGCGCGACGGCTTGGCCTATGAGGGCATGCTGTATCGCGACGTGGTGGAGCGCAAGGTGGCCGACTTCCGCTTCAAGCATTATGTCTTCGTGGGTTTCAACCTGCTCCAGAAGGTGGAACGGCGGCTCTTCCTGCAACTGAAAGACGCGGGCATGGCTGAGTTCTACTGGGACTATGACACCTATTTCATGGCAAATGGCCATGAGGCCGGTCGCTACATCCGCCGCTACCTCGACCGTTTGCCCAACGAGCTGTCGTCTGCCAGGGCTTCCGCGGGCATCGACACCGACACCATCTACGACAACCTGTCGAAACAGAAGGACATTGCCTACGTCTCAGCCCCCACCGAGGACATCCAGGCCCGCTACGTCACCACGTGGCTTCGCGGCTTGGGCGACGTGGTGAGGACCAACCCGAGGTCGGTGGCTATCGTGCTGTGCGATGAGCGGCTTCTGCAAAACGTGGTGCATTGCCTGCCCGACACCGTGGGCGAGGTCAACATCACCGCCGGCTATCCCCTGTCGGCCACGCCGGCGGCCACGCTCGTGGGCGTGCTGCTCGCCTTGCGCCTGCAGGGCTTGTGCAAGGATGGCAAGACCTACCGCTTGGCTTACGTCAACCAGGTGTTGTGCCACCCTTATGCCAAGTACATCTCCGAAGACATCTCCGCTATCTATGATGACTTGACCACCCGCAAGACATTCTTCCCCACGGTGGAGCGACTTGTCGGGAACCGCGACGAGGCGGCGCGGCGCGTCTTCACCCCTGTCGCGCCAAGCCTGCGGGGGCGTGACCTCATAGTCGGCTTGCTGCAATGGCTTGCCGACATACTGAAGTTCACGGGCGTGGGCTCACGCGCCGAGGAAGACCCGTTGATGCACGAGTCGGTCTTCCGCATGTACACCATCGTGAACCGCCTCAAGGAGGTCTTCGCCAAGACGGAGGTCGACTGCGCCACGGTGTTGCTGCAGCGCCTGCTGTCACAGCTCGTCGACTCCACCTCGGTGCCTTTCCATGGCGAGCCGGCGCTTGGCATACAAGTCATGGGCGTGCTGGAGACCCGCAACCTCGACTTCGACCACGTGCTCATGCTCTCCTGCAACGAGGGCAACATGCCCAAAGGCGTCAACGACGCGTCGTTCATTCCGCACTCGCTGCGAAGGGGCTATGAGATGACGACAATAGAAAACAAGGTGGCCATCTATTCCTATTATTTCCACTCGCTCTTGCAGCGCGCCTCCGATGTGACCATGACCTTCAACAACGCCGCCGACGATGGCCGGCAGGGAGAGATGAGCCGGTTCATGTTGCAGTTCATGGTGGAGAGCGGACAGGCACAGCATATCCGCAGGCTCACCTTGCAGTCGGGGCAGAACGTGTCGCCCGTCATGCGTGTGCCGATAGCGAAGACCGAGGCGGTGGCCAGGCGGTTGCGCGACATAAAGTCGCTGTCGCCATCGGCCATAAACCGCTACCTCCGTTGTCCGCTCATGTTCTATTATTCCACCGTGTGCCAGTTGCGCGAGGCTGACGACGACGAGCAGGAGATAGACAACGTTATCTTTGGCAACATCTTCCACCGTGCCGCTGAGCTTATCTACGACGACCTGTCCTGCCATGGCAAGAGGCCCGTCACGGCTGACATGATCGACGGCCTGGTGAAGGATGGCGCCAAGTTGGAGGCGATCCTCGACCAGGCTTTCAGCGAGAAGCTGTTCAAGATAGACCGGGCAGGCTACCATCCGCGCTACAACGGCTTGCAACTGCTCAACCGCAACGTGCTGCTTATCTACCTGAGGCGGCTGTTGCGCATCGACAAGGCTAACGCCCCGTTCGACATATTAGCCTTGGAGACCGACTTCTACAAGGAGTTCTCCTTCGAGGTCAACGGCATCCGACGCGTCATCAGGCTTGGCGGACAGGTAGACCGCCTTGACCGCGTGGGCAGGCAGGTGCGCGTGGTCGACTATAAGACCGGACGGCCGTTGACATCGTCGGCCCCGAGCGTCGAGGAGATATTCAACCCCGACTATGTCGACTCCAAGCACACGGTGTATTACCTCCAGTCGTTTCTCTATTCCGACATCATCAGCAGTAGCCGTGAGGCGCAAGAGGCTTGCCGCATCGCGGGCGACCCCGTGGCCCCGGCGTTGCTCTTCATACGCCAGGCCAAGGACGAGACCTACAACCCAATACTGAAGGTCAAGGACGAGGGGCAAGAGGGTAAGCGTAAGGCCACGTTCTCCGAGGTCAACGACATAGCCAGTGTCCACGAGGCGTTCGCCAGCGGCTTGGGCACGCTGCTTGCCGACATCTTCGACGAGGGCAAGCCCTTTGAGCCTACCGTCCACAAGGACCGTTGCGAGACCTGCGTCTTCAAGGATATATGCGGATGAGGCTTGGGTAAAAGGCGAGGAAGTGGAAAATAAACTTCCCGGTCCGGGGCGGTCTCTCGCATAAAAACATTAACTTTGTGGCATGAAATCATTGAGGGAAATATTCCGTATCGGCAAGGGGCCGTCGTCGAGCCATACCATGGGCCCGCAAAAGGCGGCGCAAACATATCTGAAGGCGCATCCCGACGCGACGCGCTTCCACGTCACGCTGTATGGCAGCTTGGCCGCCACGGGCAAGGGCCACATGACCGACGTGGCCATCAAGGAGGTGCTCGAGCCCGTGGGCCCGGTGGAGATAGAGTGGAAACCAAGCGTGTTTCTGCCGTTCCACCCCAATGGCATGCGCATAAACGATTGGGTGGTGTATTCCGTTGGCGGTGGCGCGCTTTCCGAGGGCGACCACCCTACGGGGTTGTTGCCCGCGAGTCCCGACGTCTATGGCCTGCATTATCTCGCCGACATAAAGGGTTGGTGCGAGGACAACGGCTGTGCCTATTGGGAGTATGTGGACCGCTGCGAGAAATCTGACATATGGGATTACCTGCGCGAGGTGTGGACCGCCATGCAGGAGAGCGTGGAGCGTGGCATCAACCACGAGGGGCGGCTCCCCGGGCCGCTCAACCTCCAGCGCAAGGCTTCCACCTATTTCGTGAAGGCCAAGGGCTATAAGCCCAACCTCCAGACGCGCGCCCTCGTCTATGCTTACGCCCTTGCCGTGAGCGAGGAGAACGCCAGCGGCGGCACCATCGTCACGGCGCCCACATGCGGCAGTTGCGGCGTGATGCCGGGCGTGCTCTATCATCTCGCCACGGGTCACAATTTCTCTGAGGAGAAGATTCTCCATGCCATCGCCACCGCCGGCTTGATTGGCGACATCGTGAAGGAGAACGCTTCCATATCGGGTGCCGACGTGGGTTGCCAGGGCGAGGTCGGCGTGGCTTGCGCCATGGCTTCGGCGGCCGCTTGCCAGCTCTTTGGCGGCTCGCCCTCGCAGATAGAGTATGCCGCCGAGATGGGGCTTGAGCATCACCTCGGCATGACGTGCGACCCCGTGTGCGGACTGGTGCAGATACCGTGCATAGAGCGCAACGCCTTCGCCGCCACGCGCGCGCTCGACTGCAACCTCTATGCCGCCTTCTCCGACGGAAAGCACCGCGTGAGCTTCGACCGTGTGGTGGAAGTGATGAAACAAACGGGCCACGACCTGCCTTCGCTCTACAAGGAGACGGGTGAGGGCGGACTGGCCAAGATTGGCGTGTAAGGATAATGTTATTATGAGAAAGGTTCTTTTTTTGTCATTCCTCGTGGCTGCCGCGGGATTGGTCCCCACGGCCTGCAAGATGGCACCGAACGATAACCCCGGCGACACCGTTGCCGCCTCGGTGTTCGCCCCTATAGACACGGCTGCTATAAACCGCCGCGCGCGCGCCAAGGCCGTCAAGCTCGCCCATGCCAAGGACAGCGTCGACATTTTCTATATTGGCTCAGGCAGTACCAAGCAGCGTCTGCAGCTCGTGAGCTATCCTTCGCGTCGCGACACCCTTGTGTATGGCAAGACGCGCCATATCAAGCGGAGTGGCAACACCGACGTGGGCAGCGTCGTGCGCGTGGCCTTCTGGGTCTCAGGGTCCGACTCGCTGGTGAAGAGCGTGGAGCAGCTTTAGGCTTGCCGTTGCAAGCGATAATAATATTTTACAAATGGTCGTCTGAGAATCGATTTTTTTCAACCAAGCAGTCTCTTGGTTGGAAATGACGCGATTATGGGCGACTTTGATAGATCTTTGATTATCAAAGACTTGCGCATTTTGCGGTTTTTTGGCGGTGCTTTTGTGCTGAATTTGCGTCGCCGTTACGGTGCAATCGCGTCGCCGTTACGGTGCAATCGCGTCGCCGTTACTGTACAATCGCGTCGCCGTTACACTGTAACGGCGACGCGATTGCACCGTAATGGCAATGGTTTTTGGCAAAAAAGCCGCCTACGGTGCTGAAAAGGGGCACCTTCGACCCTTTTTCCCGTTCTAAATGCACCTGTTTCCAAGTGTTAAATTTTGGCAATAATATTTTACATCTTGAGGCTGGAGAATGTCGTCGTTCATGCGCTACTTGTTAGCCTCGCCGAAATCGAAACGCCCATTGTCTATGCCATCGAAGACGAAGACCGATGACTTGGGCATCTTTACGGTTATTTCCTTGTCGATGTCGACAGGCTCATTGGCCTTTATGCCTTCAATGCCACCGTTGCCTATAATCTGGTCGGCGAAGGAGCTGCGCAATGTCACTGTCGTCTTGATGTATTCCGGAATGTCGAACACCTTGCGGAGCGTTGTGGTCATGGCCTGTGGCTTCACGTCCGGGTTGCGCAGGGTGAGAGTGACCTTCTTGCCATTCCATGCCGCCCAACCGTAGACGTTGGCATGCGCGCCATCCCAAGGATTGCCGCCCACCCAGTGGATGTCGGGCAGCACGTCGGCGTTGCGCTGTTGCCAATTCATGCAGTCGGCAAGTTGTCGCCACAGGGTGCCGGCTTCCCCATCGTGGTTCTTTATCTCGTCGAGCAACTTGTAGTCGGTGTAAAGCTCCACCATCGACGAGCCGCACCCGAAGCCACAGCGCATCTCACGCACGATGCCGTCGTAATCCATGGTCTTCGACACGGCCCCGAAACGGCTTAGTATTACTCCGTGCGTCATGAGCGTGTTGATGGGGCAGATAGGCGAGCGGTCCACGAAGTTTTGGTAAACGAGGCGGTCGCGATAGGTAATCCATTGCTCGCGGTCGTCGCCGACGCCCGTCTTGCCGAAGTCGCCCTCCTGTCGCCACACGGCATCGCTCACGTGGAACCAGAACGGTGAAGCCCAGGTGCCCACGGTGGTGTTATAGAATATGTCGCCGCGCTTCTTGCGCACGTCGTTCTCTATGCTTATTATGCCCTCGCAGTTCTCCAGTCCGGCGTCGGTCATGTCGGGGCCTACGGCAGAGAACTGCGCGCTGATGCCGTCGAACTTGAAGAAGCGGAAGTCGTACTTGTCTATCATGTCCGACGAGCACTTCACGAAGTAGTCGTAGTAGACGTGGTTGCTCAGCTGCATGCCGCCACGCCCGCGCCAGTAGTTGCGCCGGTATTCGCCACTCGCGCCATAGCCGCCCACGGGACCGAGCCACGCGCCGATGCCCGCGCCCATCTCGCGCGCCAGCTTGTCAACCTCCTTGAAGCCGTTGGGGAAGTTGGGGTTGAACGTCCACGTGCCGTAAGCGTCCCAGCCATCGTCGAAGACATAGGCCACGGGAGTCTTGCCATACACGTCGTAGAACTTTGCCTTCCAGTGGCGCACCACGTCCTCGCATTGCGCCGCCGTCATGTTGCCCGTGTAGTCGCCATTGAGGTTCTGCTTGTCGTTGGGGTCGTATATGCCACGGTTTCCGGGGGCGTTGTTGCGGTCTATGTTAAGCTCGTACCATGAGTTGTAGATGGTCATGGGATGCCATGCTGCCGCGCGTTCACGCTCGCTGTAGGCAAGGAACGAGCGACGCTGTTGGCCCTTTGCCACCAGTCCCACCACGCTGCTCACCGTCCACGTCTTGCCAGCCTTCAATGTGGTGTGGCGCACCCAGTTGCCCTCCATCTTCACCATGTCGCGGCTGTTGATGTTGGCAATGTCGGCAGAGTCGAGGTTGGTGGTGTTTACGCCCATCGGCGTCTCCAGTCCGGCAAAGAGCTTGCTGCTCAGCAGCGCTGCGCCACGCGTGTTGCCCACGACCCGTGGCGCCGACTTTGCCTTGCGCACGTCTACGGCGTAAATCATCGGCACGATATGATCCATCCGCACGTCCTTGCCCGACGAGATGCTCATCTCGGTGCGCAGGTAGTGGGAGCCGTCGCGCAGCACGGCACGCCACTCCACGCGCAGGTCGCCGCGCGTGAACACGGCCTTTACGCCCTTGCCGCGGAACCGCTCAGAGCCTTTGGCGGCCTTGGGGTCGGCGGCGTAGTTCTCTGTGGTCACGCTGGCGAGCTTCATGTCCTGCGACGAGAACTCAGTGCGGTCGGCAAGGCCTATGCGGAAAAGGTCTGCCGAGGGCATGAGGTCCATGGCCTTGCAGCCGTTGAATCGCAACGTGCCGTTGACGACGGAGTAGGATGCTTGCAGAAGGCTGTTGGCAAGGGTGAAGTTTTTAGCGTTACACTTCAGCGTAGCCACGCCTGCCTGTTTCTGCTGTGGAAACACGACCTTTTGTGCCTTGGCGGTTGTCGGCATTCCCGCTAACATGCAGCCGAGCACGGACCATACGATGATAGTTCTTAGGATTTTGTTCATTACATTAATTGTCACTTGTCTTATTTTAGAAAATTGTGTAAATGCTTTATCGTGTCGCGTTCAGCATGAAGTAGACCTCCCCCTTGCTCACGTCCTTGGGGCACAACTTCATGATGTCGTCCACGGCGGCGTGCTCCTCCACTGTCGACAGGGCGTGGCGAATGGCCCTCACGTGCTCTGCCGGTATTATCTTGTCGGCGCTCAGTTTGCCAGTTTTCACGTATTTTGCGAGGTGCGACATTATGGTGCCGGTGGTCAGTCCACGCTCCTTGGCTATCTGCTCTATGGCCATGCCCTTGCCGTACATCTCGAAGGTCTGGGCCTCCGATTCGCCCTTCTTCCTTGGCTTGGCCTTTGGCCTTTCCTCCTTGGTCTTCTGCTGCCTTGCCACGCGCGTCTCGTCGGCGTATGGGTTGTCTTGCGCCTTCCTTGCCTTGGGTCGCGCGCGCTTCGTGCCAGGGTCCACCACCTCCATCGAGTCGATGGTCGCCTCTTGCTTGGCTTGCAGGTACGTGGCCACCGTGAAAGGCTTGTCGGCCATGGTGTCGAGCATCTTCTCCTTGCAGAGATACTGCAACCAGAACTCCTTGTAGCGTTCTTCAAGCTGCTCCATGGCCTGCTTGCCCTTGCCGTTTGCCATCTTCGTCTTCTCCAGCAGGTCGGGCACGAGCTCTTTCAGCGTGGCGGCGAAATAGTCGGCAGAGCGACGCACCCTTTGCAGGAACGCCTCGCCGTGCAGGTCCTCACATGAGGTCTGGCGGATGACGTTGAGCCACTTGTAGGCCACGTCCATCACCTTAGCCTTTACCTTCTCCAACACCGTGCGGTGGTAGTCGCACAGGCGCGGCAACGTCCTGAAAAACTCCACCATCGTGCGGTTGAGCATCTGCTCGGCGCCGAAGAGGCGGTTGAACGAGAACATGTCGAGAAGCAGCTCCTTGAAGTAAGCGTCCTTGAGCGACGGCAACTGCCTCACGCTCTCTTCAGCCATCTGCTGCTGATGGGAGATGTATTCGGTCACGCGCGAGTCGTTGAAGATGCTGCTCGACCCTATGCGCGAGGCAAGCACCATGCCCTCAAGCGTCTTGCAGCGGCTCAGCGCCACGTAGACCTGTCCTGAGGCGAACGAGAAGCCGGCGTCGATGATGGCGTGCTCGAAAGTCAGGCCTTGGCTCTTGTGTATGGTTATGGCCCAGGCCAGGCGCAGCGGATACTGCTTGAACGTGCCCGCCACCTGCGGCTCTATGGTCTTTTTCTCGGGGTTGATGACGTATTTGGTGTTCTCCCATTCGTCTTGCTCCACCTTTATCACCTCGGTGTCGCCCGGACACTTCACCGTTATCTTCTCGGCGTCGATGTCCACCACGTGGCCAATCTTGCCGTTGTAGTATTTGTGGCCGCTGTCGTTCTTGATGAACATCACCTGCGCGCCTTGCTTCAGTTCCAGCGTCTCCTCGGCAGGATAGCTGGATGCCGGGAACTCGCCTTCCACCTCGGCCTTGAAGCGGTAGCGCTTGCCGCCCAGCTTCATCAGCTCGTTCTCGTTGTAGCTGTCGGCCATGCGGTTGTGGGTGGTCAGGCGTATGTATCCGTCTTCCGGCTTGGGAATGAAAGTGGGGTTGCAACGAGAGTTGAGCGTGTTGAGGTCGTCGGGAGTTGGATGGCCGTCGCGCACGTGGTTCAGGATGTTGATGAACTTAGGGTCTTGTTGGCGGTAGACCTTCGACAGCTGTATGGTAACATAGTTCACCTGCCGCAGCGTATTGCTGCCGAAGAAATAAGGCGTGTCGTAGTATTGGTTCAGTATGCCCTCTTCCTGTGCCGTCACCACGGGCGTGAGCTGTTGCAGGTCGCCAATCATGAGCAGCTGCACGCCGCCAAAAGGCCGCGTGGGGTCGCGGAAACGGCGAAGCACGGAGTCGACGGCATCGAGGAGGTCGGCCCTGACCATGCTTATCTCGTCTATTATCAGAAGGTCGAGCGAGGCTATGATGCGCCGTTTGGCCTTGGAGAAGTCGTAGCGGTCGCGAATGGTAGAGCCAGGGATGAAAGGCGTGAAGGGCAGTTGGAAAAACGAGTGGATGGTCACGCCGCCGGCGTTGATGGCCGCCACGCCCGTTGGCGCCACCACGATTAATCGTTTCGACGACTTCTCGACCACCGTCTTCAGAAACGTGGTCTTGCCCGTGCCGGCCTTGCCCGTGAGGAATATGCTGGTGCCCGTGTGCTCCACGAACTCCCATGCCTCTCGCAACTCTTCGTTCTTCTCCATCTTATATATGTTTAAAGCCTTATTTGGCGAAATGTGATTTAAGAAAGTTCAGCACTGGGTCGGCATTGGCATTGTCTACCCAAATGCTGGCGTACTCCCATTTGCGAGTTTTGGGGTTGTATTTTTCCGCATGGTATACATTATAAGAGTATCTGAAGCCATGGGCAAAAAGCTGCAAGCATGGCGCTACTATTCCGTCGTTTCCCTTGGGGCGTATGTACACGCATCCCTCATTGTTTTTGAATGCGAATATTTCCCTGGTAAGGACATGGGTACCTTTTGTTGACTGCCCATTGAAGGTTTCTTGTCTATATTCGCAATTACCGGAGAAAATAAAGGGACCCCCAAGTCGACTTGAAAACACCCATACTGGCTTTCGACCGTAAAAGGTTAGTGTGTCCTTGTCGGCATACCTTGTGACTTTGTCGTCATTAACCCGACATTCCTCAACGTTTTTACCGAAAATTCTGAATCTGTCGGTTATACGAGAAAAGGCATTTATGGTACCAGGTGATGACGACTGAGCCTCCGCCGTGGAGGGGAAGATAAGTCCGATAATTGCCAGAGTCATGAAGAGAATTGTTGGGGAGATTGTTTTCATGTTGTTTCTGATTAATAAAAGTTTTTCCGTTCCCGAGTGCCATGTAGGGCCTTGTTGCGAACGTGCGAAAGCAAAGGTAGGAAAAAAACTTGGAATGGGGTGTGAAACCTTGATTTTTTTGTTTCATTTTGATTCATGTGTATTCACGTGTATGAAGTAGCGTTATATGCCTCCATGCTGAATTACGTATGTGATAATGCTTTGCAGGGGCGGGCCCAGTGCCCGTCCGCAACCAATGTGGACACATCGACAAATCCTATGCGTCTTGCCATTCGGGTCACGGATGGGCATAGGGCCCGCCCCTGCACATCCGTGTGGGATGCGCGAAAGAAAAGTCCCCATTGGAATGGCATCGCGTCCCCACTGATATCGCGATGGCTGTGCGATAGTAGCCTTTTCGGATGTAAATTTAGTGAAAATATGTATATTATACGATTATAATGTTAATAAAATCAAATTAAATAAACATTTTTGGAGATATATTTGGAGATAATAAAGAAATGACATTATCTTTGCAGCGTACTATTAATGTAGTACACTAATACAGACATAAATCAATAAACAAAAAAGGATATGATAGACGTAAAAGACCTTGGATTCAGTTATCGGGGCAGTAAGCACCAAGTGTTCAGTCACTTCGACTTGCAGCTTGAGCAGGGCCGCATATACGGCTTGCTTGGCAAGAACGGCACGGGCAAGTCGACCTTGCTTTACCTCATCGCGGGACTCCTCATGCCAAACTCGGGCAGCGTGTCGGTAGACGGCGTGGAGAGCAAGCTGCGCAAGCCGGAGCTCCTGAGCCAGATGTTCATCGTGCCAGAGGAGTATAACATGCCCGACATGAGTTTCGACTCACTGTGCACCCTCATGCGGTCGTTCTACCCAACGTTCAGCGATGAGCTGTTGAAGCAATGCCTTGCCGAGTTTGAGATGCCCGCCAACCCCAACCTCAAGGAGCTATCCATGGGTCAGAAGAAGAAGGTCTACATGAGCATTGCCATTGCCACGGGCACTCGCCTGCTGATGATGGACGAGCCAACCAACGGTCTCGACATACCGTCGAAGGCACTCTTCCGCAGGGTGATAGCCAACTACATGGCCGACGACCGCACCCTCATAATATCCACCCACCAGGTGCACGACATAGAGAACCTTCTCGACCACGTGGTGGTGGTGGACCAAAGCAAGGTGTTGCTCAACCGTTCCATAGCCGACATCTCAGAGCGTTACGCCTTCCGCTACCTCATGCCGCAAGAGATGGGCGGCAGGGTTGTTTACTCCGAGCCAAGCTTGCAAGGCAACGCCTCGATAGTGTTGCGAGGCGACGATGAGGCGGAGACGCAAGTGGACCTTGAATTGCTCTTCAACGCCTTGATAAGCGGGGCGAAGATGGAATAAAGCCAAAAGAGATACACATTATTATATAGCACACATCACATATATATTAGCACACATCATGAAAAAAGATAGATTCCTTAACGTCCTCCGCTGGCAGCTCACGCTCAGCAAGCGCCAAATAGCCACGTTCGCCTTGGTCTTCTTCGCCATCGTAGCCATTCCGCAAGCCATGGGTCTCATGATTTCCGACAACGCCAACACCGCGAGCAGCACCTCCGGCACCGCCTTGTTCGCCCTCAGCGTTTATCTGATGATGGCAGGTACGAGCGTCTTCACCCACCTCAAGACCCGTCAGCAGCGCATCAACGACTTCATGTTGCCAGCCACTACCAAGGAGAAATTCATTGCTCGCTACCTCGTCATAGCTGTGGCGTTGCCTCTGGCCGCCATCATCGGGTTCCTCGCGGGCGACGTGGTTCAGCGCCTGCTGTCGTTCATCTTTGGAAACGACAACGCGGGATGGGCCACTGGCTATGCCTTGGAGGCGATAGGCTACTTCCATGACTTCAACGTTGGCATGGCAGCCTACTCGGTTTCCGCATGCGTGTCTGTAGTGGCGTTGCACGCGTTCTTCCTCTTGCTTGGCAGCATATTCCACAAGCATCCGTTGGTAATGTCGTTATTGGTGTTCTTGGTTGTTAACTTCCTGCTGCTCACCTTAGGAGCGCTGTGGGTGAAAGGGCTCGTCAAGCTCCAGGCAGACGGCTATGTGGTAATGGTTTACGACAACTGGGTCAACCTGGTGTTGACGGTTCTCGGCATAGCGTTCACGGTGTTCTGTTACAGGTTCGCCTATCGCAAGTACACGAGGTTGCAGGTCATCAACAACAAGAGGCTCAACAAGTAAATGCCAATGACACGACCTCCATTCATATTTATAAATTAACCAAAAGATAATCCTCAAACACACACATATCATGAAAAAAGCATTGTTTCTTTTCTTAGTGGCCATATTAACCATCGCGTCCATGTCGGCTTGCCGTATCGAGAAAGCCTACGACAGCAAGGAGCCAGCCAAGATATACCATCTCAACCTCACGGGTTTCACCTCGCTGAACAACGCCAGCAACTGCGACATCCACTTCACCCAGTCGGACACCTACAAGGTGACGCTCAAGGCGACTCCGGCATGGTATGACCATCACAGCGTGAGCGTGGAAAATGGCGCGCTCACCATCAAAAGCGACAAATACAAGAACCAGAAAGGCGTCACGGTGTTGTTTGTCAACGACAATCAGGGTGCCGAGATGTGGATAAGCGCCCCAAGTCTCGATGAAGTGTCGCTCTCGGGCAGTGGCGACCTCACCTTCGACAATGCCTATAAAGGCAAGAGCCTGAGCATCATAAGGACGGGCAGCGGTGACACCAATACGAAGAACGTGTCCCTCACCGGCGACTTTAAATATTCCGTGTCGGGCAGTGGCGACGCCGACATGGGTTCCGTCAAGGCCAAAAACGCATCGTTCTCGGTCTTCGGCAGTGGCGACGTGAAAAGCGGCTTGGCAGACGTGGCAAACACGGAGCTGACCATCTCCGGCTCAGGTGACGCTGATCTCAACTTCTCCAACTGCGGCAACGCCGACGTGAGCGTGACGGGCAGTGGCGACGTGACCCTCTCCGGAGAGCTCCAGACCCTTGGCAAGCACGTGTCGGGCAGTGGCGACGTGGACACCTCAAGGCTGCGACTGGAAAAATAAGAAGTTGGAAAATGTAAAGTAAGTACAAAACAAGCAAAGTTATTATATATATGGCATTCAGCAACGACAAGGCCATCTACCTGCAAATGGCCGACCGCCTGAGCGACGAGATCCTCGCCGGCACATACAAGGCGTTCGACCGCGTACCAAGCGTGCGCGAGTATGCCGCGCGGCTTGGCGTGAACGCCAACACCGCTGTCAAGGCTTATGACCAGCTGTCGCAGGAAGGCGTGATATTCAACAAGCGCGGCCTCGGCTATTTCGTGGCGGAAGACGCACAACGAAATATCAAGGACACCAGGCGCAGGGCCTTCATGAAGACGGTTATCCCGGAGATGGTTAGGCAGATGAAGCTGCTCGACATAAGCCTGGAAGATGTAAAGGAAGCCTTCGCAAAGGCATGATAATAGATGACTAAGGTAAAATGAGAGAACCAGGTATAATGCTCTCCGGCGCTTTGCTCGCTTGCTCCCTGGGCGCGATGGCCCAAGTGGGCAACGCGGCAAGCGGCGTCGGCAAGGCCGCCCAAGGCGGTGTGGCCCAGGGCGACTCGCTCAAAAACGATTCCATTTGGAAGGATGTTGACCTCGGCGCGGTGAGCGTGGTGGCGTCGAAGCCGCTCATCAAGATGGAGACCGACAAGATGACCTACAACGTGGCCGACGACGCCGAGGCGAAGGCCTCCACCGTGCTCGACATGCTGAGGAAGGTGCCAAGGGTGACCGTGGACGGACAGGACAACATCAGCGTGAACGGATCGTCGAGCTTCAAGGTCTATGTGGACGGCAAGCTCAACCCCATGTACACCAGCAACGCCTCGCAGATATTCAAGGCCATGCCCGCCACGATGGTGAAGAGCATTGAGGTCGTGACCAACCCCGGGGCGAAATACGACGCGGAAGGCACGGGTGGCGTGCTCAACATAGTGCTCAACAAGCGGCGCGGTGCCTCTGGCGGCGACGTGGCCAATGGCTACAACGGCAACGTGAGCGTGGCAGGCGGCAACCAGATACGGCGCGTGTCGGCGTTGGTAAACGGGCAGCAAGGCAAGCTGACCTACAGCGCCAACGGCATGCTCAACCACCAGCGCATGAACGGCACGACGATAGACTTCGACCGTGTGCAGAAGGTAAAGGCTGGTGCGGCGGAGGTCACGGGAGCCGATGCCGACAGCCACATGGTGTATCACCAAAAGTCGGACATGAAGCAGCCTTACGCCATGGGCAACATCAGCCTGAGCTATGACCTCGACTCGCTCAGCACCATTAGTGCCATGGCAGACTATGTCACTTTCAAGCAGAAGATAAACGGCCAGCCTACCACGCGGATGTTTGGCGGAATATACGGAAAGGGATTCTCTTACAGCAACGAGATGCGGCAGGAGACGGGCACGAAGGCGTTTTACGGCAGCGTGGACTACCAGCGGTTCTGGAACGACGACCGCAAGAGCTACATGATATTGAGCTATCTCTTCAACAACTCGCTCGCGCACACCAACAACTACACTTTCTACGACAAGGCGAGCGGCGTGACGGGCGTGCAGCTCAACGACTTGCGCTCCAACAACGCGACGCGCGCCACGGAGCACACCTTGCAAGCCGACTTCACGCAGGCGCTCGGCACTAAGCACACCCTCAACTTCGGAACCAAGTTCATCAACAGGCTCAACAAGGCCGACTCGAAGTATTACGACGTGGCCGGCGACCGCACGGAGACGTTCAACCCTGGCAACAGCGTGGAATACGAGAACACGCAGGGCATACTCGCCGCTTACGCTGAGTGGAAGGCGCAATGGGGAAAACTCGGCTCGGTGATAGGCAGCAGGTACGAATACACCTGGGAGAACGTGAAATACAAGCTGGGCAATGGCAATGACTTCAAGAAACACTATGGCGTGCTCGTGCCAAACGCGAGCCTGAGCTACAGCATGGCTGCGGGCATGAACATCGGCATGAACTACAGCATGAGGATAGCGCGCCCGGGCATCAGCTACCTCAACCCTTACGTGGACCGCAGCAACCCGACCGCGCTGTCGTATGGCAACTCCAACCTCGACACAGAGAAGTCGCACACGATAAACATGGTGTACAACTACTATTCGGCAAAGTTCATGTTGAGCGCCACGGCGGGCTACACCTTCTGCGATAACCAGATAGAGCAATACTCGTTTATCGACGACAACAACCTGCTCAACCAGACTTATGGCAACGTGGCCAAGAAGCGCGACGCGAGCCTGAACCTGTTCATCAACTGGATGTTGGCTAAGAAGACGCGCCTGATACTGAACGGGCAAATGGGCTACGTGGACATGAGGAGCGATGCCATGGGCTTGAAAAACAACGGTTGGAGCGGCAACGCCATGCTCAACTTCCAGCAGACCCTGCCATGGGACATACAGTGGACCGTGGGCGGCATGGTGGCCAGCAAGACCTACAACCTCCAGGGTTATCAAGGCAGCATGGAGATGGCTTACACCACCTTGTCGAAAGAACTGCTGAAAGACAAGCTCGACCTCAGCCTGCAGTTCTTCACCCCGTTGAGCGACAAGCTCAACATAAAGACGAGGACGGTGAACTCCGACTACGTGCAGAACATGACCATCAAGGTGCCTATACGCACGATAATGCTTAACCTCAACTGGAAGTTCGGAAACACCAAGAAGCAATTCAAGACGGTGAAGACAAACATCACCAACGACTTCAAGGAAGGCAGTGGCGGCATACAGA